>DATCDC010000074.1:0-16844 GCA_036510915.1 Solirubrobacteraceae bacterium | reverse complement strand
TGGGCGATCGCCGCCTGCGTCGCCGCGCGCACGGACCTGCTGCGCGGCCTCGGGCCCTTCGACGCTCGGCACTTCCTCTTCTACGAGGACCTCGACCTCTGCCTGCGCGCCGGCGCGCAGGGCATCCCGACGGTTCTGCACCCCGAGATCGCGCTCATGCACGTCGGCGGGCACAGCACGCGCGCAGCGTTCGCCGACGAGGCGCTCGCGCTGCAGGCGCGGCGCCGGCGCGACGTCGTCGGCCGCGCGCTGGGCGCCCGCGCGCTCGCGCGCGACGACCGCGCCCAGGCGCTGACGTTCGCCCTGCGGGCCGCCGCCGGGCGCGACCGCACGCGCAATCGCGCGCTGCTCGCGGCGCTGCGCGCCGCTCAGAAGAGCCCGAGCTGGGACTCGGGCGGCGCCGGCTGATCGGTCGGCGGGGCGGGCTCGGCGGGCGTGCCCGCGGTCTGCGCCGCCTCGGCGCGCGCGGCCGCCACGTCCTCGGCGGACGGCTCGGCGGCGGGGTCCACCGGCTCGGGCTGCTCTGGCGCGCCCTGCGCGATGAGCTCCGGGATCCGCCCGAAGTCCGCGCGCAGCTCGCCGAGGTTGACCGTCGAACGCAGCGCCGCGGCGGGGTGGTAGACCGGGAACAGCCGCACGCGCCGCGGGCCGAGCACCCGTTCCTCGGCGCGCCCGTGGATCGCACGGATGCCGGCCGGGTCGCCACGCAGCAGCTTCGTCGCGAAGTTCCCGAGCGTGACGACCACCGTCGGCTGGATCAGCTCGAGCTGGCGCCAGAGGTACGGGCTGCAGCGCTCGATCTCCTCGGGGTGCGGATCGCGGTTCTGCGGCGGGCGGCACTTCAGCACGTTCGCGATGAAGACGTCGTCGCGCTGCAGGCCGATCTCGCCGAGCAGCGTGTTCAGCAGCTGGCCGGAGCGCCCGACGAACGGCAGCCCCTGCTCGTCCTCGTCGCGGCCCGGCGCCTCGCCGACGAACATGAGGTCCGCGTCGGCGTTCCCCGCCCCGAAGACGACCTGCGTCCGGGTCTGCGCGAGCTGGGGGCAGCGCGCGCACGTGCGCGCGACGAGATAGACCTGCTTGAGCGCCTCGCGGCGATCCTCGGTGCTCTGCGGCGTGGCCATCGGCGGCCGATGCTATCCCGCGTGCGCCGGGTGCTACCGTTCGTGACGAGGCCGTCACCTTCGGGGGCGGACCACGACCACGACGCAGCACCAGGAGCCACCCCTCCCCAACGGACTTGACCGGTATCCCCAGGGAACCGGAACGAGATGCCCCTCACGATCGCCATCGTCGGCTGCGGCCGGCTGGGCACGGCCCTTGCGGGCGCCCTGCGCGAGACCGGCCACGCGGTGGTCGGCCCGCTCGGTCGCGGCGCGGACGCCGCGGGCGCGGACGTCGCCCTGCTCTGCGTCCCGGACGCCGCGATCGCCGACGCCGCCGCCTCGGTCGCCCCCGGCGTGCTCCTCGGCCACTGCTCCGGCGCGACAGGCCTGGACGTCCTCGGCCCGCGCGGCGGCTTCGCGCTGCATCCGCTGATGACGGTCACGCCGCGCGGGGCCCGCTTCGCCGGCGCGGGCTGCGCGGTCGCCGGCTCCACGCCGGCGGCGCTCGAGCAGGCCTGCGCGCTCGCATCGGAGCTGCGCATGCACCCGTTCGAGGTCGCGGACGCCGATCGCGCCCTCTACCATGCGGCGGCGTCGATCGCCTCGAACTTCCTCGTCACGCTGGAGGGCGCGGCCGAGCGGCTCGCCACCGAAGCCGGCGTCCCGCGCTCGGCGCTGGCTCCGCTGGTCCACGCCGCCGTCGACAACTGGGCCGCCGTCGGCGCCGAGGCGGCCCTCACGGGCCCGATCGCGCGCGGCGACGAGGCGACCGTGACGCGCCAGCGCGAGGCCGTCGCCGAGCACGCCGAGGACCTCCTCCCCCTGTTCGACGCGCTGGCCGACGCGACCCGGGCGCTCGCAGGCCGGGCGCCGGTCGGAGCGCCGTCATGAGGACCGTGCGCACCGTCGCCGGGCTGCGCGCAGCGCTGGCTCCCGAGCGCCGCGCCGGCCGGACGATCGGCCTCGTCCCCACCATGGGCGCCCTGCACGAGGGCCACCTGTCGCTGATCCGCGCCGCGCGCGACGCGAGCGACGTCGTCGTCGTCTCGCTGTTCGTCAACCCGGCGCAGTTCGACGACGGCGCGGACCTCGCCGCCTACCCGCGCACCGAGGAGCAGGACGCCGCGGCCGCGGCGTCCGCCGGGGCCGACCTGCTGTTCGCGCCGGCTTCCGACGAGGTCTACCCCGCGGGGTTCGCCACGACCGTCAGCGTCGCCGGCCCGCTGACCGAGACGCTCGAGGGCGCGCACCGCGGCGCCGCCCACTTCCACGGCGTCACGACCGTCGTCACCAAGCTCCTGAACATGGTCCAGCCCGACATCGCGTTCTTCGGCCGCAAGGACGCCCAGCAGGCGGTCGTGATCCAACGCCTCGTGCGCGACCTCGACCTGCCCGTGCGCGTCGAGCTGTGCCCCACCGTCCGCGAGCCCGACGGGCTGGCGCTCTCCAGCCGCAACGCCCACCTCGGCGCCGGCGAGCGCGAGCAGGCGCTCGCGCTTTCGCGCGCGCTGCGCTCGGTCGCCGCCGCGATCGCCCGCGGCACGCTCTCAGGCGGCGATGCGGTCCGCGCAGCCGGCCTCGCCGCACTGCGTGAGCACGGCGCCGAGCCGGAGTACTTCGAGGTCGTGGACCCTGCGACCCTCGCCCCGGCCGCCCGCCTCGACCGCGACCTGCTGCTCGTCACCGCAGCACGCGTCGGCCGCGTCCGCCTGATCGACAACCTTCCCGTCGCACCCATGTCCCAGATCCTCGATGTCGACGCCGAGGTGGCGACCCTCCGCGCGTAGCGGGGGCGTCAACCGCGGAAGACAGGAGCAACCGCCATGTCCACCATGCCCAGCAACGTGCAGGTTCCGCCGGACGCCTCGCGGCTGCCCATGACCCTCCCGCGCCTCTTCGAGAAGAAGCGCCACGGCGAGCCGATCGTCATGGTCACCGCCTACGACCACCCGAGCGCGCGTGCCGCCGAGCAGGCCGGCGTCGACCTCGTCCTGATGGGCGACTCGGGCGCGATGACCGTGCTCGGCTACCCGTCGACCGTCGCCGTCGAGCTCGACGAGCTGCTCGTGCTCGCCAAGGCCGTGCGGCGCGGGCTGCACAACCCGTTCCTGATCGGCGACCTGCCCTTCGGCTCCTACGAGGTCAGCGACGAGCAGGCGGTCACCACCGCGCTGCGCTTCGTCAAGGAGGCGGGCTGCGACGCGGTCAAGCTCGAGGGCGGCGGCGAGACGTCCGTGCGCCGCGCCCGGGCGATCGTCGCCGCGGGCATCCCCGTCATGGGCCATGTCGGGCTCACCCCGCAGACGTCGACCGCGCTGGGCGGCTACAAGGCGCAGGGGCGCACCGCCGAGGCCGGGCTGCGCATCGCGCGCGAGGCGCTGGCGCTGCAGGAGGCCGGCTGCTTCTCGATCGTCTTCGAGGCGATCCCCTCCGCTGTGGCGGCCGCGATCATGCCACGCATGGAGATCCCGGTGATCGGGATCGGCGCGGGGCCCGCCGTCGACGGACAGGTGCTCGTCTTCCACGACCTGCTCGGGATCCGCGAGGGCCTGGGCGCGCGCTTCGTCAAGCGCTACGCGAATCTGCTCGACGAGATGGTCGCCGGCGTCGCGCAGTACGCGCAGGACGTTCGCGAGCGGACCTATCCGGGCCCCGAGCACGGCTACTCGATCGACGCCGCCGAGATCACCGCGATGCGCGAGCAGCTCGCTGCGCGGTGACGGCGCTCCAGGACGCCGGGCGCCACCGGGGACGCGGGCGGGCGTGCCCTGTCGCGCCCGGCGCCGCTCCCGGCCTACGGGCCGGGCGCCTGCGTGGGCTGTGCGAACGCGATCTCCTTGAGCACCCTGGCCGGGGCGCCCGCGGCGATCACGCCCGGCGGGATGTCGCGCGTGACGACGCTGTTGGCGCCGATCACCGAGCGCGCGCCGATCGTGACGCCGCTCGTCACGACGACGTTCGCGCCGAGCCAGACGTTGTCGCCCAGCCGCGTCGGGCCTTTCGAGGTGAAGCCCTGCCAGGTGATCGGGCGCGTCGGGTCATCGTGGCGGTGGTCGGCGTCGGTCACGAACGCGCCGTTGGCGAGCATGCAGTGATCGCCGATCTCGACCAGGCCGGTCGCCGCGAGCATCACGCCCTGGTTGAGGAAGACGCCCTCGCCGATCCGGATCCGTCCCCGGTCGCCGCCCGTGAGCCACACGCCGGGCTCCAGCAGGCTCCCCTCACCGATCTCGAGGCGCCCGGAACGCAGCAGCTCGAGCACCTCCCCGTTGACGGGCCATTTCACGAACGCGCGCCGGCGGGCGAACTCGCGGTGGACGAGCGCCCGGTTCCACGGCAACGCGTTGCGCTGGTACCAGCGCCACTTGACCCACCACAGGCGGGCGTCGGAGGGCCGGCCCGGCATCTCAGGCCGCCGCCTTCGCCGGCTTGCGCCGCGGGCGCGCGGCGCGCCGTGCCTTCGGCGCCGCCGGCGTGACGAGCTCGGCGAGGAACTCGCCGGTGTAGGACCCCGGCGTGCCGGCGACCTCCTCCGGCGTGCCGTGGGCGACGACCGTGCCGCCCTCCTCCCCGCCCTCGGGCCCCATGTCGATCAGCCGGTCGGCCGTCTTGATGACGTCGAGGTTGTGCTCGATCACGACGACCGAGTTCCCCTGGTCGACGAGCCGGTGCAGGACGTCGAGCAGGCGCTGGACGTCGGCGAAGTGCAGGCCGGTCGTCGGCTCGTCGAGGATGTAGAGCGTGCGGCCGGTGGCGATCTTCGAGAGCTCGGTCGCGAGCTTCACGCGCTGCGCCTCGCCGCCGGAGAGCGTCGTCGCAGGCTGGCCGAGGCGGATGTAGCCCAGGCCGACGTCGTTCAGCGTCTCCAGGCGCCGGCGGACCTTCGGGATGTTCACGAAGAACTCGACGGCCTCCTCGACGGGCATGTCGAGCACGTCGGCGATCGTCCTGCCCTTGAAGCGCACGTCGAGCGTCTCACGGTTGTAGCGCTTGCCATGGCACTGCTCGCAGGGCACGTAGACGTCCGGAAGGAAGTGCATCTCGATCTTGATCTGGCCGTCGCCCTTGCAGACCTCGCAGCGCCCACCCTTGACGTTGAACGAGAAGCGCCCGGGCTTGTAGCCGCGCGCCCGCGCCTCGGGCGTCTTGGAGAAGAGGTCGCGGATCACGTCGAACAGGCCGGTGTACGTGGCGGGATTCGAGCGCGGCGTGCGGCCGATCGGCGACTGGTCGACCTGGATGATCTTGTCGAGCTGATCGAGCCCCAGCACCGCCGTGTGGCCGCCGGCGCGCTGCCGCGCGCGGTGCAGCCGATTGGCGACGGCCTTGTAGAGGACCTCGTTGACGAGCGTCGACTTGCCCGAGCCCGAGACGCCCGTGACGACCGTGAACACGCCGAGCGGGACCTTGACGTCGACGCCGCGCAGGTTGTGCTGGCGCGCCCCACGGATCTCGAGCTGGCTCGTCGGCGTGCGCCGCCTCGCCGGCACGTCGACGCTCGCCGTCCCGGCGAGGAACTGCCCGGTCAGCGATTCGGCGACCCGCTCCACGTCGGCGGCCGTGCCCTGGGCGACGATCCGGCCGCCGTGCTCGCCGGCGCCCGGCCCGAGATCCACGAGCCAGTCTGCGGCGCGCATCGTCTGCTCGTCGTGCTCGACGACGAGCACCGAGTTTCCGAGGTCGCGCAGGCGCTCGAGCGTCGCGATGAGCTTCGTGTTGTCGCGCTGGTGCAGCCCGATCGACGGCTCGTCGAGCACGTAGAGGACGCCGACCAGCGCCGAGCCGATCTGGGTCGCGAGCCGGATGCGCTGCGCCTCTCCGCCGGACAGCGTGGCGGCGCCGCGGTCGAGCGACAGGTAGCCGATCCCGACGTTCTCCAGGAAGCGCAGGCGCTCCTCGATCTCGCGCATGATCAGCCGCGCGATGTGGCGCTCGGTCTCGGTCAGCTGCACCTCGTCCACCCAGCGCAGGCCCTGGCGCACGGACATCCGCGTGAAGTCGTGGATCGCCATCCCGCCGACCAGCACCGCGCGCGACTCGGGCCGCAGGCGCGAGCCCTTGCAGGCGGGGCACGGCACGACCGCCATGAACTCCTCGATGCGCTCGCGCATGCCATCGGAGTCCGTCTCGCGGTAGCGGCGCTGGAGGTTGTTGATGATCCCCTCGAAGCGCGTCGCGTACGAGCGCTCGCGGCCGAAGCGGTTCTTGTAGGTGATCTGGACGCGGTCGGCGCCGGTGCCGAAGAGGTAGAGGTCGCGGTGCTCGTCCGGGAGCGCCTCCCACGCCGCGTCCAGGTCGACGCCGTACTCCGCGGCGATCGCCTGCGTGATCTGGTCGTAGTACTGCGACGAGCTCCCCGCCCACGGCGCGATCGCGCCCTCGCCGATCGAGAGCGACGGGTCGGGCACGACCAGGTCGGGGTCGATCTCCATCTGCGAGCCCAGGCCGGTGCAACGCTCGCAGGCGCCGTGGGGCGAGTTGAAGGAGAAGATCCGCGGCTCGAGCTCGGGCATCGAGGTCCCGCACTTCAGGCAGGCGAACTTCTCCGAGAAGGTCAAGAGGTTGCTCGGCGGGGCATCCCGCCCCGTCTCCTGAGACGGCTCGGCGGCATCCTGCCGCCGTTGACCGGCCGGGCTTCGCCCGTCCTTCGGCCCGTCAGCGCGCGGGACGAGCTCGATCTCGACGATGCCGTCCGCGAGGCCGACCGCCGTCTCGATCGAGTCGGCGAGGCGCTTGCGCAGGTCCGGGCGCATGACGAGCCGGTCGACGACGACCGAGATGTCGTGCTTGAACTTCTTGTCGAGCTCGACGCCGTCCTCGAGCATGCGCAGCTCGCCGTCGACCTTCGCGCGGGCGAACCCGTCGGAGCGCAGCTCCTCGAACAGCTTGCCGTACTCCCCCTTGCGCCCGCGCACGACCGGCGCGAGCACCATGAAGCGCGTCTCGTCGGGGAGCTCCATCACCTGGTCGATGATCTGCTCGGCAGACTGGCCGGTGATCGGCGCGCCGCAGTTGTAGCAGTGCGGATGCCCGACGCGGGACCACAGCAGGCGCAGGTAGTCGTAGACCTCGGTGACGGTGCCGACGGTCGAGCGCGGGTTGCGCGAGGTCGTCTTCTGGTCGATCGAGATCGCCGGCGAGAGCCCCTCGATCGAGTCCACGTCGGGCTTGTCCATCTGCCCCAGGAACTGGCGCGCATAGGCGCTCAGCGACTCGACGTAGCGGCGCTGGCCCTCGGCGTAGATCGTGTCGAAGGCGAGCGAGGACTTCCCGGATCCGGAGAGGCCGGTGATGACGACGAGCGAGTTCCGCGGAAGCTCGATCGAGACGTTCTTGAGGTTGTGCTCACGAGCGCCTGAGACGACGATCGTGTCGGAGGGCGGCATTGGGGGTGATTCTAGAGGGGCGAACAGACGTTCGCGTGTGACGTCCCCAACTCGATCCCGGCCGCGCCGGGTCGGGTTGTGCGAAACCCCCTTTTACACAGCATCCCCGATGAGCTTCACCGCCAGCACCAGGCACAGCACCGCGATGATCGTGTCGTTCTCGCGGAGCATCCACTCCCGCATCGCCGCGAGGATTCCGGGCCCGCGCTCGCCCATCAGCACGTGGATGGCGACGGGGACGCCGGGCGCGAGGCCTCCCAGCAGCACGAAGACCGCGAGTGCGACGGCCTGCCCCGCCGGCGAAGCGCCCGTCTGCGCGATCGCGACGCCGGCGGCGACCGTCAGCAGCAGGTTCTTCGGCTTCACCGCGGCGAGCACGACGGCGAGGCCCGCCGAGCGCGCGGGAGTGATGCCGTCGAGCCGGCGCATCCAGCCGGGAAGCTCGCTCTCCGTGTCGCCCGCGCGCCGGCGCAGCTGCCGCGCGGCGACGACGAGCAGCAGGACGCCGAGGACGATCTTGACGATGCTCACCCAGGTGGCCGGCGAGCCGTCCGCGTCAGCGTCGGCGACGTCCGCGATGAGCAGCGCGATCGTCCCGACCGCGCCCAGCGCCAGCACCCAGCCCACGAGGAACGCTGCGCCGCTGCGACGACCACGCGGCGCGGCGAGCATCAAGACGACGGCGATGATCGCGAGCGGGCTGAGCGCGACGCCGACGCCGAGCGCCAGCACCTCCGCGATGGCCTCGCCCATGCGGCGAGGCTATCCGAGCCGGCGGGCGACGGCCCGGTAGGCCGCCTGCGCCGGCTTGGCGATGAACGTGCCGGCCGCCGTCCAGGTGCGCAGGCCCGCGTAGTCGAAGGCGTTCGGGGAGTCGCGGTCGGTCGTGGCCCACGAGTACCAGAAGGCGCGCTGCAGGCGCAGGGACTTCGCGGCCCCGGCGTAGGCCTCGTAGACCTGGCGCACCTTCGTCGCCTCGCCGGCGGGCGTCGTCACCCAGCGCTGGTTGGACTGCGCCTTGCCGCGCCCCGACGGCCACGAGACCTCCGTCACCCAGATCCCGGCGCGGGTGTCCCCGTGCCGGTCCATGACCGCGCGCACGTACCGCAGGATCCGCACGCTGTCGGCCGGCCTGCCGGTGAACGGGTGCACGGCGACGGCGTCGAAGTGGCCCTTGGCGCGCAACCCGGCACGGTAGAGCGTCTCGAGGTCCTTCCAGGAGAAGTTCGGCAGGCCCGCCGTGACCACGGTCGCGCCCGGGTCGGCGGCCTTGACCGCGCGATAGGCGTCGCCGAGCAGCCGCACGTAGGGCCTGGCGAAGGAGCGCACGGCGAAGTAGCGGGGCAGGCTCGGCTCGTTCCAGATCTGCCACTGGCGCAGCGGGCGCCTGACGACCCCGGGGTTCGCGCTCCAGTAGCTGCCCTGCGGCCCGTAGCGACCGATCAGCGCCCGCAGGAAGCGCGCGTAGTCGCCGTCGTCGCGTGGCGCCGAGAAGACGTTGGAGGCGTCCGTGGCGGCCCACGAGGGGGTCTGCAGGACGAGCGCGAGGATGTCGAGATGATTGCGCGCGGCGGCGCCGACGCGGGCGTCCATCGCGCCGAAGTCGGTCGGGACCCCGTCGACGACGGTGTAGCGGGCGCGATCGGCGGCAGGCACCTCGTCGAGCGTGCGGAACGGCTGCATCTGGCTCCACAGCGCCGGCATGCGGATGCTCTCGACGCCGGTGGCATGCATGACCGCGTACTCCGCGTCGACGTCGACGAGCGGCGATTCCAGCGGTCCGTTCGCCATGACGCCGAAGAACCCGGGGGGAACCGTGCGGGCCCCGGCGGGCGCCGCGAGCACGAGCAGGCAGGCCGCGAGGGCCGGCGCGATGGCGAGAATGCGACGCACGAAGCTGGAAACCCTGCTCAGACGCCGGAAGTTGCGCCGGCCTCGTCGAGCAGCGCCGCCGCGTCGACGCCGGGGAACTCGGCTGCGAGGCGCAGCACGGCCGCGTCGCGGGGTGTGCCGCTGAGCACGAGGTCGAGCGCCACCAGCCGGGCGCCCTCCGCGTCGCCCGTGTCCGCGACGGCCGGCGGCGGCGGCGCGGGCGCCCCGGGCAGCGCCTCGACGCTCGCACGGACGCGGGCGATCTCGTCGCGCAGGCGCCCCGCGCCCTCGCGCAGCGTCGCGACGAGGGTGGCGAGCTCGTCCTCGAGCGCGTCGAGCCGCTCGAGCGGCTCGCGGCGCGGGTCGCGTGCGTGGTCCGTGCTCATCGTGCGTCAGCGTAGAGGGTGCTCACGCGAGCCGCGCCCCTTCCCCGCCGTCGGCCACCAGCCCGTCGCGGACGAGGCCGTCGAGCGCATGCCGCAGGCGCTCGGCGTCGATCCCCGCCGGCAGCCCGTCCCCCGCGGCGAGCGCGGCGATCACCCGGCCGCGAACCCAGCGGTTGGAGTCCTCGAACCGCTCACGCGACCCCGGCGGCCGGCGCTCCGGGACGTCGACGCGGCCCGCCGAGGCGCACCAGTCCGCCACCGGGCAGGCGTCGCAGGCCGCCTCGCGCGCCCGGCAGACCGTCGCCCCGAGTTCCATCATCGCCTGGTTCCAGATGGCGGCGTCGTCGCCCAGCAGCTCGTCCGGCGTGCCGCGCCCGATGCGCGCCGCCACGCGCCGCACGTTCGTGTCGACGGCGGCCACGCGTTCCCCGAAGGCGAACGCGGCGACCGCGGCCGCCGTGTACGGGCCGACGCCGGGCAGCGCGCGCAGGCCGGCGGCCGTGCGCGGCCAGCCGTCGCGCGCGACGACCGCACACGCGGCCTGCAGCCGCACGGCGCGCGTGTTGTAGCCCAGCCCGACCCAGGCGCTGAGGACCTCCGCGCGCGGCGCCCCGGCGAGCGCGTCCTCGTCCGGCCAGCGCTCCAGCCACGCCTCGTAGCGCCCCGCGACGCGCGCGACCTGCGTCTGCTGCAGCATCACCTCGGAGACGAGGATCGCGTAGGGGTCCGTGGTGCGCCGCCACGGAAGGTCGCGATGCGTGCGGGCGTACCAGCCCAGCAGCGCGTCCTGGAGCGCGGCGCTCACGCCTCTTCGACGAGCTCGATCCCCGCGTCCGACAGCGCATTGAGCTCGCGCCGCAGGTCGCGGATCTCGTCGCGCAGCCGGGCCGCATACTCGAAGCGCAGGTCATCCGCCGCGGCCAGCATCTCCTCCTCGAGCTCGACGAGCGTGCGCTCCAGCTCGTCCGGGGCGAGGTCCTTCGCGCGCCTGCGCTCCGAGCGCCGGCGGCCCTTGGGCACCTTGCTCTCGGCGGTGAGGAACTCGGCGATGTCGCTGACGCCCTTCGTGATCGAGGCCGCGGTGATGCCGTGCTCCTCGTTGTAGGCCAGCTGGATCGCGCGACGGCGGTCGGTCTCCCCGAGCGCCGCCTTCATCGCTGCGGTCTCCTTGTCCGCGTACATGATCACGGTGCCCTCGATGTTGCGCGCGGCGCGGCCGATCGTCTGGATCAGCGAGGTCTCCCCGCGCAGGAAGCCCTCCTTGTCGGCGTCGAGGATCGCGACGAGCGTCACCTCGGGCAGGTCGAGGCCCTCGCGCAGCAGGTTCACGCCGACGAGCACGTCGTACTCGCCCAGGCGCAGGTCGCGGATGATCTGGATCCGCTCGAGCGTGTCGACCTCGCTGTGCAGGTAGCGCACGCGGAAGCCCATCTCGAGCAGGTAGTCGGTGAGGTCCTCGCTCATCTTCTTCGTGAGCGTCGTGACCAGCACGCGCTCGTGCCTGTCGACCCTGACCCGCACCTCGTTCATCAGGTCGTCGATCTGGTTGCGCGTCGCGCGCACCTCGACGACCGGGTCGACGATCCCGGTCGGGCGCACGATCTGCTCGACGATGCGCGTCGCGTGCGAGCGCTCGAAGTCCCCGGGGGTCGCGCTGAGGAACACGATCGACGGCGTGATCGAGAGGAACTCGTCGAAGGTCTGGGGGCGGTTGTCCATCGCGCTCGGCAGCCGGAAGCCGTAGTCGACGAGCGTCGTCTTGCGGCTGCGGTCACCCTCGTACATCGCCCCGAGCTGCGGCACCGTCTGGTGGGACTCGTCGATGAAGCAGACGAAGTCGTCGGGGAAGTAGTCGATCAGGCAGTACGGGCGATCGCCGGGACGGCGGCCGTCGAGGATCCGCGAGTAGTTCTCGATGCCGTTGCAGAAGCCCATCTCGCGCAGCATCTCCATGTCGTACTGCGTGCGCTGGCGCAGGCGATGGCTCTCGAGCAGCTTGCCCTCCGCCTCGAGCTCGGCGCAGCGGGCATTCAGCTCGCTGCCGATCTCCTCGACCGCGCGCTCCATCACGCCCTCCTTGACGTTGTAGTGCGTCGCGGGCCAGATGCCGACGTGCTCGATGTCGTCCTGGAGCAGCTCGCCGGTCAGCGGGTCGAACTCCTGCAGGCGCTCGATCTCGTCACCGAAGAGCGTGGCGCGGTAGGCCGTCTCGGCGTAGGCCGGGAACACCTCGAGCGCCTCGCCGCGCACGCGGAAGGAGCCGCGGCCCAGCGCCGTGTCGTTGCGCGTGTACTGGATCGAGACGAGCTTGCGCAGCAGCGCGTCGCGGTCGATCGTCGCGCCCTTGGCGAGCAGCTGCAGGTTGCCGTCGTAGGTCTCCGGCGAGCCCATGCCGTAGATCGCGGAGACCGAGGCGACGATGATCACGTCGCGGCGCGCGAACAGCGCGGCCGTCGCGGCATGGCGCAGCCGGTCGACCTCCTGGTTGATCGCCGAGTCCTTCTCGATGTAGAGGTCCTTGCTGGGGACGTACGCCTCGGGCTGGTAGTAGTCGTAGTAGCTGACGAAGTACTCGACGGCGTTGTCCGGGAAGAACATCCGGAACTCGTTGCACAGCTGCGCCGCGAGCGTCTTGTTGTGCGCGAGCACGAGCGCGGGGCGCTGGAGGCGCTCGATCGTGGCCGCCATCGTCATCGTCTTGCCCGTCCCGGTGGCGCCGAGCAGCGTCGTGAACCGCTCGTTGAGGGTCACCGCCTCGGTGATCTGCGTGATCGCCTGCGGCTGGTCGGCGGCGGGCGTGAAGGCTGCATCCAGGCGGAACTCGGGCATCGCTCCAAGGGTAGACCCCGGACCCGCGGTCTCCGCGCCGAACTCACGAGCCCTGCGGTGCGCAGCTCGGTGATCGCCTGGTAGCCCGGAGATTCAGCATCACCACCGGCCCGCCGTGGTCCTCGTCGCCGAACCTGCGCATGTCGTCGCCGCGCGGGTCGACCGTCACAGCCCCAGCTCGCGCCTGTAGCTCGTGCGATAGCGGCGCTGCGCGTCGAGCACCTTGGCCACGTAGGCGCGCGTCTCGGCGAACGGGATGCCGCTGACGGTCAGCGACGACCCGCCCCAGCGGTCCGCGTTGCCCGGGCCGGCGTTGTAGGCGGCGAGCGCCGCCGTCTCGTTGCCGCCATAGCGGCGCAGCAGCTCGCTGAGCAGATACGAGCCGTAGGAGATGTTCACCTGCGGGGTCGCCAGGTCGGAGGTCACGAACGCCGTGCCGCCCGAGCGCCGCGCGATGTCGGCGGCGGTCGCAGGGGTGATCTGCATCAGGCCCTCGGCGCCGGCGCTCGACGTGCGGCCGGAGACGAAGCGCGACTCGGCGTAGATGACCGCGGCGATCAGCGCCGGATCGAGGTTCTTCTCGGCGGCCTGCTGGCGGATGATGTCCTCGTGGTGGAGCGGGAGCGTGATCTCCTTGACGGCGTGGTGGAAGACCCCCTGCAGCGCCAGCACGGCGACGACGAGCAGGCCGGCGCCCACCAGCGCGGCGGTGAACTTCCGCCGGCGCGGGCCGGCGGCGCGGGAGGGCGCGCGGGAGGAGCGGGCGGCTGGGTGGGTCTGCGTGTTCATCGGCGCAGCTGCTGCAGGATGACGGCCAGGGCGGACTGCAGATCCTCGGGCGAGCCATCGTTGCGCACGACATGGGTGGCGCGCGCCGCCTTCTCGTCCTGGGAGAGCTGCCGCGCGGCACGCTCGTCGACGGCCTCGTGCCCGCGCGCCGCAGCGCGCTCGGCCCGCACGCCCTCGTCGGCGATGACCGCGATCGTCGCGTCGTAGAGCGACTCCATCCCGGCCTCGAACAGCAGCGGTGTCTCCACGATAGCGGCGACCGGACGCGGCTCGCGCCGCTCCAGCTCGGCGCGCCAGCTCGCCACGCGCGCTCCGACGCGGGGCCAGAGCAGCTGCTCCAGCCACGCGCGCTCGGCCGGTGCGGCGAACGCATGGCGCGCGACTGCGGAGCGATCGACCACCCCGCGGGGCGCGACCTCCGCGCCCCAGCGGGCCACGACGGCGTCGCGCAACTCGTCGCTCGCGTACAGCTCGTGCACGACAGCGTCTGTGGACAGCGTCGCAGCGCCGAGCGCCTCGAGCGCCGCGAGCGCGGTGGACTTGCCCGACCCCAGTCCCCCGGTCAGTCCGACGAAGGGGATGGGGTGCGGCTCCTGCAGTGCGTCAGGCCTGCTCGGGCTCGGCGGGCGCCTCGTCGGCCTCGGGCGCAGCCGCGGCGACAGGTGCGGCTGCCTCGGCCTCAGGCGCCTCGGCCACGGCCTCCGCCGCCTCGGCCGGGGCTTCCGGCGCCTCGGCCGAACCCTCCGGCGCCTCGGTCACCTCGGCCGACGGGTCGGCCGGCAGCGGCGGGGCGGGCGGGCCGCCGGCGAAGACGTCGTCGCTCAGCCCGAGCTCGGGGAGGTCATCGAGATTCCCGGCGCCGACGGGCTCCAGGTCGCCAGTGTGGGCGGACAGGATCTGGCCCTCGACGCGCTTGACGGACAGCGACAGGCGGCGGCGCTCGGAGTCGATCTCGAGGATCTTGACCTTGACGTTGTCACCCGGTTGCACGATCTCGCGCGGGTTCTCGACGTGGTGCGGCGCGAGCTCGGAGATGTGGACGAGGCCCTCGACGCCGTCGAGGATCTCGACGAAGGCGCCGAACGTGACGACCTTCGTGACCTTGCCCTCGAGGTCGTCGCCGACGTGGTAGGTGTCGACGACGCGCTGCCACGGATCCTCCTGGGTCTGCTTGAGACCCAGCGAGATGCGCTGGCGATCGCGGTCGATGTCGAGCACCTTGACCTGGACGGTGTCGCCGATGTTGAGGATCTCGCTCGGGTGGTTGACGTGCGACCACGAGAGCTCGGAGATGTGGATCAGGCCGTCGATGCCGTTGAGGTCCACGAACGCGCCGAAGTCGACGATGTTCGAGATCTGCCCCTCGACGACGAGGCCGGGCTGCAGGCGATCGAGGATCTCCTGGCGCTGCTCCTTGCGCTCCTCCTCCAGCACCGCGCGGCGCGAGAGGACGACGTTGTTGCGCGAGCGGTTGAGCTCGATGACCTTGCACTCGATCTGCGTGTGGAGGAACTCGTCGAGGTTCGCGACGCGGCGGATGTCGACCAGGGACGCGGGCAGGAAGCCGCGAACGCCGAGGTCGATGATCAGGCCGCCCTTGACGACCTCGATGACGGTGCCCTCGACCGGCTGCCCGGACTCGGCGGCCGCCTCGATGCGACGCCAGGCCTTCTCGAAGCGCGCGCGCTTCTTGGACATGATCAGGCGGCCGTCCTGATCCTCCTTGGTGAGGACGAGGGCGTCGACCTCCTCGCCGAGCTCGACCTCGTCGTGCGGATCGACGTTCTTGCGGATCGAGAGCTCGTTGTTGGGAATGACCCCCTCGCTCTTGAAGCCGATGTCGACGAGGACCTCGTCCTTGTCGATGCGGACGACCTTGCCCGTGACCACCTCGCCCTCGCTGAAGGGGCTGAACGTCGCGTCGTAGTTCGGGACGATCTGGCCGTCGACCTCGATCAGGAGGCCGTCGCTGCCGGGGACGATCGTGGGCTCGTTGATCGCCTCGGGCGGAATCTCGTACGGAGAATCGTTGGGAGCGTCGTTGTGAGGGTCGGTAGTGGTGGTGGTCATGTAACGCGCAAGGGTAGCGCGATCGATGCTTCGTTGAGGGCGGGGTGTGAGCGGCTGTTCCGAGCCGCAGCGCCGCGCCTGCCGCCGTTGCGATTCGGCCTCCGACCGGTCCGGGTGCGCCTCCCGCAGCGTGGCGCACGCCGCTCTGAAGCCGAGACTCGGCGTCGTGAGCTCGATCGGGTCGGGATGCAGGGGTCCGGGCGCACGGTGACCACCGGCCCCCGACCACGCGGTCGAGTCTCGAGGAGTGTTGGAGCCCGCCACGCCAAAAAGGCGGTTCGGTCCGCCGCGGTGTTGTAGGCTCGCGCGGTCGACGGGAGGAGTTCCCATGTTGCGGTCCATCGCGTCTCGCCTGACCTACGGCAACGTCGTGGCGACGCTGGCCCTGTTCATCGCGCTGGGTGGGGTCGGTTATGCGGCCACCCAGTTGCCCGCCGACAGCGTGGGGAACGACCAACTCAAGAACGACGCCGTCACCGGCGCGAACGTCAGGAACGGCTCGCTCGGCATCGTGGACCTCAGCAGCAGCGCGCAGAGCGCGCTTCAAGGCAGGATCGACACCGCCGGCAGCCGGTCGTCAGTCCTCGCCGAGCAGGCAAGAGCGCCGCGGGCCGAGGCGGCCGCGGACGCCCCGGTCACGACAGGCTCCGTCACACATCTCTGGAGCGTCACGGGGAACGTCAGCCGCGTTACGCGTCTCGAGGTGACCGGGATCGCCCCGGCGAACGCCACCGTGAAGGTGCTCTGCCACGGTCGCGGTTGCCCGTTCGCGTCGCGCTCCTTCACGCCTCGCGGCGGGAGGGCGACACTGACGTCGGCGTTCAGCGGGCGGCGCCTGGCCGCTGGGTCGACCGTGGATGTGATCATCGTCGCTGCGGGGACGACGGGCCGCTATCTCTCGTTCGAGATCCGTCCGAGCGCGGTCCCAAGGGTCAAGACGGGTTGTTCAGCCCCCGGCTCGTTGAGTCCGATCGGCTGCCCGGGCCCCGCCGGCGCGAAGGGCGACCCGGGACCAGCCGGAGCGCCAGGCGCCCAGGGGCCCCCCGGCCTGTCGGAGGCGATCACACACACTGAAGCCGCGGCGCTCGTCATCACCGCCGCGCAGGACGTCCTGTCGATCAACCTCCCGGCGGGTTCGTGGATGGTGTTCGCACGGATGGATGCCGCGAACACGAACACCAGCCCCGCAACGCGGCTCGAGTGCCGGATGCTCGCCCCCGGTGACGTCGGCATCGACTTCTTCAAGACGCGGCTGGCGGCAAACATGACCGCGAGCGATCTGGTGTTCGCCTCGCCGTCGATGGAGGGGCCGGCCGACCTGCCGGGCGGCGGGGTCGTCCGCGTTCAATGCGGATCGACCTCGGGCACCGGCATCGAGCTGATCGCCCGCCAGATCACGGCGGTGC
>DATCDC010000073.1:0-12864 GCA_036510915.1 Solirubrobacteraceae bacterium | reverse complement strand
CGACGCGCCGCGGGCGAGTCGCGCCGCGCCGCGTTTCCGCGCGGCTCAGGACGCTGCGACACTCGCCGCCTTCCACCCCGGGATGCTCGTCAGCGCGCTGCTGGTGGTGCTCGGCGCCCTGCTCGCGCACGCCCTGCCCCCGCGCACCCGGCGCGCCCGCAACCCGCCTGATCCGCCATCCTTCAAGGCGATGCGCGCGCGCCTGACCGTCACCCCCGAGCGCTACCACCAGATCGCCACCGTGGCGCTGGTGCTGCTGACGACGATCGTGTTCACGGGCGCCGCGGTGCGCGTCACCGGCTCGGGACTCGGCTGCCCGACGTGGCCCAAGTGCTCGCAGACCGGGCTCTACAACCCCTCGGGCATCCACGGGATCATCGAGTTCAGCAACCGGCTGTTCACCTTCCCCGTCAGCCTCGCGGCCTTCGCGGCCGCGTTCTTCGCGTTCCTGCGCTCCCCGCGCCGCGCCGATCTGTGCGTGCTCGGGGTGCTGCTGCCGCTCGGCGTCGTCAGCCAGGCCGTCCTCGGTGGCCTGACCGTCCTCTACGACCTGCGGCCCGGATTCGTCATGGGCCACTACGGGCTGTCGATTCTCATCATCGTCGCCGCCTGGGCGCTCTTCTGGCGCTCGAAGCCCGGCTACGAGGACGGCCTGATCGAGCCGGGCGCGCGCGACCGCCTGACGATGTGGGCCGCGCGGCTGCTGCTGCCGCTCGGCGCGCTGACCGTGCTGGCCGGCACCGCGGCCTCTGCCGCCGGGCCCCACGGGGGCGGCAAGGGCACGCACGACCTCATCAAGCGCCTCTACGTCAAGGGCCCGGACACGCTCGACTGGGCCGTCACGAACCACGGCACCGTCGCCGCGGTGCTCGGCGTCGCGACGCTGATCGCGCTGGCGATCGCCTACGTGCGCGACGCGAACGGCCAGCTGCTGCTGGCGCTGTCGACGGTCGCGGTGATGCTCGCGCTGCAGGGCGGCCTGGGGATCATCCAGTACTCGCTGAAGCTCCCGACCGGCCTGGTGTGGACCCACGTGGTGATGGCCACGCTGACCTGGGTCGCGCTGCTGTGGGTGTGGAGCGCCGCCGGCACGCCTGCAGCCGCAGGCGCACCGGCGGCGGAGCCCACAGTGGCTAGCGCCTCCCCGCCTCGCGCGTCGGCAGCGACACCTTCGCGCTCATGACGCGCAGGCTGAACGAGCCGTTCGAGGGGCGGTAGGTCGGGGCGTCGCGCCCGACCAGCTCGACCTTCACCCGGTGGCCCTTGGCGAAGCGCCACGCGTTGCCGTTGTAGCGGATCGTCGTCGTCGCGCCGGCGGGCACGCGCGTCACCGAGCGGTCGACGAGGCGCTGCGTCTTGGTCTTCGGGTCGACGTCCCACAGGCGGGCGACGATCTGCGCGGTCGCGCTCGTCTTGGAGTGCTTGAGGGTGATCGTCCCCGAGCCCATCAGCGTGAAGCCGGGGGACGTCTTCGTCAGGACGATCGTCCCGGGTGCGGCGGCGCCGGCCGCCAGCGGCTTGCAGGCGTCCAGCCCGAGCGGGTTGATCTGCTTGGCGAGGTTCGCGTCCCCGCCCGCCGAGGTGATCGTCTTCTTCGGCGTCGCCGAGAGCGACAGCGTCCCCTTCGCCAGGCCGGCGACCGTCGCGGCGGTCCACGGGCCGATGCCCGCGGCGGCGCTCTTCGGGCAGGAGGCGCCGTAGGCCGTGATCGTGCCGGCCTTCAGCGCCGGGCCTGTGCCCCTGAGGTACCTGTCGAAGAGCGCCAGGCCCTGGGCGTTGAACGCGGCGTTGTCCTTGGGGTGGTTGGCGCCGCGGTCGTGGCCGAGGTCCCCGAGCTGCAGGCCGATCGGCGTCGAGGGCGACGCCTTGCGGACCTGCTGGTAGGGGCGCACGCCCTGCCAGGCCGGGAACAGGTCGTCGGTCCAGCCGTTCTGGATGATCAGGGGCGACGGCCCGCCATTGAGCGTGATGCCGCCCGCGCCGTGGAAGCTGTGCAGCTCGGCCTCGTAGCTCTTGGCCTTGGCGTCGAACGGCTCGCCCTGGTCGATGCGTGCCTTCCAGGTCTGGATGTCCGAGCCCGGGTCGACGCCGATCGGCGCCAGGAAGTTCGCCGCGCCGAGCGCGTAGAGGCCGTCCTGGTAGCTCTTCAGCTCGACGCCGAGCGGGCTCGCGTACTGGTAGAGGTTGCCGCTCGTCAGCCAGGTGCGGCCGTTGGGCACGAGCGCGTCGGCGAGGTCCGACCACGGCCAGCGCGGCCAGGCCGCGGCGAGCGAGAGCGGGGTGCCGTTCGGGCTCGTCCACGGTGCGTAGGAGCCGTCGGGCAGGCGGACGCGGTTCTTGAGATAGGCCATCTGCAGGCTCGTGCCGCCGCCGTAGGAGACGCCGGTCGCGCCCAGGGCGTTCGCCTTCGCGATGCCCTCGTCGACGAGCATGCCGAGCAGCGTCTGCTGGTCGCGGACCTCGTAGCGCGAGTCGGCGAGATGGATCCAGCCCTTGTCGCAGCCGGGGCTCGTGCGCGAGGCGGCGGTGCCGCAGGAGGCGCCGAAGCCGCGGGCCGTGCTCAGGACGACCGCGTAGCCCTTGCGCGCGTAGTACTGCGCGCTGTAGCCGTCGGCGCTGTTCTCGAAGTTCGTCTTGTCGCCGCCCCAGCCGTGGATCATGTCGATCGTCGGCAGCGGCGTGCTCGTGTCGGCGTTGGCCGGCAGCCAGACGTCGACGTCAAGCGGGACCCCGTCGAAGCTCGGCACGCGGCCGGCGAGATCGGGAGTGGGGCAGGCGAGGACGCCGTCCTGCGGCGTGCAGGCGTGGCCGAACGGCGTGGGCGTGGCGGCGGAGGCGGCCGCGGGAAGCGCGGCGAGGCCGACCGCCAGCGCCGCGAGGGCGAGGAGGGTCTTGATGTGCATCGGCAGAACCTACTGACGCCGCGGTCAGGATGAGCCGTTTCGCACGACGCGAAACCGGCGGAGCCGGGATCGCGTCGGCGACGTCACAGGTGCTCGATGACCACGACGACGAACGCCGTCGCCGATCCCCACATCACGAGCATCGCCAGCCGCGGGCCGAACAGCGCCCCGCGGCGTCGGGCGCGCCGCCAGCGTGCCTGGCGGCGGGTGACGGTGCTGGCGTAGGTGACCGGAAGACCCATCCATCCCTCCCCTGATCAGACGGCGACGCTCCCCGAGGCGTCATCCGTGATGCGGGGAAGATCCCGCCCCCTCCGGACGGAACGTGGCATTCGCCACGTTCCGTCGCCGGGGGAGGGTCAGGCCTTGGTCTTGGCCTTCGTGCGCTTCGGGGCCGGCTCGAGGGCGAGGTCGAGGACCTCGCTGATCGTCATCACCGGGTGGAAGCTCATCTGCTCGCGGACGTCCTGGGGGACGTCGTCCAGGTCGCCGCGGTTGCGCTCGGGGAGGATCACGTCGGTGAGCCCGGCCGCGTGGGCCGCGAGCACCTTCTGCTTGAGCCCGCCGATCGGCAGCACGCGGCCCTGCAGCGTGACCTCGCCGGTCATGCCGACCGTGTGCCTGACGGGGCGGCCCGTGAGGAGCGACGCGAGCGCGGTCGTCATCGTGACGCCGGCACTCGGGCCGTCCTTGGGGATCGCGCCCGCGGGCACGTGGACGTGGAACTCGCGGTCCTCGAAGGCGTCCGGCGCGATGCCGAGCTCCTCGGCGTGCGCGCGCACGTAGGTCAGCGCGATCCGCGCCGACTCCTTCATGACGTCGCCGAGCTGGCCGGTCAGCGTGAGGGCGCCGGAGCCCTTGCCCGGCATCACGTTCGCCTCGACGAACAGGACGTCGCCGCCGGTGCCGGTCACCGCCAGGCCCGTCGCCACGCCCGGCACCGCCGTGCGCGCCGCGGCCTCCTGGAAGACCTTCTGGCGGCCCAGCGCCTCTCTGATGAGGGTGACGTCGACCGTAACCGACGGCTTGCCGTCGGTGGAGGGCGAAACCCCCTTCTCCGTCCCGGCGGAGGCGATGCCCGTCGCGACCTTCCTGAGCAGCGTCCCGAGCTCGCGCTCGAGCTGGCGCACGCCGGCCTCACGCGTGTATTCGGCGACGATCGTCGTCAGCAGCTCGTCGCTGATGGCGACCTCGTCCTCGAGCAGCCCGTTGCGCTCGCGCTGGCGCGGCCACAGGTAGTCGCGGGCGATGGCCGTCTTCTCGGCGACGGTGTAGCCGTCGAAGCGGATGACCTCCATGCGGTCGAGCAGCGGGCCGGGGATCGTCTCGGCCTGGTTGGCGGTCGCGATGAAGATGACCTCCGAGAGGTCGAGCTCGACGTCGAGGTAGTGGTCGCGGAACGTCGAGTTCTGCGCCGGATCGAGCACCTCGAGCAGCGCCGAGCTCGGGTCGCCGCGCCAGTCGGCGCCGACCTTGTCGACCTCGTCGAGCAGGATCACCGGGTTCATCGTCCCCGCGTCGCGCAGCGCGCGCACCAGCCGGCCCGGCAGGGCGCCGATGTACGTGCGGCGGTGGCCGCGGATCTCCGCCTCGTCGCGGATGCCGCCGAGCGACATGCGCACGAACTCGCGGCCCATCGACTTGGCGATCGACTCGCCGATCGAGGTCTTGCCGGTGCCGGGCGGTCCGATCAGGGTGAGGATCGCCCCGCCCTTCTTGTCGTCCGTCATGCCCCGCTCCGTGCGCAGCTTCCTGACGGCCACGTACTCGGCGATGCGGTCCTTGACGTCCTCGAGGCCGAAGTGGTCGGCGTCGAGCACCTCGCGCGTGTGGACGGGGTCGAGGTCGTCCTCGGAGCGCTTGCCCCACGGCACCGCGACCATCCAGTCGAGGTAGTTGCGGATCATCTGCGACTCGCCGTTGCCCTCGCCCATCCGCTCGAGACGGCCGAGCTCGCGCTCGACCTGCTCGCGGACGTGCTCCGGCATGTCTGCCTCGTCGATCTTCGTGCGCAGCTCGTCGGCGACGGACGCGTCGTCCTCGCCCAGCTCGCGCCGGATCGACTCCATCTGCTTGCGCAGGACGTACTCGCGCTGCTGCTTGCCGGCACCCTCCTCGACGTCGTCGCGGATGCGCTTGCGCACCTGCAGCTCGGCGAGCCGCTCGCGCTGGAAGCGCAGCGCCAGCTCGAGGCGCTCGGTGACGTCGAGCGTCTCGAGCAGCTCGACCTTCTGCACGAAGGTCAGGTCCGGCGCGTAGCCGGACGTGTCGGCCAGGGCGCCCGGCTCGACGATGGTCCGCACCCAGGACGCGACGCGGCCGTCGTCGCCGCGCAGCTCGAGGATCTCCTCGACGATCGCGCGGTACTCGCGCACGAGCTCGCGCGTGCGGCCGTCGACCGGGGAGGCGTCGGGGGACTCGGTCACCTCGACGCGCAGGCGGCCCATCGGGTCGGTCTGGGCGGCGCCGGCGACGCCGCGCATGACGCCCTCGAGCTGCACGCCGCGGCCGCCGCCGGGGAGGCGGATGCGCTCGGCGACGTTGGCGATGGTGCCGACCTTCGCGTACTCGCCCTCATGACGCGGAACGAGCAGGACGCGGTCGTCGTCGCCGGCGTCGACCGGCAGCGTCACGTCCATCGTGGGGAAGACGACGGTGTCGTCGAGGGGGATGATGAGAAGGTTCTGCGTGTCGGCCACGGGGTGTTCCCTTGCGTCGGATGGACTGTTGCATGTGCAACTGTATCAGGAATCTCAGCCGTGGTGACTGAGATCTTCTTCGGGCAGTGTAGAGGGTCGGATCGGGGCGTATGCGCTGAGGGCGGTCGGCCCGGTGCTGATCGGCCTTCGCCCCGTGCGCGCGATGTCCTGAACCTCAGATCCGGCCGCGCAGCACGCGGTCCGGGACGCCGGAGAGGAGGTCGAGGACCTCCGGGGCGCTCCCGTCCTCGAGCGCGACCGCCCCACCCGGGCGGTAGGGGCGCACGCGGCCCGGCGGGCCGATCAGGGCGGTGTCCCACACCCACGAGCCGCTGTTCCACAGGGCCGGGCCGGCGTCGCCGAGCGGGCGCCAGAGGCCATCGGGATCCTCGGCCAGCGGCCCGCGGCGATGG
The DNA here is from genome assembly GCA_036510915.1 of Solirubrobacteraceae bacterium. Classification (GTDB taxonomy): domain Bacteria; phylum Actinomycetota; class Thermoleophilia; order Solirubrobacterales; family Solirubrobacteraceae; genus F1-60-MAGs163. Next base: position 6,849 of record DATCDC010000073.1, on the reverse strand, counting down.
ATGTGGCCGAAGACGACGTGCTGGGCCGGGAGGCGCAGGCGCCGCACGACCTCGGCCATCGCCGGGATCGCGCCGCGACGGTGGACGCCCTGCTCCATCACGAGCGCCGCGGCGGCCGCGACCCCGCGCGCGCCCGGGAGCGAGGCGAGCAGCGGCAGGCCGCCGAGCAGCGTGCGCCGCGCGGTGCCGAGCGCCTCGCCGAGCCCGTCGCCGACGCCGTCGGGAAGGATGGTCGCGAGCGTGTCCTCCAGGCCGCCCGCATCGGCGCCGGGGGCCCGCTCGAAGTCGCTCACCCGTGCGCGGCCCTCCCCGGCCGGGTCGCCCAGGCGCCCGCGCAGCGCGGCGCCGAGCAGCCGGTCGCTGTAGTGCCCGTGCGTGGCGTAGACCCCGTCGCCCAGCCAGACGCCGGGGTAGCGGACCTCGACGCGCGCCGGGGCGAGCCAGCCGGCCAGCTCGGCCAGCGCCGGGCTCGCCGAGCGCGGGAGCTGCGTCGCGGGACGCAGCGGCCGGCCGGCCGCGAGGCCGGCAGCCAGCCACGGGCGCACGAGTGCGTGATCGTGGTTTCCCGCCACGACGACGACCTCGCCACCGGGGCCGAGCGCGGCCCCGAGACGCCGCAGGACCGGGCGCGCCGCTGCGGCGGCGGCCCGCGGGCGGCCCTCGAGCAGCTCGAGGGTGTCGCCGAGCAGCACGAGGCGGTCGGCGGCGGCGACCGCCTCCTCGAGGATCGCCAGTGCCGCGGGACGCCGTGCGACGTCCCGCTCGAGGAACGAGCCGAGGTGCAGGTCGGAGATGACGAGTGTCCGCACGGCGTCCGTCAACATAGGGGGATGGAGTCATTGCGCGGCAGGCTGCTGATCGCATCGCCGGCGATCATGGACCCGAACTTCCGGCGGACCGTCGTCCTGCTCGCCGAGCACACGGGCGAGGGCGCCATGGGGATCGTGCTCAACCGCGTCTCGGAGGTCACCGTCGGCGACGCCGTCCCAAGCCTGGCGTATCTGGGCGCCGGCGCCGAGACCGTCCACGTCGGCGGCCCGGTCGCCGACACCGCGGTCACGGTCCTCGCCGAGTTCGCGGATCCCCAGCAGGCCGCCCTGCTGATCGAGCCCGACCTGGGCTTCGTCCCCGCCGAACCCGACGACGAGGCGGCCGCCGCGCGGGCGGTGCGCCGCGCGCGGGTGTTCGCCGGCCACGCCGGCTGGGGCCCCGGCCAGCTCGAGGCCGAGCTGGAGGAGGAGTCCTGGATCGTCGAGGACGTCCGGCGGGAGGACGTCTTCACCGACGACCCCGAGGCGCTCTGGGCGGCGCTGCTGCGGCGCAAGGGCGGCGAGTTCGCGCTGATCGCGACGATGCCGGCCGACCCGTCGCTGAACTAGAGCGCGTCCCGGATCCAGGAGCTCACAGTCCGATCGCCACGACCGGCGTGCGCGTGGGCGCCGTCGAGCCGCCGGCGGGCTCGGAGCTGACGAGCACGCGGTCGACGCCCTTCAGGTCGCTCGGCACGGCCGCCTCGCCGCTGCCGTCGCGGTTCACGGAGAACAGCGCGCGCGTCGGGCGCGGAGCTCCGGTCCCGGTCTGCAGCCAGACCTCGTAGACGCGGCCGGCGCCGGGGTCGGGCATGCCCTCGACGACGAGCCGCGCCTGCCCGCCGCGCTCGACGATCCGCGCCTTCCCGCCGGGCGCGGCCGCCGGGTCGACCTTGCCCAGGACGACGCGGCTCGTGCCCCCGCCATTCGAGCCGCCGCCGATGACGGCCGAGCCGAGCACGACTCCGCCGATGATGAGCGCCACGCCGCAGGCGAGCGCGGTCGCCAGCGGGATCGGCGCGCCGAGGCGCTCGCGCAGCCGGGTCCAGAGGCCGGGCTCGCTGCGCGCGGGCGCGGGCGCGGTTCCGGCCTCGCGCGCCGCAGCGGCGGCGAACAGGGCGGCGTCGGCGCGGACCTGGGCCATCACGCGCTGCTTGAGCTCGGGTCCGGGTGCCGCCGGCGGCACGGTCGTGAGCAGCGCCTCGCGGGCGCCCTCCAGGTCGGCGAGCGCGCGCGCGCAGGAGCGGCAGGCCTCGAGGTGGGCGCGCATCGCCTCGGCCTCGCCGGGCGGGCACGCCCCGAGGGCGTAGGCGCCGAGCAGCTCTTCCATCCGTGGGTCGGTGCACTGCGTCATGCGGAGGCTCCTTGCAGATGGACGCGCAGCTTCTCCAGGCCCGCGCGCATGCGCCCCTTGACGGTGCCGAGCGGCACCTCGAGGAGCTCGGCGATCTCGCTGTGCGAGTAGCCGGAGTAGAACGACAGCTCGATCACGCGGCGCTGATCGTCGGGCAGCTCGCCGAGCAGCGCGACGGTCCGCTCGCGCTCGACCCGGGCGAGCGCGTCGGCCTGCGTGTCCTCGCCGGAGGGGACGCGCTCGGCGGCCGTCTCGTCGGCGACGTTGCGATCGCGGTGGCGGGTCATGCGCCGCAGGTGGTCGATCGACTTGTTGTGCGTGATCGCCAGCAGCCAGCTGCGCGCGCTGCCCACGCGGGCGTCGTAGCGGCCGGCCGACCGCCAGGCGGCCATCATGGCCTCCTGGCAGGCGTCGTCCGCCGCCGCGGTGCTGCCGCAGATGCGGTGTGCCAGGGCGTACGCCGCGGCGAGATGGCGGTCGAAGACCACCTCGAACGCGTCCGCGTCCGCGTCGGCGGCGAGGGCCATCAGCTCCTCGTCGGCCATGCGGACGAGCTTGTCGGGTCGGGCGCTCACGGGGTTGCGTAGGTATACGTGCTCGAGGGTCCGCGGTGGGCGCTACGCCGGCAGGTCGGCGTCGTCGCGCTGGTCGATCGCGGGCGCGTCCTCGTGAGCAGCGCCGGAGAGCGACTCCTTGAACTGACGCATCCCGTCGCCCAGCGACCTGCCGGCCGACGGCAGGCGCTTCGGGCCGAGCACGACCAGGGCGATGATGAGGACGACGATGAGCTCCATGGGGCCGATGCTGGGCATGGCGGTCTCCTGTTCGGGTATCGCGGATCGACCCTGGAACGACGGCGACCCCGCGATCGGATGCCTCACCGCTCGATCGGCGCGCTGGGGGTAGGCTCCGGTGCGGATGACGAGCGTTCCGTCGGAGCCCGCGGCGCCGCAGTCCGCCGATGTCGGCGCGGACGGGATCACCTGGGTCTACGACTTCGCCCGCGGCTCGCGTGAGATGCGCGACCTGCTCGGCGGCAAGGGCGCGAACGTCGCCGAGATGACGCGCGTGCTCGGGGCCGACCGGGTGCCCGCGGGTTTCACGATCACGACGGCGGCGTGCGTGGCCTACCTGCGCGCCGAGCCGCGCGGCTTCCCGGCCGGCATGGTCGAGGAGGTGCGGGCGGCGCTGCTGCGCCTGGAGGCGACGACCGGTCGCGGCCTGGGTGACGCCCAGGACCCGCTGCTCGTCTCGGTGCGATCGGGCGCCCCCGTCTCGATGCCCGGGATGATGGACAGCGTCCTGAACCTCGGGCTCACCGACGCCTCGGTCCTGGGACTCGCGGAGCGCACGGGCAACGAGCGCTTCGCGTGGGACTCCTACCGCCGGCTCGTGCAGATGTACGGCAACGTCGTGCGCGGCGTCGCAGGCGACCTGTTCGAGCGCGAGATCGCACGGATCAAGGAGGATCGCGGTGCCTCGCTGGACACCGATCTCGACGCGGAGGCGCTGCGCGAGCTGACCGCGAGCTTCCAGCGGATCTACCGCGAGCGGACCGGCGACCCGTTCCCGCAGGATCCGCGCGTCCAGCTGGACCTCGCGATCCGCGCGGTGTTCGAGTCGTGGGAGGGCGAGCGCGCGCTGCACTACCGGCGCATCCATGGGATGAGCGACGACATGGGCACCGCGGTCAACGTGCAGCAGATGGTGTTCGGCAACAAGGGCCCGACGTCGGGGTCGGGGGTGGCCTTCACCCGCGACGAGATGACCGGGGAGCGCGAGCCCTCGGGCGACTTCCTGATCGACGCCCAGGGCGAGGACGTCGTCAGCGGCGTGCGCAACACGAGCTCGCTCGCCGACCTGGCCGGCCCGCTGCCGGAGGCCCACGACCTGCTGATCGACGTGCTCGGCAGGCTCGAGCGCCATTACGGGGACATGCAGGACGTCGAGTTCACGATCGAGGAGGGGCGCCTGTTCCTGCTGCAGACGCGCAGCGCCAAGCGCCCCGCGCAGGCGGCCGTGCGCTTCGCCGTCGACGCCGTCGCCGAGGGCCTGCTCACGCGCGAGGCGGCGCTGCTGACGATCGATGCGGGCTCGCTCGACGCCCTGCTGCACAAGACGATCGACCCCGCGTTCGCCTTCGAGCCGCTCGCCCACGGGGTGGCGGCGTCGCCGGGGGCCGCGAAGGGCGCCGTCGTCTTCACCGCCCACGATGCCGTCGAATCGGCCGTTCAGGAGGTCGACTGCATCCTCGTGCGGCAGTTCACCGAGGCGGAGGACGTCGCCGGGTTCCACGCGGCGCGCGGCATCATCACGAGCGAGGGAGGCAAGGCCTCGCACGCCGCGCTCGTGGCGCGCGGCATGGGCCGCCCGTGCGTGGCCGGTGCGAGCGCGCTGGAGGTCGACGTGCGCGCGGGCGAGGTGCGCCTGCACGCGACGGGCGAGGTCGTGGCGCGCGCGGGCGACCTGATCGCCCTCGACGGCTCGACCGGAGCGATCACGCTGCAGGACGTCCCGCTCGTCGAGCCGCCCGAGAACGCGAACTTCGAGCAGGTGCTCGAGTGGGCCGATGCGATGCGCCGCCTCGGCGTGCGCGCGAACGCGGACACGCCCGCCGATGCACGGCGCGCGCGGGAGTTCGGCGCGGAGGGCATCGGCCTCTGCCGGACCGAGCACATGTTCATGGCCGCGGACCGCCAGCCGAAGATGCGGGCGATGATCCTCGCGACGGGGCTGGAGGACCGCCGCGCCGCGCTCGACGCGCTGCTGCCGCTGCAGCAGCGCGACTTCGAGGGCCTGTTCGAGGCGATGACCGGTCTGCCGGTCACGATCCGGCTGCTGGACCCGCCGCTGCACGAGTTCCTGCCCGACCGCATCGAGCTCGAGCGCGAGGCCGCGCGCGGCGAGGGCGACGCCGCGCTGCTGGAGCGCGTCGTCGCGCTGTCCGAGACGAACCCGATGCTCGGCACGCGCGGCTCGCGGCTGGGCATCCTGCATCCGGAGATCTACGAGATGCAGTGCCACGCGATCTTCCGCGCCGCCCGCGTGGTGCGCGAGCGTCACGGCGAGGCGCCGCACGTCGAGGTGATGCTGCCGCTGATCGCCTACGAGCGCGAGCTCGAGCTGATGCGCGCGCTCGTGCTGCGGGTCGCAGCGCAGGAGTCCTTCGTCGCCGGCGAGGACTTCACCGTCGGCACGATGATCGAGCTTCCGCGCGCCTGCCTGCTGGCGGACCACATCGCCACGATGGCCGACTTCTTCAGCTTCGGGACGAACGACCTCACGCAGACGACGCTCGGCTTCAGCCGTGACGACATCGAGGCCGCGCTGCTGGCCCCCTACCTCGACGCCGAGGTCTTCGACCGCTCGCCGTTCGAGACGATCGACACCCCCGGCGTCGGCGAGCTCGTGAAGATGGGCGGCTGGCTCGGCCGCAAGATCAAGCCGGACCTGCAGCTGGGCATCTGCGGCGAGCACGGCGGCGATCCGGACTCGATCGAGTTCTTCCATCGCAACGGGCTGGACTACGTCAGCTGCAGCCCGTTCCGCGTGCCGGTCGCGCGCGTCGCCGCAGCACAGGCGGCGGTCCGCGCGCCCGGCGCGGACTGACGCGCGTGGCGAAGTCGACGCTCGCGACCCGGATCGCGCGCCTGGACCGCGAGCGCTTCGTGGGCCGTCACAGCGAGCTCGAGCGGCTCGCCGGGCTGTTCGGCGACGAACCGGCCGCGAGCGTCGTGCTGCTGTACGGCCCGGGCGGCATCGGCAAGAGCACGCTGCTGCGCGAGCTGCTGCGCCGCGGCGAGCGTGCCGGCTGGACGTCCTGGATCGTCGAGGGGCGCGACCTCCCGCCGGACCCCGACGCGCTCGAGGACGCGCTGGCCGGCGCGCAGGACGCCGAGCGTCCGCTGCTCGTGCTCGACACCTACGAGCGGATGACGGCGCTCGACGGGTACCTGCGCCGACGCCTGCTCCCGCGCATGCCTGAGCATGCCGTCGTGCTGATCGCCGGGCGCGCCGCGCCCGATCCGGCCTGGTCGCACGGCGGCTGGGAGACGCTGACCGTGCAGCTGGAGCTCGGCGCGCTGGCCGACGCCGAGGCGCTCGAGCTCCTGCATGCGGCCGGGGTGCGCCGCGGGCGCGCGCGCTCGATCGCCGCGTGGGCGGGCGGCTCGCCGCTCGCGCTGACGCTCGCCGCCGAGGCGGCCGGCGCGGACCCGAGCTGGGACCCTGCGGCCGAGCCAGCGCCGCCCGAGGTCGTCGAGGCGCTGATCCGGCGGATCGCCGACGCCGACGTCGAGGGCCCGCACGCGGGCGTCCTGGCCGCGGCGGCGATCGGCCGCGTGATCACCCCATCGCTGCTGCGCGACGCGCTCCCCGGCATCGACGCGGAGGCCTCGTACGCGTGGCTGGCGCAGCACAGCGTCGTCGAGCGCCTCGGCGACGGCGTCGCCCTGCACGACCTCGTGCGCCTGGCGCTGCGCGCCGACGTCGCGCGCAGCGACCCCGAGTTCGCCCACGACCTGCGCGTGCGCATCGCCGACCATCTCCACGCCCGCGCCATCGCCGGCGAGCTGCGCCTGACGATCGACCTCGCGGACCTCGTGGAGAGCCCCGCCGTGCGCGCCGGCTACTCCTACCAGGGCGCGACCCGCTACCGCATCGACGCGCTGCGGCCCGGCGACGACG
>DATCDC010000072.1:0-33141 GCA_036510915.1 Solirubrobacteraceae bacterium | reverse complement strand
GGGGACGCTGAGGTCGTCGGTCAGGTGGTCGGCGATCCACGCCTGGAGCTCGCGCAGCGGCGCGCGGACGGCGGCCTGCGCGGCGAGTCCTGCGCTGAACTGGGCCTGCCCGCCCGGGCGCCGGACGAACAGGACGAGCCGGCGGGCGACCGCGAGCGCGGCGCGCGGGCCGAGGTCCTCCTCGACGAGCGCCAGGGCGAGGTCCATGCCGGCCGTGACGCCCGCGGACGTGCGCACGTTGCCGTCGGCGACGAAGATCGGGTCCGGGTCGACCTCGACCTGGGGGAAGCGCCGCGCGAGCTCGTCGCACCACGCCCAGTGTGTCGTCGCGCGGCGGCCGTCGAGCAGACCTGCGCGGGCGAGCAGGAAGGCGCCGGTGCAGACGGAGGCGACCCGGCGGGCACGCGGCGCGGTCGCGGCGATCCAGCCGACGAGCTCGTCGTCGGCGACGGCGGCGCGCGTGCCCTCGCCGCCCGCGACGAGCAGCGTGTCGAGCGGACCGGTGACCTCGGCGAGCGTCAGCTCCGGGACGATCGCATAGCCGCTGCCGGTGGGCAGCGGCTCGAGCGTGGGCGCCACGACGCGCACCTCATACCCGCCGGCCTGCGCGAAGACCTCGGCCGGTCCGGCGACGTCGAGCGCCTGCACTGCGGGGAAGGCGACGATGATGATCCGGCGCATGGGGGCATCGTGGCGGGTGCGGTGCGTGGCTGCAAGGACGTGTATCGGACGATTTCGGCCAGTGTGACGTCGACAACTCGATCCGCGCGGTGCGCGGTCGAGTTGTGCGAAACCCCTACATTCGGCGTGTGGCCAAGGCCAAGAAGAAAGTCGCCCCGGGCGACATCGCGACGAACCGGCAGGCCAGCCACCGGTTCGAGCTGCTCGACAGGCTCGAGTGCGGCCTCGTGCTCCAGGGCACCGAGGTCAAGGCGCTGCGCGACGGCTCGGCGCAGATCAAGGACGCCTACGCGCAGGTGCGCGACGGCGAGCTGTGGCTGCACAACGTGCACATCCCGCCCTACGGGCCGGCCGCACGCGAGAACCACGAGCCCGAGCGCCCGCGCAAGCTGCTCGCCCACCGGCGCGAGATCGAGCGCCTCGTCGACAAGCAGCACGAGCGCGGCCTGACGATCGTGCCGCTGCGCATCTACTTCAAGGGCCCGCACGCGAAGGTCGAGATCGCCCTGGCCAAGGGCAAGGACCGCTTCGACAAGCGCGAGGCGATCAAGGAGCGCGAGACGAAGCGGGACATGCAGCGGGCGCTGCGCGAGGCCAACCGGTGACGTCGCGCGCAGCCGGCGGCTAGCCGCCGGCGGAGCTGCGAAACACCTCGCCGGCCGCCCTCTGTCCCGCCCGCACCGCGCCGTCCATGTAGCCGATCCAATAGTCGGCGGTCTCCGTGCCGGCCCAGTGGATGCGCCCGGTCGCGCGGCGCAGCGCCGGGCCGTGCTTCGTCAGCGCGCCCGGTGCCGTGTGGCCCACGGGGCAGCCCTTCGTCCAGCGCTCCTTCGACCAGTCCTGCTCGAAGTAGTCGACCGGCGAGCGCGCCTGCTCGCCCACGAACGAGGCGAAGCTGTCGAGCACGCGCGCGCGGCGCTCGGCCGCGGGCAGGCCGGTCCACGCGGCGCGGTCGGCGCCCCCGGCGAAGCCGAACAGCACGCCGGGGCTCCCGTCGGGCGGGCTGTTGTCGAAGATCGTGTTCGTCGGGCCGGCGTCGCTGACGCCCTGCCCGCTCAGCCCGGCCTCGCGCCAGAACGGCGTGGGGTAGACGGCCTCGCACTTCGTCAGCGCGCCCGGCACGAACGCGCGCAGGATCGCGAGCTTGGCGGCGGGCAGCCGCGGCGCGAAGACGATGTCCTTCGCCAGGACGGGCGGCACGGCGACGATCGCCCGCCGCGCATCGACCGTGATGCCGTCGGCGACGACACGCACGCCGCTCGCGCTCTGAGCGATGCGGCGCACCGGCGCGCCCAGGACGACGCGCGAGCCGAGCGCCGCGGCGACCTGCTCGCTGACGGCCTGCGAGCCGCCGGCGAAGCGCCGTTCCTGGGCGCCGCCCTGGGTCGTGAGGAACTTCAGGAAGCTGCCGGCCGTCTTCTCGTTGCCGGCGCCCGCCGTGTACATGAGCACGTAGAGCAGCGACATCTCCCTGGGGTCGGCGCCCCAGATCGCTTCGCACGCGGCGTCGAAGATCCGCCGCCCCTTGTCGGTCCTCACCTCGCGGCGCTTCCACGTCTCGAAGCTCTGGCCGTCCCACTCGCGGGCGCGCTTCGCCGTCCACGGCGCGGCGATCGGCAACGTCTTGGCCATCGCGTCGAGCTTCAGCGACGCCACGAGCGCCGCCGTGACGTCCGCGTCCCCCGGGATGCCCGGCACCGCGTCGTACAGCGAGCGCACGCCGTCGGCGATCAGGACGTTCGAGCCCGTGTTGTAGGTCGCGAAGGTCTGCACCCCGACCGCGCTCGCGAGCGCGAGGATGCGGTCCTGCGTGGGGCCGACGTACTCGCCGCCGATCTCCGTGATCTTCCCCGCGCCGATCGACGCGTTCCAGGTGCGCCCGCCCACGCGATCGCGGGCCTCCAGCACGACCACCGAGCGCCCGGCGCGGGAGACCGCGCGCGCCGCCGCGAGCCCGGAGAGCCCGGCGCCGACGACCACCACGTCGGCCCGCCGCGTGCGGCGCCGCGCCGCCGCGAAGGCGGGTACCGCGCCGACGCTCAGGGCCGCCGCGCCGGCGGCCGCCCCGCCGAGGACCTCACGCCGGGTCAGCCGCTGCGCGCTCATGCCGCGAGCCTACCCAGCGGCTGCGTTCCGCACCGCGCGTACCACGGCAGCTGATCGAGCGAGGCACGCGCGGTGATCGTGCGCCCGCCGCGCAGCGCCGGCCCGCTGCCCGCACGCCGCCAGCAGCCGGGCGGCAGCAGCACCGGCCTGGAGCGCGCGTGCTCGCGCAGCACCGGCGCGGCCAGCAGGTCTGCGCCGAGCAGCCACTCGTCGTTCGCTCGCGGGCTCGCCGCGGCGCCCGGCATGACGAGCCAGAGCGGCCGCGTGACCGGCATGCCGGTCGCCCTCGCGCTGCGCCAGGCGCGCTCGATGAGCCCCATCGCGCGCTCGTGCAGCCGCGCCGCGGCGACCCAGCGGCGCTGCGTCACCGGGCCGAACGACCACGGCATCTTCACGCCGGTGAGCGCCGAGTTGTGCACGCGGAAGTGGGTCATGAAGACCGACGCCTGCGCCCAGCGGGTGAACAGCTCCGGGCTGACGGGCGTGAAGCCCTTCCCGGAGACGAAGCGGAAGTCCGCGTAGCCGCCGATGTCGGTCGTGAACCCGTACGCGCCGCCGGTCGCGCGGTTGAGCATGTCGGGCACGATCGACGGCAGGCCCGTCCGCGGGCTCCAGTCGGCGGACTCGTCACCGGGGAACGTCGCGCTCTCGGCGCCCGCCGACCCGTCGGCTCCGTCCCAGCCGGCGCGCTGGAAGAAGAAGATCCGCCGGCCGGGGTGCTGGGCCTCGTAGGCGCTGAGGATCCCGCGGGTCACCTGGGCCTGGACGGCCGGGAAGCGGTTGTGCATCGTCACCCCGCCCTCACCGTCGGCGAAGTGCATGTCCGGCGCGACCTGCTCGCCGAAGTCGTTCATGAAGCCGTCGGCGCCGGTGTCGAGCAGGTCGGTGATCCGCGCCGTCCACCACACGCGCGCCTGCGCGCTCGTGAAGTCGATGAGCGCCGCCGGCGTCGGCGGCGGGAACGAGGAGTCGAAGAGGTACGGCGAGCCGTCGGCGCGGGTGGCCACGACGCCCTGGGCGAGCGCGTCCGGGTAGATGCCGGGCGGCTCGGTCCCGGCCCTGTCGGCCGAGGTGAAGGCGCGCAGGTAGAGGATCGCGTGGATGCCGCGGGCGCGCAGCCGGCCGATGACGTCGAGGACGACCGCGCGCGGCATCGTCGCCCAGCCCTCGAACGCGTAGGCGCCGACCGGCAGCGCCGTGCGCTCCAGCCGCGCGACGTCGGCCAGCACCTCGCCCTGGTAGTCCGCGGCGCTCTCCCCGATCCGGATCGTGCGCGACAGCGCCGGGCGCAGGCTCCAGTCCGGTGCGGGCCGGTGGCGGCCCGTGATCGCGGTGATCCGGCGCATGACGCTCGCGGGGGCGCCGGTCGCGACGAGCAGCCGCAGCTCGCCCGAGCCCACCGCCACGCGCCAGGCGCGCGTGTCCGAGGCCATGCGCCAGCGCGCGATCTCCGTGCGGTCGAGCAGCACCCCGTACCCGCGCGAGCTCACGAACTGGGGCGCGACGTCGTAGTAGGTGTGCGAGACGTCCGGGAAGCGGTAGTCCAGGACCCACGAGGTGAACGCGCGCCCGCGCAGGTCCGTGCTCTCGCGGCGCCCGCCGAAGCCGTGGAACGCCTCATCGGCCGGCGAGCTGAACGCGGCGCTGACGGCAGCCGTCCGCCCGCCGGGGACGAGCGCGGTGATCGCGATCGTCCCCGCCGGCCCCGGCGCCGCCGTCAGGAGGATCGTGCGCCCCGCGGGGTCGTTCGTGCGCAGCGTCGCGGTCAGGCCGCGCGGCCCGGCGTGTGCCGCGACCACCGATGTCGCGACGTAGCGGCGGGTGGGCGCGGGGTGGCCGGGATTGGGATCCGGCGCACCCGGCAGGCGCGGGATGCGCAGCTCCGGCTCGCTGCCGACCGTCAGCGCCAGCGGCGCGTAGCGCACGCCGGCGATGGCGCGGTCGCCGGCGACGCTGCTGAGGAGCGTGCGCCCGCGCGCGTCGAGCACGCGCAGGCGCAGCGGCGAGCGGTCCAGGACGACGGCGGCGCCGGCGATCCGGGCGCGGACCGGCGCGGCCGCGCAGGCGGGCGTCGTTGCTGCGCCGAGCGCGGCGCAGGCGACGAGGAGCTGGACCGCGACCGCACGACGCACGCCTGCGATCGTAGCCCGCCGCGGGGTCGTGCCGCGCCGCTTCAGGCGCCGTCCCCGCGGCCCGCGAGCACCTCGGCGGCGGCCTCCTCGGCGGCCTCCAGTTCGCCGCGCACCAGTTGCAGCCCCTGTGCCCAGAAGCCGGGGTCGGCGAGGTCGAGCCCGGCGATCTGCGCGAGGCCCTCCGGCGTCTGCGAGCCGCCCGCGGCGAGCAGTTCGAGGTAGGTGGGGACGAACGCGTCGCCCTGGGCGGCGTACTGCCCGTAGACCGACAGCGCGAGCAGCTGCCCGTAGGCGTACGCGTAGACGTACCCGGGCGTGCCGATGAAGTGGGGGATGTAGGACCACCACGAGCGGTAGCCCGGCGTGATCTCCACCGCGTCGCCGAGCAGCTCCTCCTGGGACTTCTGCCACAGGTCGCCGAAGCGCTCGACGGGCAGCTCGCCGTCCTCGCGGCGGGCCGTGTGCACGGCCTCCTCGAAGCGGTTCATCGCGGTCTGGCGGAAGACCGTCGCGATCGAGCCCTCGATGTTCTCGGCGAGCAGCGCCAGCCGCGAGGCCGGCGTGTCGGCACGCTCCAGGAGGCGGTGGAAGACGAGCGTCTCGCCGAACACCGACGCCGTCTCGCAGACGGTCAGCGGCGTGCCCTGCTCGAAGATGCCGCGTGGGATCGCCAGTGCGGCGTGGACGCCGTGCCCGAGCTCGTGCGCGAGCGTCATCACGTCGCGGCGCTTGGCGGTCCAGTTGAGCATGACGTAGGGGTGGACGCTCGGCACCGTGTAGGCGCAGAACGCGCCGCCGCGCTTGCCGGGGCGCGCCGGCGCGTCGATCCAGCGCTCGTCGAAGAAGCGCTGGACGAGCTTGCCGAGGTCCGCCGAGAAGTCGCTGTAGGCCTCGAGCACGAGCTCGCGGCCCTCGTCCCAGCCCACCTCGACGTCGTCCTCGCCGATCGCGGCGGCGCGGTCGTAGTCGGCGATGCGCTCGAGCCCGAGCAGGCGCGCCTTCAGGCGGTACCAGCGCTGGGGCAGGTCGTAGTTCGCGCGCACCGCCTCGACGAGCGCCTGGACGGACTCGTCGGTCGCCTCGTTCGCGAGGTTGCGGCTCGACAGCCACGTCGGGTAGTGGCGCAGGCGGTCGTCGACGGCCTTGTCCTGCAGCAGCGTGTTGAAGACGTATGCCCGCGTGCGCAGCCCGGGCTCGAGCGCGCTCGTCACAGCCTCGGCCGCCTCGCGGCGCTCGGTGCGATCGGCGGACGACAGGCGGCTCAGCGCGACGTCCAGCGGCACCGGGGCCGTGCCGGGGAGCTCGACGCGGATCGCGCTCGTCAGCTCGCTGAAGATGCGCTGCCACGCGTCGCGGCCGGTGACCGACTTCTCGGCGAGGATCTTCTCCTCGGCCTCGGTGAGCAGGTGCGGGCGGTAGCGGCGCACCGTGCGCAGGTGGTGGCGCACGGTCTCCAGGCCGCCTGAGGCGATCAGCTCGTCGGCGCGGGCATCGTCGACCTCGGCCCATTCGAGGTCGAAGAACAGCAGCTGCGTCTCGATCGCCGTGCCGAGCTCGCCGACGTGCGCGATCAGCGCGCCGTTGGCCTCGTCGTCGGTGTCGGCGGCGAAGCGCAGGTGGGCGTAGTTGCCGGCGCGCCCGACGAGGTCGGCGATCTCGCCGAGCTCGCGCATGGCCTCGGCGAGCCCCGCGCCGTCGAGCTCGCCGACCTTCCCGGCGTACGCCGCGGCGAACGCGCCGGCACGCGTCCCGGCCTCGGCGAGCAGGCGATCGCAGGCCTCGGGCCCGCCGCCGTCGACGAGATCATCGAGGTCCCAGGTGACGTCCAGCACGGCGGTATCGGTCATCGCCCGAGAATATGTCACGCACGGATTTCCGGAGATTGCGGGTTCATCCCCGAGGCGGTCTTGACCCCTGCGACGCGCCTGAATTACGTTCATCACAGACGCGGTGTCGAGCCGTGAAGAGCGAAGGCCGAGGGGTGTGAGGCCACGCCTCCCTCCCCGGGACGTACCTGGCAACGGGTCGCGAACCGGGTCGAGGGATCCCCGCATCGGCTCGGCTCCGCGTCGCCTTTGCGCATCGCTCGCTCAGCCCCCCGAATCGGGCGCGCGCCGCAGTCTCGCGCCCCTCGCAAGAGGGGCGCGCTGCGTTCGTCCCCGCGTGCTGCGGAATCCCCGTCAGGCGACGGAGGCGAGCGCCGCGAACGCGCCGCCCCGCGCGAGCAGCGAGGCGTACGTCCCGCGTTCGGCGATGCGGCCCGCCCGCAGGACGAGGATCTCGTCGAACGCCTCCAGGCCGGCCACCGTGTGCGAGATGACGAGGACCCCGCGGGCGTCCGCGCGGTCCTCGCCGAGCGAGCGCAGCAGCTCGCGTGCGCCCGCCGGGTCCAGGTGCGCGGTCGGCTCGTCGAGGACGAGGAAGCGCGCATCGGAGACGAATGCCCGGGCGAGCGCGATGCGGCGCCGCTGGCCGCCGGAGACCTCGGCGCCGTCCTCGCCGACCGCCGTGTCCAGCCCCTGGGGCAGCGTCGCGATCCACTCGCCCAGCCCTGCGCGCCCGAGCGCCGCGAGGATCTCCTCGTCGCCGGCCTGCGGGTTGGCGAGCTGCACGTTCTGGCGGATCGTCGTCGTGAAGAGGTGCGCGTCCTGGCTCGCGAGCCGCACCATCTCGCGCAGGTCCGACTGGCTCGCCTCGCGCACGTCGACGTCGCCGATCGTGATCGAGCCGGCGTCGGGGTCGCGGAAGCGCACGAGCAGCCGCGCGAGCGTCGTCTTGCCCGCGCCGCTGGGCCCGACGATCGCGACGCGGCCGCCCGGGGGGAGACACATGCCGACGCCCTCGAGGGCCGGGACCTCGCGATCAGCGAAGCGCACGCCCGCGTCATGTGCGACGAGATCGCCGGCGAGCGGGAGCGGGCGCGGGGCCGCCGGGTCGCTGACGATCACGGGCGCCTCGGTGACGTCCTCCAGGCGCTCGGCCGCGGAGGCGCAGGCGCCCAGGCGCTGGGCGGCGTCGGGCAGCGGCATGACCGCTTCGAAGCTGCCGATCGCGATGAAGACGACGGCCGCCAGCAGGATCCCGTCGAGCGCGCCCGAGGACGTCGCCTGGACGCCGAGCGCGGTCACGCCGACGAGCGCCGCCCCGGCGATCAGGACGCCGAGGCCGCTGGCCATCCCCGCGACGCGCGCGTCGCGGCGCTGGATGCGCATCAGCTGGGCATCGGCTGCCGCGACGCGCGCCGCGAAGTCGTCCTCGCGGCCGTAGACGGCGAGCTCGGGCGCGCCCTGGACGACGTCGATCAGCTCGGTCGCCAGCGCGGCGCGCGCCGGCGCCTGGCGGCGGTTCGTCGCGCCGGTCGCCGCGCCCGCCAGTGCGGGCACCGCGATCGCCGCCAGCAGCAGCGCCGCGACGAGCACGACCGCGCCGAGCGGCAGCACGAACAGCAGGAAGAGCCCGACGACGGCGATCACCGCCACGGCGATCAGCGGCGGCCCGAGCGCGCGCAGGTAGAGGTCCTGCAGGCTGTCGACGTCGGCGACGAAGCGGCTCAGCACGTCGCCCCCGCGCAGCCCGCGCAGACCTTCGGGCACGAGCGGGGCGAGGCGCTCGAAGAAGCGCACGCGCAGGTCGGCCAGCACGCGCAGTGCGAGGTCGTGGGAGACGAGGCGCTCGCCGTAGCGCAGCAGCGCGCGCGAGATCGCCAGCGCGCGGATCGTGACGGTGAGCGTCGTCAGGGACAGGACCGTCGAGGGACGCAGGGCCGAGCGGCTGATCAGCACGCCCGCGACGGCGAGCAGCCCGACGGCGGCGAGCACCGCGGCGGCCCCGAGCAGCACGGAGAGCGCGAAGCGCCGCCGGCGCGGTGCGATGAGCGCGGCGGCGCGCCGCAGCGCCGCCCACCGCCCGTCGCTCGAGGCGGGGGAGAGGGCGGCGCTGCTCATGCGCCCATCGGTGCGCCCGCGGAGGCGGCGACGAGCCGTCCGGCCTCCAGGCGCAGGACGCGGTCCGCGCGGCGCGCGAGCGCCTCGCGATGGACGACGAGCAGCGTCGTGCGCCCGCGCGCCAGGCGCTCGATCGCCGCGCCGACGACCTCCGCCGAGGCGCCGTCGAGGTGCGCGGTCGGCTCGTCGAGCACGACCAGCGGCGCGTCGCGCAGGAACGCCCTTGCGATCGCGACGCGCTGGGCCTCGCCGGCGGAGAGGCGCCGCGCGCCCTCGCCGACGCGCGTGTGCAGGCCGTCGGGCAGGCCCGCGACGACCTCGTCGAGGGCGGCCGCGCGCACGGCCGCGGCGACCTGCGCGTCGCCGGCGCCCGCGTCGCCCAGGCGCACGTTGTCGGCGACCGTCCCGGCGAAGATCGTCGGCTGCTGGGGCACCCAGGCGAGGTGGCGCCGCCAGGCCCGCGGGTCGACCGCGCGCAGGTCGATGCCCGCGCACGTGACGCTCCCGGCATCGGGGTCCAGCAGGCGCAGCACGAGCGAGGCGATCGTGCTCTTGCCCTCGCCGCTGGGGCCGACGAGCGCCACGAGCTCCCCCGGATGGAGCTCCAGCGAGACGTCGTCGATGACGGGGACGTCGCGCCCGGGATAGGCGAAGCTCACCTGCTCGAGCGCGACGATGCCCGTGCGCGGGTCCGGGGCCGGGAGCGGGTCCTCCCGCGCCGTCACCGAGGGCGGCGTGTCGAGCACCTCGAACATGCCCTGGGCCGCCGCCATCCCGTCGGCGGAGGCGTGGAACTGCTGGCCGACCATGCGCACCGGGGCGTAGAGCTCGGGGGCGAGCAGCAGCACCGCCAGGCCGACCGAGAACGCCAGGCGGCCGTCGGCGAGCTGGACGCCGACCGTCGCCGCGACGAGCGCGACGCCGAGCATCGCCAGCAGTTCCAGGACGAGCGCCGAGATGAACGCGATCCGCAGCGTGGCCATCGTCTGCACGCGGTAGGCCTCGCCGGCGTCGCGCAGCGTCTGGGCCTGCGCGCCGTCGCGATCGTTCGCGCGCAGCGTCTCCAGCCCGCGCACGACGTCCAGGAAGTGGGCGCTGAGGCGCGAGAGCGTCTGCCAGCGCTCGTCGGCCCGGCTGCGCGCCGCCAGTCCGATGAGGATCATGAACAGCGGGATCAGCGGGACGGTGAGCAGCAGGATCAGCCCGGCGGCGAGGTCGTGGGGGATGACGTAGGCGAGGATCAGCACCGGGACGAGCACGGCGAGCACGACCTGCGGCAGGTAGCGCGCGAAGTACGCCTCGAGCGCGTCGACGCCCTGCACCGCGGTCGCGACCAGGTCACCCGTGCGCTGCTCGCGCAGGCCGCTGGGGCGCGCGCGCAGCACGTGGTCGGTGAGGCTCGCGCGCAGCTCCGACATGACGCGCCCCGCGCCCAGGCGC
This sequence comes from Solirubrobacteraceae bacterium, assembly GCA_036510915.1. Classification (GTDB taxonomy): domain Bacteria; phylum Actinomycetota; class Thermoleophilia; order Solirubrobacterales; family Solirubrobacteraceae; genus F1-60-MAGs163. Next base: position 22,838 of record DATCDC010000072.1, on the reverse strand, counting down.
CCCGAGGCCTCGAACCCGGCGGCGCAGAGCGAGCGCCCCGCGATCACGACGGCCAGCGCGATCAGCGAGCCGCGCACGGCGTGCACGTCGGCGCCCTGGAGGAAGGCTCGCGCGACGATCCGCCCGAGCAGGATCGCCTGCGCGACGATCAGGGCGGCCGTCAGGACGCCCAGCACGACGGCGCCCGCCAGTGGGGCGCGCGCCGAGCGTGTGGAGCGCAGCAGACGGCGGTCGACGCCCCGCGCTGGTGCCTCGGCGCGCGTCGCCACCGCGAGGTCAGCCGGCCGGCGCGCCGCCGGCGTCGGGTCCCGCGCCCGAGCCGCCGCTGCCCACCAGGTCGAACGGGTTCTTGGTCGTCAGGTCGAAGTCCTCAGGCGAGATGCGCTTGCGGAACACCCAGTAGGTCCATGCGGTGTACGCGAGCACGATCGGGACCATAACCGCCGCGACGATCGCCATGATCGTCAGCGTCGTCGAGGACGACGAGGTGTTCGCGATCGTCAGGTCGAAGCGGGCGCTCGTGCTCGAGGGCATGACGTTCGGGAAGAGGTCCACGAACAGCGTCACGAACAGCATCGCGATCGCGGCCGTGCTGATCCCGAAGGCGATCCCCGGCCGGCGCACGAGCTCGCTGACGGCGGCCGTCGCGAGCAGGACCGCGGTGATCGCGCCGACGATGGCGACGGCGAGGCTCGCGCCCGTGCGGTCGGTCATGTTGATGACCGTCCAGACGAGGAACGCGATGCCGGCCACGGCGGCGGCGGGGGAGGCCCAGCGGGCCACGCCGCGAGCGCGCTCGGGCAGGTCACCGGCCGTCTTCATGTTCAGGTAGATGGCGCCGTGCGAGAGGAACAGCAGCACGAGTGTCACGCCGCCGAGCAGCGCGTAGGGGTTCAGCAGGGTGAAGAGGCTGCCGGTGAAGTTCTGCTGGGCGTTGATCGGGACGCCCTTGACGATGTTCGCCCAGGCCACGCCGAACAGCAGGCTCGCCAGGAACGACCCGATGACCATCGTCCACTCCCAGGTCGCGCGCCAGCGCGGCCGGTCGTCCTTCCCCCAGAACTCGAAGGAGACGCCGCGGATGATGAGGGCGACCAGGACGAGGAACAGGGCGAGGTAGAAGCCCGAGAACATCGAGGCGTACCAGAGCGGGAAGGCGGCGAACGTCGCGCCGCCGGCGGTCAGCAGCCAGACCTCGTTGCCGTCCCACACCGGGCCGATCGCGTGGAGGATCGCGCGGCGGTCGGAGTCGGTGTGCCCGACGTGGCGCAGCAGCATGCCGACGCCGAAGTCGAACCCTTCGAGAACGAAGAACCCGATCCACAGGACGGCGATGAGGATGAACCAGAGGGCCTGCAGGAAGCTGTAGTCGACGGTATGCATGAGTGGTGGCTCCTCCGGCTCAGTACGAGAGGGTCAGGTCGGGGACGTCGGCCCCGTCGGGGGTCAGCGGGGCGTCGTGGATGCCCTTGCGCGCCTCGCGCAGGAACAGCCACAGGGCCACGCCGCCGAGCACCGTGAAGATCAGCGTGAACCCGATCAGCGTGCCCGCGACCTGCGCCGTCGAGACGAGCGGCGAGTTCGCGTTCTTCGTGAGCATCAGCCCCTGCACGATCCACGGCTGGCGCCCGACCTCGGTCATCACCCAGCCCGCGGTGTTGACGATGAACGGGGTGATCGCCATCCAGATCGCGATCAGCTGGAAGCGCCGGCTCGTGGCGAGCCTGCCGCGCCGCCACAGGATCAGGCCGACGAGCGCGAACAGCGCCATCGCACCGAAGAGGTAGACCATGATGCGGAAGGACCAGTAGACGACCGCGACGTACGGGACGTAGTTCCCCGGCCCGTACTTGGCGACGTACTGCTCCTGCAGCTGGTTGATCCCCAGGACCTTGCCGTCCCAGGTGCGCGTCGCCAGCAGCGAGAGGGCGTGCGGGATCTTCAGGTTGCGGTTCGTGTGGCCCGGGTTGGCCGTGAAGTCGCCGGTCGCGAAGACGGAGAAGGCGGCGGGCGCCTCGGAGTCGAAGAGCGCCTCGGCGGCGGACATCTTCATCGGCTGCTGCTTGACGAGCAGGCGGGCGAGCTGGTCGCCGGCGAAGAACGACCCGATCGCGCCGACGACGAGGATCGGCAGCGCGACCTTGATGGCCGTCGTGAAGGTGTCGACCTGGTGCTCGCGGCGCAGGTGATGCGCGGCGACGCCGATCGTCACGAGGCTCACGGTCAGGGCGGCGGCCATGATCACGTGGATGTAGGCCGCGATCGCCGTGTTGTTCGTGATGACGGCCCAGATGTTGTCCAGCTGCGGCTTGCCCCTGACCAGCTTGTAGCCGACGGGATGCTGCATCCACGAGTTGGCGGCGATGATGAAGAAGGCCGAGAGGATCGAGCCGACCGAGACGAGCCAGATCGACGTCAGGTGCGTCCTGGGTGAGACGCGGCCCTTCGCGAAGATCCAGAAGCCCAGGAACGTCGACTCCAGGAAGAAGGCGATCAGCGCCTCCATCGCGAGCGGTGCGCCGAAGATGTCGCCGACGAAGCGCGAGTACTCCGACCAGTTCATCCCGAACTGGAACTCCTGGATGATGCCCGTGACGACGCCGACGGCGAAGGAGAGCAGCATCAGCCGGCCCCAGAACTGCACCTGGCGGGCGTAGACCTCCTTGCCCGTGCGGTAGTGCAGCGTCTGGTTGACGGCGACGTAGAAGGCCAGGCCGATCGAGAGGGGGACGAAGAGGAAGTGGAAGATCGTCGTCGTCGCGAACTGCAGCCGGGCGAGATCCAGCGCGGTCATAGGTGCTCCCTGTCGTCCGTCTTTACCTGACGTTCATCGACGATAGGTGAGCCCGAAATCGGCGGCCGGGACGTTTGCCACAGACTTCTTGCGGGTTTCTACGGAGGGGCCTCGACGGGCCCTGAGCGCGCCCCGCATCGGCTAGGATGAGGGTGCAGGAACATCCCCGGGGACGACAGGCTTCGACGCGGTCGGTTCGTGGGGGTGGTTGCGAGCCGAGGTCCCGGAGGCCTCGCTAAACCCCGGGAAAACCATACGTGCGGACTCTCACGAGTACGCCCTCGCCGTCTAGCAACTAGCTAGACCGTGAGGTTCTGGGCCCCGCCGGCCGGCCGCGGGGACACCCGGAATCAGATACGCCGGCTTCACCCGAGGAGGTCCGCCTTCGCCGAATCGGGGACATCTTCAGAGGGCTGGCTCCGCGCAACCCCGCCGGCGAGGCGAGCGCGAAGCGAGATCAGAGCGCCGGATACGCTCGTAGACGTCACCCTTCACGCGATTGCGGACGTGGGTTCGATTCCCACCGTCTCCACTTTCGATCGAGCCCACCGCCATCCGGTGGGTTCGAACGGCGCTCCAGACGCGCTATTCGCGGTCGAAGCGCCCGCGCGACGTCAGCGGTGTCCGGCGCACGACCTCGGGGAGGTACTCGTCGAGGAAGACGCGAGCGACGAGCTCCTGTCGCGAGGCGACGCCGAGCTTCTCGTAGAGGTTCTTGACGTGGTCCTCGACGGTGTGCGGGGAGACGACGAGCGTCTCGGCCATCTGGGCACGGGAGAGGCCACGGGCCAGGAGGGTCGCGACCTGGCGCTCGCGGGCGGTTGCGCCGAACGCCTCGAGGCGGACCGTTGCAGAACGCGTCCCCGTCGCCCGCTCGAGGACGACCGCGACCCGGCCGTCGCCCGGAGGTCCGGGCAGCGAGGCGTGCAGCGTCACCCAACCGTCGCTGCCGGGCACGGTGACGACGTTGCCGGCGCCCTGACCGCCGGGTGGCGCAGAGCGGACGAACGACGCGAGCGCGAGCACCGGCGTGGCGATCGTCTCGTCGCTGTAGCCCGACGCCTCGGGATGCAGCGAGGCGAGGAGCTCGCGTGCCGGAGCGGTGATCAGCTCGACCTCGTCGCGTGGACCGAGCACGACCATCCCCGGCGCCTCGACGCCCGCGACGCGGCGGGCCGCATCGAAGCGCAGCGACACGCGGATGCCGCGGGCGATCGCCCCGGTGAGGGCGGCGAGCGCGCCGGCGTCGCGCTGCTGGAATCCGCCGGTGCCGGCGCGGCGGGCAATGTGCACGGCGCCCCAGACGCGCCCGCGGATGACGAACGCGCCGCGCAGCTCGTGGGGGATGTCGGCTGGGAGGAGCAGGTCGCGGTAGCGCGCGCTGCGCTGGGGATCGCCGCGGGTGGCGTGGTCGAGGATGCCGACCGGCACCCGCCGCGCGGCGAGGCCGGCGAAGGTGTTGACGTCGTCGATCATGTACTCGCTGCGCACGATCAGCTCCCCGGCGGCCGCGGCCTCGTCGGGCGCGAACACGCCGCGCTCGATGAGCTCCTTGGGCGCGTCGCTGGTCAGCAGCCGCGTGCTCGGGTCCAGCGTGTGCCAGCAGCTGGCGTCGTTGTCGATGACGTTGCGCAGCCGTGGGGACAGCTCAGCGAAGAACTCCTCACGCGGCAGTCCCCGTGAGCCGAGCCGCTCGATCTCCGCGACAAGACGCTCGACCGTCCAGGCCATGCACGCCAGTCTTGCACCCCGCGCAAGAAAGATCCCCGGACGCGGGGGGGTGGTTTGCGCCGGTCGTGGAGATCAGGATGCGCGCATGTTCTCGACCACCGCAGCAGACACCAGCACGACCGCGCCGGACGGCGCCCTCGCACCGATCGCTCTCGGTCCGGGCGAGGGCGAGCACTTCTGGTTCTTCGGCGGCCTGACGACGATCAAGGCCGATGGCGCGGGGACCGGAGGCCGCATGATGCTGACCGAGCAGACCGCGCCGCGAGGCTCCGGCTCGCCGCTGCACGTCCACCACAACGAGGACGAGTGGTTCTACGTCCTCGACGGGGAGCTCACGATCTGGGTCGCCGGCCAGACGCTCGTCGCTCCGGCAGGCTCCTTCGTGTTCGGCCCGCGCGACGTGCCGCACACGTTCATCGTCAGCTCCGACGAGGCGCGCTTCCTGCTGGTCACACAGGCGGCCGGGTTCGAGGGCTTCATCCGCACGCTCGGCGCCCCGGCTCCCGTCGCGGAGATCCCACCCGCGCCGACCGCGCCGCCGGACATGGAGCCCGTGCTCCGGGCCGCCGCCGACCACGGCCTCGAGATCCTCGGCCCTCCCGGCATTCCGGCCTGAGGACCGAGCATGAGCAGCGTCGCCCGCGCTGAGGACAGGTCCAGCGATCAGAACGCCGGGATGGCGGCGGCGGCGGAGGGGCCGGCGCCGGGCGCGGCCTCGGGAGGCATGCGGAAGCTGCGCATCAGCATGCCAAGCCGGCGCCGGTCGCCGTCGACGCGCAGGGCCGTGTCAGACGCCCTGCGCACCCCCATGCCGAGCTCCATGAACACCGGTAGCTCGCACGTGACGCGCACGTCCGGCGTGATCGGAGCGGGGCCATCGGTCAGCTCCGGGACGCCCTCGGCGACGCGCAGCCAGAACTGCTCGCCGCCGACCTCGAACTCGTAGATGCCGTCGGGCGCCTCCTCGCCGGAGCGCTCGAGCTGCGCGCGCATCGTCATCGCCGCCCAGGCCGCGCGCGAGCGCGCCTCCTCCTGGCCCTCCCACGGGATGCCCATGCCCCACAACGCGAGGTCCTCGAGCACCGGCACGAGCGAGCGCCCGTGATCGGTCAGCGCATAGGCCGGCACGCCCGCCGGCGGCGGGAGCGTCTGCGCGGCGATGATGCCCGCATCCTGCAGCGAGCGCAGGCGGGCGGCCAGCAGGTTCGTGCCGATGCCCTCCAGACCCGCGACCAGATCGCCGAAACGCTTCGGGCCGCGCGCCAGCTCGCGCACGATCAGGATCGTCCAGCGCTCGCCGAGCAGGTCGAGCGCGCGTGCTATGCCGCAGTTCTGGCGGTAGGTGCGCATCGCGGCCATTATGCCCGGGCCTTGGCGGGCGCCGGGGCGAACTGCCGCGCGCCCTCGGCCGGGTGCCCGCCATCGTCCGCGGGGACGGGCGGCTGGGACGGCAGCACCGCCGCGCAGACCGCGGCGCCGGCGATGCAGATGCCGGCGAGCAGCACGCACGCGGCGTGCATCCCGCTGAAGAACCCGGACGACGTCGCCTCGCGCAGCCCGGACGCCACGGCGGGCGCGCCCTGGTCGGCGAGCTGTTGCGCGGTGGTCAGCGCCGCGCCAACCGACGCCTTCGCCTGTGCGAGCGCGGACGGCTGCAGGCCCTTGACCGTCCGGTCGGCGAGCCGCGCGCCGTAGAGCGAGGCGAACACGCTGCCGACGACGGCCACGCCGAGCGTGCTCCCGAGCTCGCGCGTCATGTCGTTGAGCGCGGAGCCCACGCCCGCCTTCGCCGTGCTGACCGCGCCCATGATCGACTCGGTCGCGGGCGCGCTCGTCAGCCCCATGCCCGCGCCCAGCAGCACCATCTGCCCGGCGATCAGGACGTAGCTCGTCGCGTCGTTCTGGCCGAACCCCACCCACGCGAGGCCGGCCGCCATCGACAGCAGGCCGCCGCTGACGACCGCCTTGGTCCCGCGGCGCACCGCGATCTGCGTGCCGAGCACCGAGGAGACGCCGACCGCGATGGCGACGGGAAGCGTGCGCAGCCCGGTCTCCAGCGGCCCCCAGGCGCGCAGGAACTGGAAGTACTGGGTGATCAGGAAGATGAACCCGGAGAGCGCGAAGAACGAGACCGCGATCGACAGCGATGCCCCCGAGAAGCGCGGATTGGCGAACAGCCGCAGGTCGAGCATCGGCACGGGCGCCCGGCGCTCCCAGGTGACGAAGGCGGCGAGCAGGAGCACGCCCGCAGCGGCGGTCGCCAGCGTCTGCGCGGACAGCCAGCCCGCGGCCGGCGCCTCGATGATCGTGTAGACGAGCAGGCCCACGGCGCCCGTCGAGAGGGCGATGCCGCGCAGATCCAGCCGTGGCGCCTGGGGGTCGCGCGAGGTCGGGACCACCCACAGCACGAGGCCCGCCGCGGCGAGCGCCAGCGGGACCTTGACGAGGAACGTCGCCTCCCACGAGAACGACTCGAGCAGCGCGCCGCCGACGATCGGCCCAAGTGCCACGGCGAGCCCGGTGCTCGCGCCCCAGACGCCGATCGCCTGCGCGCGCTCGCGGCGGTCGGTGAAGACGTTGCTGATGATCGACAGCGTCGTGGGGAAGATGATCGCCGCGCCGAGCCCCATCAGCGCACGCGTGGCGATCAGCTCCTGCGCCGTCGTGGCGAGCGCCGCCAGGCCATTGCCGGCGCCGTAGACGGCGAGCCCGACGAGCAGCGCGCCGCGCCGCCCGAAGCGGTCGCTGAGACTCCCGGCGGCGAGCACCAGCGCCGCGAACACGAGCGTGTAGGCGTCGACGATCCACTGCAGCTGCCGTGTGCCCGCGCCGAGGTCGACCGCGAGTCGGGGGATCGTGACGTTGACCATCGTGACGTCGACGTTGACGGCGAACGCGCAGAGGCAGAGCGTCGCGAGGGTGAGCAGTCGCTTTCCGTTCTTCATACTTGCAAAACATATAGCATGCGCAAACGAATAATAGAGCGTATGCGCGCCGACCTTCGTTCCATGGCTCCGCGCATCGGCCGCCGGCGAACCGCAGATCAAGGAGAAGCTGCTCGAGGGGCACGAGGCCGCGGGCACGACGTCCCGGGTGCACTTCGACGGCTGCGACCAGTTGCCGCACCTCACCGGGAGGCTGAGCCGTGGTGCGTCAGCGGCGCCTGGCGATGACGGTCGTGGCGATGACCATCGAGGCGGCGACCAGGGCGCCGAGCGCGCCGAGCCAGTTGATGCCGGTGCTCTGGCGCACGTGGTCGGCGTAGGCGATGAACGCGATCGGGACGGCGATGGAGAGTGCGAGCAGGGCGCCGCGCAGCACGTCGCGCCTGGTGCGGCCCTGGCCTGAGTCGCCCGTGGCGCTCGCGGCCTCTTCGATCGCGCCCTCGCCGCCGTAGAAGGTCATGGTGCGGTGGCCGAGGCTGCGCGCATGACTCTCGCAGCCCCAGGCCATCGCGATCATGAAGCTGACGGGGAGCACCCACGTGATGACCCAGATCCCGGCGCCGATCAGGAAGCCGACCACAGCCTTCACCCGCCACGGCTTCCCCTGGTCCTCCTCCTCGGACGGTGCCGAGAGGAACCCGCCGAAGATCAGCATCGTGTAGATGCTGCGCACCCAGACGCGCAGCGGGCGCCGCGTGGTCGGCTTCTCGGGCAGCGGGCTGTCGCGCACCTCCAGCAGCGCGTCCTTCGCGGCGTCGACCGTCGGCTGCGCGCCGCGCAGGACCAGGATGTTCGCCGAGGTCTCCAGGTCCCGGGGGTCATTGCCGTAGAGGGCGGCGATGCGCCGCTCCATGACGCCTTCCTGCCAGAGGTAGGCCAGGTACCCGGGGACGAGCGCGATCAGGAACGGCGTGCCGGCGACCGCCCCGTCGATGCGCGCGACCTGCGCGGTCTGGATGCGCAGCTCCTCGGCGATCACCGGGAGCGGGACGTCCGGTCGCTCCTCCCGGGCACGGCTCGCCCACGCCACCGACTCGTCGCCCAAGCGCTCGGAGCCGTACAGCGTCAGGCGCTCGGCCACATGCTGAGGGTCGCGGTAGGCGATGCCCGCCAGCCGCCGCCCCTCCGACAGCGCGTGCCGGAAACGACCCGAGGTCGGCGGCTCCACACCGCTCTGCGACGGGTCGACGCCCGCATCAGAGGTGGTCATCCGTCCAACCTACTCGTCGTGTCGCCCTTCGCAGCAGGACGCAAGCTGAGCGGGCAGCCGACGCCCACGGCCTCGTCGCCTCGTGCCGGCCGGAGCCGGGGAAGGAAACCGCGCCCGCGCGCGTCCTTCCTTGCAGCCCGTTCCCGATCCGAAAGGCCGCCACGCATGTCCCGCATCACCGTCCCCCTGGGCGCCCTGGCGGCGCTCCTCGCCGTCCTCGCCCTGGTCGTCACCGCGCCGGCCTCCGCCGTCGCACAGGGCCACAGCCGGCATCACCGCACACGGCACCACGCGCACACCTGCCACATCAGGCAGGGTCGGTCGCACACCGACAACGACCCCGACAACCACGGTCGTCCGAGCGACGGCGACGGCTGTGTCTGATCAGCCGGCGAGCTCGTCGAGCGTCCGGCCGCTGAGCACGGACTCCGGGCGCTCGGCGACGACGTCCGAGCCCGGTCGCGCGTCGTCGTCGCGGCGCTTGATCAGCAGCCACTGGGCCCTGGCGCCCGGCCGCGTGCGCTGCAGGGCGAAGCCGCCGCGGAGCTTCTCGCCGTGCAGGACGAAGACCGCGTGGCCGCGCTCGAGCGCCTCCGGCCACGGCACCCGCCCGCCCTGCTCGTAGGTCCCGCGGTCCCACACCATGGCGTGGCCCGCGCCGAGCGCGCCCTCGAAGCCGTTGTGCTCGCGCTCGTGATCCTCGACCTGGACGGCCAGGCGCCTGGCGGCCGGGTCCATCGACGGGCCCTTGGGCACGGCCCACGAGCGCATGACGCCGCCGACCTCCAGGCGCAGGTCGAAGTGATGGGCGGTGGCGGCGTGCTCCTGGACCACGAACACCCCCGCGCTGACCCCGCGGATCGCGAACTGCTCGTGCCCCTCGACGGGGACGCACGCGGTCTCGACGGCGTCGACGCGCGCGAGCCGTGGGCCGTCGTGCAGGAACGCGACGAGCGCGGCGACAGCGTCGGGTGCCCCCTCGGCATGCACGCCGACGCTCCCGTCGTCGCCGTTGCGCACCCAGCCCAGGACGCCGAGCCTGCGCGCCCGCCGCAGCGTGGCTTGGCGGAAGCCGACACCCTGCACCTCGCCGTGCACGACGGCGCGGATCGCCTCGTCCGCCATGCCCCGCAATCTACCCGCCGGTCAGCCCTGCGCGAGCACCGCGGCGAGCTTGTCGAAGGAGCTGTTCCAGCCGGCCTCGGCCATGGGGAGGAGCTCCTCGACACACACCATCGTCACGGCGATCTCGAGCTCGGTGCGGCCGCCGCCCAGGTCGCGGAACGAGACCACGGTGTGCTGGCGCTCCATCATCGGATGCTCGATGTCGCGCTCCTCGAAGACGAGACGGTCCTTCGGCGTGACTTCGACGAAGGTTCCCGTCCCGGGGTACTCGTTGCCGTCGGGGCCGACCATCGTCGACTTGAAGACGCCGCCCGGCCGCAGGTCGATCTCGACGGACTCGACCGGCGTGTGGAAGTGCTCGGGCCCGAACCAGGCGGCGAAGTGCTCGGGGTCGGTCCAGCAGGTCCAGACGAGGTCGCGTGGGGCATCGAGGACTCGCGTGATCCGCAGGTTGCGCTCGATCATCGGGCTCGCGGGGCCGTCAGTCATCGGTTGGTTCCTTTCGCTGGATGGTCCGGAGGTGCCGCTCGAGACGATCGAGCCGCGCCTCGTAGAACTCGCGGTAGTCGCCGAGCCAGTCGGCAGCCGCCCGCATCGGGGTCGCCTCCAGCCGCGACGGGCGCAGCTGCGCGTCGCGGCCACGGGTGATCAGCCCGGCGCGCTCGAGGACCTTGAGGTGCTTGGAGATCGCCTGCAGGCTCACGGGGAAGGGCGCGGCGAGCTCGCCGACCGTCGCGTCGCTCTCGGCGAGCCGCGCGAGGATCGCGCGGCGCGTGGGGTCGGCGAGCGCCGCGAAGGTGACGCTGAGTTCGTCGGAGGTCGACGGATGGGGGGCGGCGGTCGTCACGTGCTATTCAACCTATCGGTTGAATATTCGCAGGCGTGACGACGGCCTGTCAAGCAGGCGCGGCGAGATGCCGAACGGCTCTGCGAGCCCGCCGCCGTTCCGGCGGCTACTCGTCGTCGGTCGTGCAGGCGTCCGCGGCGCCGGGTGCGAAGCGCCGGAAGACCTCGGCCAGCGTGCCGAGCTCCTCGGGGCTGAGCTGCTCGAAGAAGCGCCGCTGCACGGAGGTGAAGTGCGTGGCCTGGGCCGCGCGGGTGAGATCGAGCCCGGCGCCGGTGAGGGTCGCGTCGGTCGCGCGCGCGTCGGCCGGCGACGGCGACTTGACGACCAGCCCGCGGCGCTGCAGGTCGTCGACGATCCGCGAGATGCGGCTGAGGCTGAGCGCGCACTCGGCGGCCAGGCGCGAGAGCCCGAGACGCCGCTCGGGCACCGCCGCGAGGCGGCCCAGCACCTCGAGCGCGCTCAGCGTGAGGCCGTGCTCGGCCTCGAGCTCGGCGTCGAGCGTGCGGGTGAGCGCCCTGTGCGTCTCGAGCATGCCGATCCAGGCGTCGGAGTGCGTCGGCGACCAGCGCGCGACGCCGTCGTCGCCGACGACGTAGGCGCACGTGGATGTCAGGGATGTCGAGGGCGCGGTCATGGCTCTCCCGGAAGTATAGAAAATGTTGCTTGCGCAATCAACTGTGCTATGCTTGCTCAAGCAATCAATTCCGGCGGCACGGCAGACCGCCGCAGAGCCAGCTCTCGTGCGGCGACTACGGGATGAAGTTCAACCAGGCGCTCGGCAGCGGCAACGTCCTCGTCGGCGACAAGGTCAAGCTCGCCCTCGACGTCTCCGCGGTCAAGGCCGCGTAGCACCCGGTCCGACGCGGCACGCAGTGCGCAGGCCGGCGGCTCGCGCGGCGATCCTCCCGCGGCGCTCGCGCAGCTCCGCGTCGAGCTGGTCGAGCCGCGCGCGGCGGCGGTCGACGAGCTCGAGCTGGTGGCCGACGATCTCCCGGCCTCAGGCGTAGGGGTCGGCAGGGGCGCGGCTCTCCGACAGCGAGTCCTGGGAGCGGCCGACGATCGCCTCGATCGCGTCGGCGAGGTGGATCGGGGCGATGTTGTAGTCGCCGCGCGCGACGCGGAGCCGGTGGGCCTCGAGCAGGACGGCGGCGTGCGTGGACCCGGCGGGTGGCTCGAAGCGGTAGGCGGCGAGCTCGATCAGCAGCCCGAGCGGGTCCTCGAAGTAGATCGAGTCCATGAAGCCGCGGTCCTTCACGCCGCTGTGGCGGATGCCGCGCTCGTCGAGGCGCTCGACCGCCTGCATGAACGTCGCCTGCGAGAGCGAGAGCGCGATGTGGTGCACGCAGCCGGGATCGGTCGGCGTGCGGTCCGGCGTGCCCTCGCGCTCCTCGTTCGTGAAGACCGTGATCAGGCGCCCGTCGCCCGGGTCGAAGTACAGGTGGCTCTCGCGCGGGTTGTCCAGGTTGGGCTGCTCGAAGACGAACGGCATCCCGAGCAGGCCCTCCCAGAAGTCGATCGACGTCTGCCGGCCCGCGCCGGTGAGGGTGATGTGGTGCACGCCCTGGCTCTGCAGCTTGCGAAGCTCGCTCATCGCGCCAGTTTCTCAGGTTTCTCAGGGAGCCCTCAGCCCCGTCCCAGGCCCCCGGCGCAGCGTCACGGCCAACGGGAGCGGTGAGACCGCGCCCGGCGCTCCGCGCCGGAGTCGTAGCCCATACGGATGCCGGCGCGCCGTGCCGAGCCGATCCTGGTTGTGTGCCCTCGACCAACTCCTCGACGACCACGCCGCGCCGCACGCAGCCCCAGCAGCGCCGCCGCCTGATCCTGCTGTGCATCGCCGCCGCGGCCGTGCTCGCGACGGGGGCGCTGATCGCGCTGATGCAGTCCGGGACCAGGAAGGCCGACGCCGGGACGTTCAGCAGCGCCGCCCAGGTCGCGCTCGTCAAGGGCCTGCCGCAGTCCGGCCTGACCCTCGGGAAGCCCGGCGCCGCGATCACCATCACCGAGTTCAGCGACATGCAGTGTCCGTTCTGCGCGCAGTTCGCCAACGACAGCTTCCCCGCCTACGCGACCGGGCCGGTCGCGCGCGGCGAGTCGTCGATGCGCTTCGTCCCGATCTCGATCCTCGGCCCGGACTCGGAGCTGGGCGCCCGCGCGGCGCTCGCCGCCGCCCGGCAGAACCGCCTCTTCGAGTTCGTCGGCGTCTGGTACGCCAACCAGGGCGTCGAGAACACGGGCTACGTGACACGGCAGTTCATCGACAGGGTCGCGACCGCGGCGGGGCTCGACATGACGGCCTTCCACAGCGCGCTGGCCGACCCGGCGATCGCCGCGATGGCGAAGCGCGAGCTGGCGCTCGCCCGCGCGAAGAGGATCCAGAGCACGCCGTCGTTCCTCGTGCGCGGGCCGCGCGGTGAGCGGCTCGTCGCCGGCGCCGATCCCGCGAAGCTCGGCACGGCGATCGCCGCGGTGCAGTGAGCTCAGTCCGGCGTGCGGTGCAGGGCGACCTCGTAGTACTCGACGCCGGTCCTGACGCCGCCGGCCTGTGAGAGCGGCACGCGGCCCAGCTGCTCGTCGCCGCGCCGCAGGTCCTCTTCTGTCTCGAACAGCGAGATCCCCAGACCGCGCCCGCTCTCGCGGTCGACGAGCAGCAGGAACTCGCGGACGCCCTCGAGGCCCTCGGCCGGGTCGGCGAGCCGCGCCTCGAACTCCTTCGCGGTGTGCGTGAGGATCTGCTCGATGCCGCCGGCATCGGCTCCGTGGTACATCGCGACGCGCGCATACATCGGACTGCCTCCTGCGATCGGACGACGGGTGCCGCGACCGTAGCGCTCCCTCATCCCTCGAGCGACTCCGCGGCCTCGAACCACGCCGCCTCGAGCTCGTCGCGCTCGGCGCGCAGCGCCTCGAGCTGGAGCTGCAGGTCGTGCAGGCGCGCGTGGTCGGTGGCGCTCGCGGCCATCTCGTCCTCGAGCGCGCGCTCGCGCTCGTCGAGGCGCTCCAGCGCACGCTCGAGGCGCTGGGCCTCCTTGCGCGTCGCGCGCATCAGCGCGCCCGGCGCCGCGGGCCCGGCACGCGGCGCGCCGGTGGGTGCCGGGGCGCCGCCTGCGGTGTCGGCCTGGCGCTCGGCGAGGTACTGGTCGATCCCGCCCGGCAGGTGCCGGACGCCGCCGCCGGTGCTGAGCGCGTGGACGTCGTCACAGACGCGCTCGACGAAGTAGCGATCGTGGCTGACGATCACCAGCGTCCCCGGCCAGCCGTCGAGCAGATCCTCGAGCGCGGTCAGCGTGTCGATGTCGAGGTCGTTCGTCGGCTCGTCGAGCAGCAGGACGTTGGGCTCGTCCATCAGCAGCCGCATGAGCTGCAGCCTGCGCCGCTCGCCGCCGGAGAGGTCGCGCACCAGCGTGCGGGCCCGCTCGCCGCGAAAGCCGAAGCGGTCGCAGAGCATCCCGGCGGTGATCTCCTGTCCGTCGCTGAGCGTGGCGCGCACGCGGACCTCCTCCAGAGCCTCCAGGACGCGCAGATGACCGGGGATCTCCGTGGTGTCCTGGGAGAGGTGCGCCAGGCGCACGGTCATGCCGCGCTCCACCCGCCCGGCCGCGGGGTCGAGCTCGCCCGCGAGCAGCTTCATCAGCGTCGTCTTCCCCGAGCCGTTGACGCCGACGAGCGCGACGCGGTCGCCGGGGCCCAGGCGCCAGGTGACGTCGCGGAGCACCTGCTGGTCACCGAACGCGACCGACACGCCGATCGCGGCGAGCACCTTGTCGCCCAGGCGCGAGGTCGCGAAGCGCAGCAGCTCGGTGCGGTCGCGGGCCTCGGGCTCGTCGGCGATCAGCGCGTTGGCGGCGTCGATGCGAAAGCGGGGCTTCGCCGTGCGCGCGGGTGGGCCGCGGCGCAGCCAGGCGAGCTCCTTGCGCACGAGCTGGCGGCGGCGGTCCTCGCGTGCGCCCTCCTGGCGGTCGCGCTCGGCGCGCGCGAGCACGTACGCGGCGTACCCGCCGTCGTACTGGTGGATCGCGCCATCGGCCACCTCCCAGGTCGCGGTGCAGACCGCGTCCAGGAACCAGCGGTCGTGGGTCACGACGAGCGTCGAGCCGCGGCGCGCCGCGAGATGGCGTGCCAGCCAGTCGATGCCCTCGACGTCGAGGTGGTTCGTCGGCTCGTCGAGCAACAGCAGCTCGGGGCCGTCGAGCAGCAGCCGGGCGAGCGCGATGCGCCGGCGCTCGCCGCCGGACAGCCCCGCGATCGGCGTGTCGAGCCCGTCGGGGAAGCGGGCCAGCGCGACCCCGCCCAGCAGTCCGTCGAGCACGCCGCGAAACGCGCTGTCCCCGGCCCACTCGTGGTCGGCACGCCCCCCGATCAGCTCCTCGCGGATCGTGCGCTGCTCGCGCAGCTCGTCGCGCTGGCCGAGCAGCGCGAGCTGCACGTCGCCGGAGCGGGTCAGCGCCCCCGCGTCGGGCTGCTCGAGGCCGGCGATCAGGCGCAGCAGGGTCGACTTGCCGTCGCCGTTGCGCCCGACGACGCCGATGCGGTCGCCGGCGGCGATCCCGAGGGTGATGTCGCGCAGCACCGAGCGGCTGCCGTAGCCCTTGTCGACGGCCTTGAGATTCACGAGGTTGCGCGCCACGGCCATCAGCGCCCCAACGTATCCTTCCGCGAGCTGCTCACGCGGGCTCCGGGTCTGCGGGTCGGCGAGCCCGTGCCGATCGCGGCCTAGGCCTGCGCGACCGGCTCGGCGGCCGTGCGGCGGGCGACCTCGGCGCGCACGGCCGGCGCCACCTCGGTGCCGAAGCGCTCCATCGAGCGCAGCACATCCGCGTGCGCGACGGCGCCGACGCTCATCTGGCCGATGTAGCGCTGGTGGCCGAACAGCTCGTGGCCGAAGAGGATCTTCTCGGCGACCTCCTGCGGCGAGCCCACGGCGAGTGCGCCGCGCGGCGAGCGCAGCGCCTCGTACTCGGGGCGCCCGGACGGCGGCCAGCCGCGCTCGCGGCCGATGCGGTTCATGCCGGCGAGGTAGGGCGCGGCGAACGCGGCGTCGGCCTGCGCCGAGGTCTCGCCGACGAACGCGTGGGTGTTGATCGCCACGCGCGCCGTCGCCGGGTCATGGCCGGCGCGGGCGATCGCCTCGCGGTAGAGCTCGACGAACGGGACGAAGCGCTCCAGCCGGCCGCCGATGATCGCGATCGTCAGCGGCAGGCCGAGGGTCCCCGCGCGGATCACCGACTGCGGCGAGCCGCCGACGGCGACCCAGACGGGCAGCGGATCCTGCACCGGCCGCGGCCAGACGCCCACGTCGTTCAGGGGCGCGCGGTGGCGCCCGGCCCAGGTGACGCGCTCGCTCTCGCGCAGCTTCAGCAGCAGGTCGAGCTTCTCGGCGTAGAGCTCGTCGTAGTCGTCCAGGTCGTAGCCGAACAGGGGAAAGGATTCGATGAACGATCCGCGCCCGGCCATGATCTCGGCGCGCCCGCCCGAGAGCAGGTCGACCTGCGCGAAGTCCTGGAAGACGCGGACCGGGTCGTCGGAGCTCAGCACGGTGACCGCGCTGGAGAGGCGGATCCGCTGCGTGCGCACCGCGGCGGCGGCGAGCGCGACCTGCGGGGACGAGATGAGGAAGTCCGGGCGGTGATGCTCGCCGATCGCGAACACGTCGAGCCCGAGCTGGTCGGCGAGCTCGGCCTCCTCGATCAGCTCGCGCATGCGCTGCTGCGGGCTGACGCCCGTGCTGAGATCGGCGAAGGTGGCGACTCCGAGTTCCATGGCGAGGATCCTAGCAGGTAGTTGCGTGCGCAATCATCGAGCCCGCTCTGCGCACGTGATGCAGAGGACGCTGTCGGGTGCGGCGGCGAGTCGCGCGGCCGCGATCGGCTCGCCGCAGATGTCGCACACGCCGTAGCTGCCCTCGCCGAGCTTGTCGAGCGCGCGCGTGACCCGCGCCTCGGAGACCTCGAGGCTGCCGCCGACGCCGATGTCGGTCAGGCGGCTGACCGCCTCGGTCGTCCCGTCCCCGATGCGCTTGCCGAACCCGAGCTCGGCGCCGCGCTCGGCGGGCTTCGCGAGCTGCGCGATGCGCGCGCGGAGCTCGTCGCGCCGCGCCTGCAGCTCACGCTCGAGGGCGGCGGGCTCGGCCATGGGGTGACGATAGCCCCGGCCGGCGCTCCGGCGTGCCCGCAGGCTCCGGCCTGGCCGGAGCCCGCGGACGCGCGCCGGTCGCTACATCGCGAGCGCCTCGTACACGCCGACGCCGCCGCCGTGCTCGAGCACCGGGCAGCTCTGGGCGAGCTGCGCCGCCGCGTCGAGGCTGTCCGCCGAGACGATCGAGTAGCCGGTGAGGCCGTTCGGCGCCCCGGCGCCGACGGCGGTCGAGCCCGCGAACGGGTTGCCGATGTCGAGGACCGCGGGCCCGAGCCGCTCGAACCACGCGCCCCAGGCCGCCATCGCGGCCTCGCGCTCGGCATCGGTCTCGGCCATGCTGCCGCCGCTGTAGGTGAAGACGTACTTGCCCATCGTCACTGCTCCTTCCGCCCGGCCTGCGCGCGGGCTTCGTCGTGGGTGGTCGTGATGAAGATGCGCTCGGCCAGGGAGGTCAGGCAGGCCTCCCAGCCGGCGGCGTGCCCGTCGCGCGAGGCGGGCGAGGAGAGCAGGGCGTGCTCGAGCACGACGGTGGTCCGGCCACCGGCCTCGACGAAGTCCACGGTCACGAGGCTCACGTGCCCGTCGGGCGGGTCGCCGGTCTCCCAGCACCAGCTGTAGACCAGGCGCTCGGGGCGGCGGACCTCGCGGTACTCCCCGGCGACCGTGTAGCGCCGCCCGTCGGCCGGATCCTCCATCGACAGGCGCCAGCGCCCGCCCTCGCGCAGGTCGACCTCGGCGATCGGCGTCGTCCACGAGGGGTCGGTGACCCACCAGCGCCGCAGCACCTCCGGGTTCGTCCAGGCGTCGAAGACGGCGTCGGCGGGGGCGTCGAACGTGCGCTCGAGGTGCACGCTGGTCGTCGGTGTGGTGCTCATGGCTGCTCCTTGCGGGCGGCGGCCCGCTGTTCGGCCCGTCGTTCGGCGAGGACGTCCTCGATCACGTCGAGCTTGCGTTCCCACACCGCCCGCTGGCGCGTCATCCACGCGTAGGCGTCGTCGAGGCCCGGGTCGTCGTCGGGCAGGCTCAGCAGGTGCGTGCGCCCGTCGACGACGCGCACGATCGCGCCGGCCTCCTCGAGGATCCGCAGGTGCCGGCTGATGGCGGGCTTGGAGACGCCGAAGTCCCCGGTCGCCTGGCCGACGCTGAGCGTCCCGCCCGCCAGGCGCTCGAGGATGCCGCGGCGGATCGGATGCGAGCAGGCGGCGAAGGTGCGGTCGAGGGTCTCACTGTTCACCATCCAGTTAACAATATCATGCGGTGACGCGCGCATCCTGCGGGTAGCCTGCGCGTCCCGATGCCCGACACACTGCGCACCGTGCGCGCCACGCGCTACGTCGCCGCGCTGCGCGAGGGCGGCTCGCTCCCGGGCCTCGTAGAGGCCGACGACGACGGCCTCTACGTGACGAAGTTCCGCGGCGCGGGGCAAGGGGAGGGCGCGCTCGTCGCCGAGGTCGTCGCGGGGGAGCTCGCCCGGGCGCTCGGGCTGCCCGTGCCCGAGCTCGTCGTCGTCGAGGTCGCGCCCGAGCTCGGCCACGCCGAGCCGGATCCCGAGATCCAGGACCTGATCGCCGCGAGCCCGGGGCCGAACCTGGGGATGGACTTCCTGCCGGGCGCGCTGCCGTTCACGCTCCCGGCCGACCCGCCGGTCTCCGCGGACCTCGCGGCCGAGGTGGTGTGGTTCGATGCGCTGGTCACGAACGTCGACCGCACACCGCGCAACCCCAACCTGCTCGCCTGGCACGGTCGCACCTGGCTGATCGACCACGGGGCGGCCTTCTTCCGCCAGTACGGCGACGCCCCGCTCGCGACGACGGCGCGCAGCCCCGTCCCGATGCTCTCCGAGCACGTCCTGCTTCCCGGTGCGGGGCCGATCGCGGCGGCCGACGAGCGGCTCGAGGCGCGCGCGCTCGCCGCCGTCCCGGGCGCCGTCGCGGCAGTCCCGCAGGCCTGGCTGGGCGCCGACCCGCCCGCGCGCCGCGCGGACCTCTCGGCCTTCCTGACCGAGCGGCTCGCCGCACCGCGCGTCTTCGTGCAGGAGCTCGAGCATGCCCGGCCCTGAGGCGCTCTCGCTCCCGTTCGCCTACGCGGTGCTGCGCGTCGTGCCGCAGGTCGAGCGCGGCGAGCGCCTGAACGTCGGCGTCGTCCTGTTCTGCCGGCAGCGCGACTTCCTGGAGCTCCGCGCCGAGCTCGACGCCGGGCGGCTCGCCGCGCTCGCCCCAGGTGTCGATCCGGCGCCGCTGCGCTCACGGCTGGACGCGCTGTGCGAGGTCGTCGCCGGCGCGCCCGCCGGCGGCGCCGTCGCGCGCCTGCCCAAGTCCGAGCGGTTCGGCTGGATCGTCGCTCCGTCGTCGACGAGCATCCAGCCCTCCGACGTCCACGCCGGCCTGACGAGCGACCCCGCGGCGACGCTCGAGCGCCTGTTCGGGCGGCTCGTCGCGGTGTAGCGCTCAGCGCCCGCGGTGGAAGCGGAAGCCCGGGGCCGGCTGCACCTGGGGCGCTGGGCGCGGTGCCGGGCGCGCGCCGTGGCCGGACTGCGGCGCGGGCCTGGCGCGGGGTGTCGGGCGGGCGCCGTGGCGCGGGTGTCCGTGGACCGCGGGCCGGCGCGCACGCGGAGCCGGTCGCGACGGATGCGTCCGGTGGCCCTTGAGCGGGTTGCGCGCCTGCACCGGCGTGCGGCGCGCGGGGCGGCGGCTGCGATGCCCGGAGAGCGGCGTGCGCGCACGCCGGGGGGCCGGACGCGGAGCAGGCCGCCGTCCGTGCCCCGACGCGCCGGTGCCGGCGACGACCGGGGTCGCCCGCGGCGCCGGCGCGGCGCCGTGGCCGCGCTGCGTGCGGTCGATCGCGGGCTCGCCGCGGACCTTCTGCGCGACCGGCGTCGGGGACGTCGGCCCGACCGGCTGGGACCCGGTGCCCGTGCCGGTCCCCGCGCCCGTCCCCGTCCCCGTTCCCGTCCCGGGCGGGCAGGGGTTCGACGTCTGGTCGTTGGCGATCGCCGGGCAGTTGTCCTGCGACTCGTCGCCGAAGCCGTCGCCGTCGGCGTCGCGCTCGATGTCGGCGTTGAGCAGCAGCTCGCGGCCGATCGCCGCGGCCGCGGGTGCGGCGGGCACGTCGACCGCCGGCTGCGGGCGGAAGCTCGCGGCGGCATAGGAGGCGTCCTGCCCGTAGGAGTGGAAGATCGCGGCCGCGCCACGCTCGTGGTCGAGGGCGATCTGGTCACCGACCTGGACGCTGAGCCGCGCGGTGAACGTGTATTGGGCATCCTGCCCCGGGTCGTGCGCCTGCGCGAGCTTCTGCGGCTCGCTGAGCCCGACCGTCGCGAAGGTGCCGTCGCCGACCGGGCGCAGCACCCGCAGCCGCACCGTGCCCGAGGTCGCCGCGCGCAGCCGCCAGCGCGTGATCACGCCTGCGACCGGGATCGTGAGGCCCGTGCCGCCCGGGCGCGCGGTCTGCAGCTCGGTGCAGGTGGCGTCACAGCGCACGGCCAGGTCGGCGCGCTGGCGCAGGGAGCTCCCGACGGTCACGCTCGCCTTCGCGCTCGCCGCCGTCAGCAGCAGCAGCGCGGGGAGGACGCCGAGCGCGCAGAGCCGGACAGGATGACGACGGGCCATCGGCGTATGATACGTCGATGACCGGTCCAGTTCGCTTCGCTGTCCCCTTTGCGCTGGTCGCTGCGCTCGCGCTCCCCGCCGCCGCCTCGGCGTCGGTGCGCACCACCCACTCCGGCTGGGCGTGGGGCGACCCGACGCCCCAGGGCCAGTCGCTCAACGCCGTCGAGTTCGCCGGCCAGACGGGCTACGCCACCGGCGACTTCGGCACGCTGCTGAAGACGACCGACGGCGGTCGCACCTGGAAGGGCCTGGCGACCGGGCTCAGCGAGTACCTCGACGTCGTGCGCATGATCGGCTCCAAGACCGTCATCGTCGGCGGCACCTGTGCACTGCGGCGCTCCGACGACGGCGGGACGACGTTCCGGCGCCTGCCGTGGACGGCGAGCGACGAGCTCTGCACGGGCGGCATCCGCGCCTTCGACTTCCCGTCCTCGAACGTGGGCGTGCTCATCCTGCGCGACGGCAACGTCCTGCGCTCGGCCGACGGCGGGCGCACCTGGTCGCGCCGCACCGCCATCCCCGGCACGGCGGCGACGAGCGCCGCCTCGCGCGTCGAGCCCAGCGACGTCGACTTCGTGTCCGACACGGCCGGCTTCGTGACCACCTCCGGCGGCGACATCTTCCGCACCGCCGACGCGGGCAACACGTGGAAGCCGGTGGTCGCCGAGCCGTGGTCGCTGCGCACGATCACCTTCCCGACCGCGCAGACCGGCTACGCCGCGGGCGACGCCCCGGCCGTCCTGAAGACGACCGACGGCGGCGCGACGTGGAGCGAGATCCCGCTGCCGGCCGACGCGGGCGCGCTCGCGCGGGTGCGCTGCGCCGATGCGACGACGTGCGTCGGCGTGACGACGGGGGGCGACCGCCTCGTGCGCACGACCGATGGCGGCGGGGACTGGGAGTCGCTGGCCCCGTCGAGTCTCGTGCTGACCTCGGTCGGCATGCCGTCCGCGACGCAGGCGGTCGGCGTCGGCCAGAACGGCACGACGGTCATCTCGGGGGACGCCGGCAACACCTTCTCGCCGGTCGGCAGCGCGCTGACCGGGCAGTTCGACGGGCTCCGCGCGCTCGACGGCAAGGTCGCCTACGCCTACGGTCCGTTCGGGTCGCTGGCGCGTACGACGGACGGCGGCCGCACCTGGACGGAGAACGACGCGGCCACCTCGAACACGATCACCGGGATCTCGTTCCTCTCGGCGAAGGTCGGGTTCGTGCTCGACTCGACCGGACAGCTGCTGCGCACCGACAACGGCGGCGACTCGTACGCGATCCTCAACACCGGCACCGCGCAGGTCCCGGAGGCCGTCCGCGCGCTCGACGCCAAGCGGGTGCTGCTCGTCGGCCCGGCGGGCGTGCGGCGCTCGGACGACGGCGGCAGGACGTTCAGGCCCAACGTGCAGAAGGCCGTGCGCAGCGCGCCGCTGTTCGACGTCGAGCGCGCGGGCTCGACGGTGCTCGCCTACGGCCCGAAGAACCTGCTGCTCTCCCATGACGGCGGCCGCCACTTCGCGGCGATGGCGCGGCCCGGCTCCGGCCGCAACAGGGTCCGCGTCGACGTGGTCTCGCTCGTCGGCGCCAAGACGGCGTTCCTGCTGAGCGCCGCCGGCCCGCTCTACCGCACCGACGACGCGGGCCGGCACTGGCACGAGCTGGCCGGGCTCGGCACCGAGGTCGGCTACGCGGTGCGCTTCTCCGATGCCTCGCACGGGTGGGTGGCCGTCAGCGAGTTCGGCAGCGCCCGCAACGCCTGGGTCTTGCGCACGAGCGACGGCGGCCGCACCTGGCAGCCGCAGCTGATCGCCGAGTCCGCGATCAGCTCGCAGGGGCTCGCGGCCGTCGGACCGCTCGGCGGGTACGCGCTCTCACGTGACGATCAGCTGTTCGCGACGACGAGCGGCGGGGCGGCGGGCAGGGTCTCGACGCTCAGCCTGACCTCGCCCACGCGGCGGGTGCGCAGGGCCGGCAACGCGGTGCGGCTCAGCGGCCGGCTCTCCTCCGCCGCGGGCGGCGAGCACGTCGTCGTCTCCTTCCGCGAGCAGGGTTCTGTGCGCTGGCGCTTCCAGGACGTCGTCGTCGCCTCGAACGGCACGTTCACCGCGGTCGCGCGCATCCGCCACACGGCGCAGTTCGTCGCGCAGTGGGCCGGCGACGCGACCCAGCGCGGCGCGGGCTCCAAGGTGCTGACGGTGCGGGTCGGCTGATACACCCAGCCGTAGTTCTGCACCGCCGACCCTCAGATCACGACCGCGCCCGCGCCGAATCCACGCAGAACCACCGGCCACGCGTCCTAGCGGCGCTGCTCGGCGTACACGCGGGCGGCGAAGACGCCGGCGGGGTGCGCGCGCAGGCGCTCGACCTCCCGCGCCATCGCCGGTGGCAGCACCTCGAGCGGCGGCAGCTCGAGGCCGTATCCGGCGGGGACGGTGACCGGCGCGCTCAGCGCCGC
>DATCDC010000071.1:0-17149 GCA_036510915.1 Solirubrobacteraceae bacterium | reverse complement strand
GCGTCCCACGGCTTGGTGAACGTGATCGCCTTGTGGATCCGCCTGCCGGACGACTGGCCGGTCGCCGCGTCCTTCGGGCTCGTGACGCCCATCCCGTACTTGAGGCCCTCGATCGCGTTGCCCGGCCCGCCGCCCTTGATCAGACCCTGCTTCTGAGCCTTGATCGTGACGAGGAACAGCGGCTTGGTCTGCGCCGGAGCACCGCTCGGCGCTCCGCCGGCGGGTGTTCGCAACAGCCCGGCGACGGCCTGGTTGCCCGCGGCTCGCTGGAGCGCCAGCACGGACTGCGGACCACCGCGCCGCCGCCCCGGGTGCCGAACGCCGGCAGGCACCCGCTGTGGATCGACCGACTGCCTTCGCACGCCTTCAACTCCAGTCGTTGCGTCGCCGTTCTGGCAACACTACCGCCGTCCCCCTCAGAACTGAAAGCTGACCTTGCACATGCGATCCAGCAGCTCCGAGCGGTAGTGGTCGCGGTCGGCGCCGAACCCCATGTAGTTGTGCGGGTCGTAGGGCTCGTGGTCCCACAGGGCGGGATCGCCGCGCTGCGGGCGCCCGGCGTGGTGGCCGAGTTCATGCGCGAGCACCTCGGCGAGCTGGCTCTCCTGCATGAACCGCCCGACGATGATCACGCGGCTGGGAGGAGTGGACAGGACGCTCGGCATGCTCGGCCCGCAGCGGTCGTCGAGATCGGGGACGTAGCAGGCCGCGCCGTGGCTCCCGCAGATCTCCCCGGAGATCGGCACGACGAGCACGACCACGCCGGGCTTGGTGCGCATCGGTGCGAGCTGCCTGAGCATCGCGCACACCTGGCCGTAGGAGCTGACGGTGCGCAGCTCCGTGTCCCGGTCGGTGATGTTGAGGTCGTCGAGCTCGAGGAACGGCCTGATGTCGAAGTCGAGCACGATGTTCTGCTTGGCGAGCGCCTTCGTCGAGCCGTCGACGGCCTTCCTTGCCACGGCGATCTCCTCGTCGCGCCAGGGGACGAAGACCGTCCCCTGGATCGTGCGCGCAGGGTCGCAGCGCTCCCCCTTGCGTACGCTCTTGACCTTCCTGTTGCGGCCCGCATCCTGCGGGGACGGCGCGTCGAGCTTCTCGGAACACGTCGCACAGCCGCAATCGCCGCCGCAGTGCCGCTGCAGGCGACGGGCCGGGGCCGCGGTCGCCAGCCGCGTCGCCGCCGCGTTGCCGACGCTGCGCTGGAGCGCCAGCAGCGTCGCGGGCGTCAACGGGCCGCGTTGCAGGCCGGCAGCGGCAGGCGGCGCGCGGTCGGCGGCCGCGGGGGTCGCGTTCGCGCGCGGCGGGTCGCGTTCTTGCGCGACGTGAGCCGGCATCGGTGCCATCAAACCAGGCGTGCCGGGGTCGGTCAACGCGCCGTCGGCGGAGCGGATGGGCGCCCGCAGCCTCGCCGCTCGGGGCTGCCGGAGGGCAGCCGGCCCCTCGTCCGCCCCGGCCGCTCCGCGTTATGGTCGCGCGGTGCAGGCGGACCGCGAGCCGGCCGCAGTACCGGCGACCACCGATCGGGCATCCCAACCGGCTGCGGCGAGGGGCGTCCCGGCGATCGGGGGTGGCGGAGGGCTCGCGGACAGGCTGGCCCGCGCGAGCCTCGCCCGGCCGGCGCTGCGTGCAGGGACGCTGGCGTCGCTGCAGCGCTGTGCGGGCAACCGCGCCGTCGCGCGCGCGGCTGCCGGACGCAGGCTTGCGCGCTACGAGGCCAGGGAGCATGCGCTGTTCGGCGGGCCAGGCCGCACGCTGAAGGTCGGCGGCGCAGACATCACCGAGGCTGAGCTCCAGGCTATGGGTGACTTCTACAAGAGCCCGGAGGCCATGGTCGCCGACGCCGCGGCGAACCGCGGGAAGTTCGAGAAGCTGCGGGACGAGATCCGCTCCGACCGGACCCTGCGTGAGCAGGGCAAGGACGGGCGTCCCGAGCAGGCCTGGATCAGCGCGACGGCTCACCGGCCCAAGGGCGAGACGTACCTCGATCTGGCGTCGGTGAACCTGGCGCACTTCGCACCGGGAAAGGGTGCGGAAGATCACCGCAAGGCCTTCGTGGCGCTGCACCGCCGGGCGCTCGATGCGGCGAAGGCCGCCGGGAAGGTGACCGACGAGGCGGCGATGCTGAACGCGTTCGGCGGGCACTTCCTCACCGATGCGTTCGCGGCGGGCCACCTGGTCAACAAGCGCGAGGTGATGGACACCGCCGGCCAGAAGTTCGACGCCATGAGCACGACCGGCACGCTGATCAAGGAGAACGACTTCTCCAAGAAGCTCGCCAAGGGGCTGCTGGCAAACGCGACCGTTGCGAAGGAGCTCGCCAACTGGGAGCTCAAGGTCGTGGCGTGGGGCGCGTTCACCCCTGAGCGCCTCTCGGAGGTCATCTACGGGATGCGTGGCGAGGCGCCCGACTCGTTCCTGAGCCTGTTCGCACGCGTCGTTCACGACCAGCTCGACGACGCCATCAAGGCCGGCAAGGACCAGGGGCTCGAGGTGACCAACGACAACGGCGACGTCTGGACGCTCTCCGGTGATGAGACCCTGCGGTTGAGCCCCGAGACGCAGATGATCGCCGGCTGGGCGGTCGAGGCCTCGCGCAGGAACCTCGAGCAGGCAGCCGCCGAGAAGGGCGCGTTGGACTACGACGCCTATGTCGCGAACGCCTGGCGCTTCGCCCCGCGGCCCACCACACAGCAGCAACACGCCGACGCCCTCAAGCGGGCGGCGGAGGCCACGTCCTCCAGCCATGTGCTCCAGCCCGCCGCCGGCGCCGGCCGGGATCAGCTGAACGACGTCGTCGCGACCTACACGAACCCGGCCGACGACAAGACGATCAACGCGGTCATCGACCTTGCCGTGAGCAAGTTCGACGCCGTCCTCGACCAACTCCAGGAGAAGCAGGTCGCGCTCCGCAAGGTCGCCTCACCACCGGCCAGGCAGCCGGCGATGGACCCGGGCAAGATCTGAGCGGCGCGCTCGCCGGCGCAGCCGCTGCCACAGGATGCTCGGCGGTCGCGGCTTGCTCGTCGCGCAGCCACCTGATCGAATGGCGGAGTGCAACGCTCGCACGCGGACAGCCTCGCGCGGGATGACGCCGGGCGAGGCCGACCGCGGGCCACGCCGGCGACCGTCGCCGAGCGGGTCCGTGAGCTTCAGCGCAGCGCCGGCAATCGCGCCGTCGCACGGGCCGTCGCCGACGAGCGCGCCGGCCGCGGGCGGGTCCTCGCGCGGGACGGCGGCCCCGCAACGACGGCGGCGGCGACAGCGGCGTCCTCCCCGCCCGTCAGGCGCAAGGAGGTCAATCGCCGGATCACCGAGCGGATCAGCCACGCGCCGGCGGCGTTCGCCGCGTGGGAGGGCACTTACGAGTGGCGCTCGAAATGGCGGCTGAAGCTTGACATGCGCGCCGAGGTCGGCGAGCTCGACGTCAAGGTCCGGCTGTACTCGACGGCCTCGGCGGCGGTCAAGCGGGCCTGGGCGAGGGCGATCCGCGCGAAGTGGTCCGGCAAGTTCGCGTTCTGCGTCAAGCGCGACGAGCCCATCGCGCTCGCCGGAGGAGGGGTCGACGAGTTCGCCGAGATGTACCCGATCTGGATCACGATCGAGTGGGTGAACGATCCGGCCAAGGCGCACTACACCGTGACCGCCAACGCCGCCGGTGCCGCCGAGGGCGGGCGGGCAGGTGAGGGCGGCACGACGAGCATGACCGGCTGGGGCACCGCCGACACCAAGGACGTGACCCACGAGTTCGGCCACATCCTCGGTTGCCCGGAGGAGTACTTCACGACCAACGGCGTCGACTACTCGCGCGGCGGGCGCCGCCAGGGGTTCCGGGACCCCGGCGGCGGCGTGATGAACAACCCTGCAGGCCCGGCGCTCGCGAGGAACCTCGACGTGGTCCGCGGCGAGGCGGCTGCGCTGCGCGGCGTCAGCAGGTCGAAGACCAAGGTGGTGCCGTGGCGCTGACAGCGGGCCTGACCATCTCGGACGGCGGTCTCGGCGATCCGGCGCACTGGCACCTGGACGTGCTGATCCGCAACGAGGGGCCCGAACCCGTGACGTTTTCGACCGCGACCATGCTCGGGTCGGTGGCCTTCGAGCTCCTGGACGATCGTGGGCGCCGGGTCCCGCTCGGTCCGCCGCCGATGCCGCCCGCGGACCTCGCGACGGGATTGGTCGAACTGGAACCAGGAGCGTCGCTGCCGTTGCGATTCCAAGGCAATGAGTTGCTGCCCGATGCGCCGCCGCCGGGCCGGTACCGGGTGCGCTTCGCCGGCGCGGCGCCGCCGCTCGACGGCGCCTGGGCCGGGCGCATCGAATCCCCGTGGGTCGATGTCGTCGCGGACACCTGACGCGGTGCGCGCCTGCCGCTGCGGACGGACCCGGGTCGACCAGCGACTCCGGGCTTGCGGGGCCGTAGTAGAGTCGAGCCGAGGCGGAGCCGGACGGCTCCGGCAGGTGCGTCGATGGAGGCAGAGATGCTCGGTCGGTCCGGATCAGGACGGGCGTTCGCGATGGCGGTGCTCCTCGCGACCGTGGCCCTCGCGAGTGTGGGCACCGCCCCCGCCTCTGCGGGCTGGCTCGCGCCCACCGACCTGGCCGCGGCGAACGCGCTGAACAAGGACGTCGGGGCGCCGTCGATCGCCGTCGCGCGGGATGGCACCGCGTTCGCCGCGTTCCAGCACTTCGACGGGACGAACCTGCGGGCGGCAGTCGTGATGCGCAGTCCCGGTGGCGGTTTCGGCGCCGTCACGGACCTCTCAGCGGCCGGGCAGGACGCGTTGGGCCCGGTCGTCGCCGTCGATCGTCAGGGCAACGCGACGATCGCGTGGCAGTTCGGCACGACGAGCATCATCCAGGCGCGCTTCCGGCCGGTCGGCGGTGACTGGGGGGCCGTGCAGACGATCTCGGGTGGCAGTGCGTCGTCCCCGTATGTCGCCACGGGCGACAACGGCGCGGCGGTCGTCGTGTGGCGACGTGGGCCGACCCCTTCGAGTGTGGAGGCGGCGATCAGAGCCTCTGGGGCGCAGACCTTTGCGGCCTCCGCCGCGATCTCGCCGAGCCCGGTAGCGAGCGAGGACATCTGCGGACAGCCGCGGGCCGCCATGGACGCCGCGGGCGACATCGCGGCGATCTGGGCGCGCCGCACGAGGGTGACTCTCGCCCCCGACACGTACAGGTATCTCGTCGGGTCCAACGTCAAGGCCGCGGCGCAGGGAGCGTTCGCAGGTCCGGAGCTGCGTTCGACGGAAGCCGCCGGCGACTCGCCCTGCAGCTCCGACATCCAGACGACGCCTGGTGGACGCTTCACGGCGATGTGGGACTTCTACGACACCGTGAATCCGAAGTACGTCGAGTTCGCCGAGCGGAGCGCGCCGTTCGCCGCGCCGTGGAGCGCGGCCGCCAAGCTGTCGACCCTGACTGACGTGTCCGGTTCGCCGCTGTTCGCCGTCGGCGACGGCGGTGACGCTGCCGCGACGTGGCTGGCCGGCGGGCAGATCCTCTCCGCGGTTCGCCCGAGCGGCTTCGGATTCTCACTTCCGAAGCCGCTGTCGGGTGCGACGGACACCAAGGGGAGGGCCGTCGCGGCGTCGCCCAACGGCGACGCGATGGCGGTGTTCGTCGGCATGTCCAACGGCAACGACGCCGTCTTCTCGGCACGCCGCCGGACCGGCACGGAGTTCGGCGAGGTGACGCCGGTCGCCGTGACGCCGCCCGGCGGCGCGTCGGTCTTCCTCGACTCGCCGCACATCGCGCTCGACGACCAGGGCAACGCGTTCGCCGTCTGGCGGCGGGACGCCAGCAACGGCGGCGGACCCGTCACAGCCCAGGTCGCGCTCTTCGACCCGGTGCCACCCGTGATCACCGCCGCCGACGTCCCGGCGACCGGCACGGCGGGGCAGGCCGTCGCCATGTCGGGCGCGGCCACTGACCGCATGTCGGGCGCGGCGCTCCACTTCGACTTCGGGGACGGCTCCGGCGCCGACGGCGGCGGCGTGCAGCACATCTATGGCGTAGCGGGCGCCTACACCGTCACGATCACCGCCACCGACGGCGCGGGCAACAAGTCCACCGCCACGCGGGCGATCCAGATCGTGCCGGCGCC
Source organism: Solirubrobacteraceae bacterium (assembly GCA_036510915.1). Lineage (GTDB taxonomy): Bacteria > Actinomycetota > Thermoleophilia > Solirubrobacterales > Solirubrobacteraceae > F1-60-MAGs163. The sequence goes on along the minus strand of DATCDC010000071.1, from coordinate 11,046 downwards.
CGTGGCCGGCACCGGCGGGCCGCAGGGGCCGCTGCGCGTGGCGGCCGTCACCGCGCTGAGCTGGGACCGGCTCTCGAACGGCCGCACACGCCTGCGGTCGCTGGTCGTCGACCGGCTGGTCGGCCCCGAGAAGGTCCGGCTGACGTGCACCGGCAGGCGCAAGGGGTGTCGCAAGGGGGCCACGCGGACGATCAAGAAGCACGGCAGGACCCTGAGCCTCACGAAGTACGTCAAGGGCATGACGCTGCAGCCGAAGGCGCAGCTGACGATCACGGTCAGCCGGCCGGCCTACATCTCGCGGATCTTCCAGTACACGATGGTCGATCACCGCGACCCGAAGAAGGCGACTCGGTGCCTTGCACCGGGGCAGAGGAAATCGCAGGCCTGCTGAGTCCCGCCCCCGTCGACCCGAGAGCGCCGGTCAGCGCGGCGGTCTGATCGAGCCGTAGAGCGTCTCCCACAGCGCGTAGCGGTTCCGGCTGGCCCAGTCCCCGATCGAGGCGCGGCTGCCCGGCATCGCGTCGTCGACGGCCGCCGAGAAGTCGTCCTCATGGTCGTCGAGGTAGGAGTACGCGGCGTCGCCGAGCGGGGCGCCGGCGCCCTGCTTGAACACGAGCCTCACGTAGGCGTACAGCGGCTCGCCGCCGGGTTCGACGGCCCAGTTGACACCCCATGCCTGGTCCTGCTCGATGGCGGAGCGGTTCTGGCGCCCGTAGATCGCCGCGATGTCGCCGAGCAGCTTCATGCAGTTCTTGATGCCGGGACCGAGGTAGGCGTTGACATAGACCGCGATGAACGGGTTGGCCGACTTGGAGGCGAAGTGCTCGATCGCGAGGTCGACCCCCTGGAGGTACTTGATGCCCTCGTCGAGCTGCGTCTTCCCCGGTCCGGCCAGGTCGAGCAGCTCGATGACCGTCGTCAGCTTGGAATGGAACGCGGTCAGCTTCTTGGTCACCGCGGTCAGGCCCTCGGGAAGCTCGGGCAGGTTGATGAGCTTCGCGCCCTTGACGTACTCGCCCACGGTGTTCAGCTGATCGACCCGCTTCGTGATGATGCCGGCGGCGTCCTTGACGTCGCCGATCGCGCGGACCAGCTCGCCGCTGGCCTCGTGCAGCTGCTTGAGCTTCGATGTCGCTCCCGCCCTGAAGAGCTCGCGCCGCTTCTCCGCCATCAGCGCCCGCATCTGGGCCAGCTGCCTGTCGGCGGCCTGCTGTAGGGCCTCGGCCTCCGTCCGGCGTGCCCGCGCCTCGTCGGCGGCGCGCTTGGCGCGCATGCTGTTGATGACCTCCACCGTCTCGCGGCGGAACTCGACGAGGCTCAGCTCGTCGCCCGGCGTGATCAGCTTGTGCTGGTCCGGCGCGTGGGCGGTCCAGTCCGCGGCCGCCGTGTCGTACATCGCGCGCGCCTCTTCGACGGCCGTCTTCAGGCGGTCGGGGATCGTGTAGCCGGCAGCCTGGGCGGCCCCCAGCTCCTCGCCGGCCTCGGTCCAGATGTGGGCCAGGTTGATGCCGTAGTCCTGCTGGGTGGCGCCACCCTCGAAGGCGTCGGGGCCCTTGCCGACGTCGACCAGAGCGCGCTCGAGCGCCAGCTGGGCGAGCTCGAACGCGTGGTGGTCGGCCTTGGGGATCACCTTGTCGTGGTCGGCGCGCAGCCGCTTCAGCAGCGCAGCCGAGCCGGCGATGTCGAGATGATCCGGCTCGCCGGGGTTGCCCGCCACGCCACTCTTCAGCGCCTCGATCAGGCCCCTGTAGCGCGCCGGAACCGGCACCTTGGGCGCCGCAGAGTTCCCCCGCAGCGAGACGTAGGTGACCCATGCCTCGGCGGCCGTGATCTCGTCGGCGGTGCCCGGCGTGCCGGACGCCGCCGTGCCCTTGGTCGCCTTGGGCGGCGCCCGCAGCAGCCAGCCGACCGCGCGGTTGCCGATCCTCCCGTGCAGCGAGATCACCGAGCGGGCCGGGGCGCTCCGGCGCAGGCCGTCCGGGGCACCGCCCGCGGACGCCTCCCGCCGCTGATGTCGAGGGCGCTGTGAGCCCACGGCCGGAGCCTACCCCCACGGACGCGGCGCCGCGTGCCCTGGTCGTTGTGACTCAGGCCGCCGGCCGCGCGAACAGCGGGCCGAGCGTGCGCCCGGCGAGCGCGACCGTCTCGAGGTCATGCGCGTCCGGGACCGTGAGGGTGAGGCCTTCGACCCCCGCCTCGAGGAACTGCGCCGCCTGCTCGGCGACGCCGTCGGGGTCCCCGGCCATGATCGTGCTCAGCCGGTCGGCGGGCATCCCCAGCTGGCGCAGGAAGTCGAGCTTGGCCATCGCGCCCTCGTGCGTCGGCGCGATCACGAGGACGCCGAGGCGCGTCTTGGTGATCTCGGCCGGGTCGCGGCCCGCGTCCGCGCAGTGGCGCTCGAGCACGTCGAGCAGGTGTCGCGACTGCGCGGGGTCACCGAAGATGTTGCAGCCGTCGGCGTACTGCGCGACGAGGCGCAGCGTCTTGCGCTCACCGCTGCCGCCGATGACGATCGGGATGTCCCCGCGGATCGGCTTGGGGTTGTTCAGCGCGCCGTCGACGTGGAAGTGCTTCCCGCCGAAGCTCGCGCGCTCCTGGGTGAACATCGCCCGCGAGATCTGCAGCGCCTCCTCGAGCAGTTCGAAGCGCCTGCCGAGCGGCGGGAAGTCGAAACCGTAGGCGCGGTGCTCGTCCTCGAACCACGCGGCGCCGAGCCCGAGCCAGGCGCGCCCGCCGGAGATGATGTCCAGCGTCGTGGCGATCTTCGCGTGGAGCGCCGGGTTGCGGTAGGTCACGCCGCCGACGAGCAGCCCGAGGCTCACCCTCGAGGTGCGCGCCGCCAGCGCGGCGAGCATCGTGTTCCCCTCGAACATCCAGTTGGTCTGCGGCCCGACGGGCGGGATCTGGTGCAGGTGGTCCATCAGCGAGATCGAGCTGAAGCCCGAGTCCTCGGCCGTGGTGGCGATGTCGACGAGCCGCTCGAACACCTGGTCGGGACCGGTGTCCGGGTAGTTGAAGTTCGGCAGGTGGAGGCCCAGGGTGATCGGTGCGCGCATCACCGGAACGCTACTCCGCCGCCAGATAGCCTCGGGCGGGTGGACTCCGACGCGGCACGTGCCCTGGTCGCCGGCGCCCGGGTCGCCCGTCTGGCGACCACGGGCCTCGACGGGCGCCCGCACGTCGTCCCGCTGACCTTCGCGCTGCTCGGCGACGGGAGGATCGTCAGCGCCGTCGACCACAAGCCCAAGCGCACGAGCGCGCTGCGGCGGCTGGCGAACATCGCGGCCGACCCGCGGGTGGCGCTGCTGGCCGACCACTACGAGGAGGACTGGTCGCAGCTGTGGTGGGCACGTGCGGACGGGACCGCGCGCGTCGTCGCCCTCGACGCCGATCGGGCGCTGGCCGCGCAGGCGCTCGGTGCCCTGGCCGCCCGCTACCCCGCCTACGCGGAGCGGCCCCCCCAGGGCCCGCTCGTCGTGATCGCCGTGGAGCGCTGGTCGGGCTGGCGCGCCGCGTGAGCGCCCCGCGCCGCGGCGCGACCTGGGAGCATGACGCGATGCCGTCAGCGAGCCCGGGCCGGCGGCCGCGCGCGGCGGCGTGACCATCGAGGTCGTCCTCCTGGCGCTCGCCACGCTCGTCCGGCCCACGAGCCTGGCGGCCGTCTACGCGCTGCTCGGGACGCCCGCGCCGCGGCGGCTGATGATCGCCTACGTCGTCGCGGGGCTGGCGTTCACGATCGCCTTCGGCCTGCTCGTCGTGTGGGCGTTCAACGGCATCGACGTCAACGCGGGCAGCAGTCACACGAAGGCGATGGCGCAGATCGCCGGCGGGTTCGTGGTGCTGATCTTCGCGGTGTGCCTGCTGACCGGCCGCGTCGGCGGCCCGCACCCGTCGGACGCGCCGCGCCCGCGGGGGCGCTGGGAGGCGATGCTCGACCGGCGCCTGACGCTCGGGACGGCGGCGGCGGCCGGCCCTGCGACGCACATCCCCGGGATCTTCTATCTCGTTGCGCTGAACGTCATCGTCTCCCAGCAGCTGAAGGCCGCAGGCGCCCTGCTCGAGGTGCTGATCTACAACGCCATCTGGTTCGCGATCCCGCTCGGGGCGCTCGCCGTCTGCATCGTCGCCCCGGAGACCGCCCGCGCCGGCGTCCACGCGATCGAGCGCTGGACGCGCCGTCACGCACGGACGATCCTGCTCGTCGTCTCGTTCCTGCTCGGGTCGGGGCTCGTGATCCACGGCGCGCTCGGCCTGTGAGCATGCATCGGACTACCGCGACCCTGCGGGCGCCTACGCGGCGGGCTTGCCCTCCTGGTAGAGCCAGGTGTCGAAGAACGCGCCGAGATCCTGGCCCGAGACGCGCTGGGCCAGCGCGATGAAGTCGGGCGTCGTGACGTTCCCGTAGCGGTTGGCCAGGTACCAGCGGCGCAGGATCCGGAAGAACGCCGGGTCGCCGACCTTGACACGCAGCGCCTGCAGCGTCAGGGCGCCGCGGACGTAGACGCTGTCGGAGAACAGCGCGTCCGCGGTGCCCGGGTCACCGGCCGGCGGCGTCCAGATCGGGTCGTCGGCGGGCAGCGCGTCGTAGTAGTCGAAGGCGTCCTGGGCGGTGAACTGCCCCGTGTGCTCGGCCCACAGCCATTCGGAGTACTGCGCGAAGCCCTCGTGCAGCCAGATGTCCGGCCAGGTCGTGAGCGTGACCGCGTCGCCGAACCACTGGTGGGAGAGCTCGTGCGCGAGCGTGAACTCGTCCGGGGCGCGGTCGAAGTTCGGCTTCGTCTGGGACTCCAGCGCGTAGCCCACGTCGGGCGCGTCGTCGACGATCGCGCCGACCGCATCGAAGGGGTAGGGCCCGTAGACCGAGCTGAAGTAGGTGACGATGTCCGGCAGCTCCGCCAGCACGGGCGCCGCGTCCGCCGCCTGCGTCGGATCGACGGCGACGTAGCTCGGCACGCCGGCGACCGTCGACCGCGCGACGTCGAACCGCCCCAGCGTCGCGGTGGCCAGATACGTGGCCATCGGGAACTCCTCGCGCCACGCGAACGTCGTGCGCCCGCCACTGCTGCGCTGCGAGCGCAGGACGCCGTTCGAGACGGCCGTCAGCCCGTCGGGCACGGTCACGGAGATGTCGTACGTCGCCTTGTCGCGCGGGTTGTCGTTGCACGGGAACCAGCCCGGCGAGCCCTGCGGCTCGCCCACGACGAACGCGCCGTCCGCGGTGGGGACCCACCCCTCGATCGACCCGTCGGGGTCGGTGATCGGCGCCGGGACGCCCGAGTAGGCCACCGAGACGAGCAGCGGAAGCCCCCGCCGCAGCGCGCGCGCCGGCGTGATCTGGAGCTCCTGCCCGTCGCGCGTGAAGCTCGCCGGGCGCCCGTTCACGCTGATCGCGGCGACGGTGAAGCCGCTCAGGTCGAGGTCGAAGCGGCTGAGGTCGGCCGTTGCCACGGCGGTGATGTCGGCGCTCCCGTCGAGGACCGCCGTCGCGGGGTCGTAGGCCAGGCGCAGGCCGTAGTGCAGGACGTCGTAGCCGCCGTTGCCTGCGAGCGGGAAGAACGGGTCGCCCAGCCCGGGCGCGCCGATCTGCGGGCGCACCGGCCACGGGGTCGGCCCCGGCCGACCGGCGAAGCGGTGCAGTTCGGGACGCTGCGGCGGTCCCGGGATCACGCGCGGGCGCGCGAGCGCCGGCGCGGCCAGCGCGAGCAGCGCGCCGCAGACCCCGATCGTCGTCGCCATCAGCCTCGTCGCACGCGTCACGTCTGCCTCCTTGCGGTGAGGCGCGAACCTATGGCCGCGGCCGCCTGGGTGTCAAGGCGCGTCGGGAATTCGGTCACGATCAGCCTGCTCATGTGGATCTCCACGGACGTTTCCGTCGTAGACGCACGGTAGACCTGTATCTGAGCGAGAACTCATCGGCCGCGCCGTCAAGGAGCGCGGCGCCGCGGCCGATGTAGAACGGACACCATGGAGCCCAGCCGCGAACAGCCGCAGGACCGCCCCGCCGAGATCCTCGGCGACCGCGAGTTCGTCGTCGCAGGCGACGAGCAGCACCCGTTCGTCGAGGCCGTCGTCGACGTCGAGCCGCGCCACGTGGCGCCGCTGGCCGACGCGCTGTCGGCGGCCGTGGGCCGGTTCTCCGCGCTCGAGCTGACGAGCACCGAGGACGTCGTGCGGCTCGCGCGCGTGCGTGACCTGCACGATCGGTTCGCCGAGGCCGCGCTCGCGCAGAGCGGCCTGCGCCCGCGCCTGACGTTCGCCCTCGCTCAGGCGCTCACCGAGGCGGCCTCCGCCTACGTCGGCGAGCGCGACGTCGAGAGCTACCAGAGCCCGGAGGAGCGCGAGCGCATCGCCGTGCTCCGCGAGCTGACGGGCCCTCTGTTCGACCTCACGGCCGACTGCCATCGCGCGGCCGACGAGCTGCAGGCCCGCATCGACGACGGCCTGCCCGTCTTCCTCCTGCGCCGCTGACGCCCGCTCCGGATCCGGCGACCGACGCGCGCGTCTAAGGTGCGCGGCATGAGCCAGTCATCACGTCAGCGCGGCAGCGGGGTCACGGGGGGCCGGATCGCCGCCGTGGTGCTCGTCGCCCTGATCGTCGTCTTCGCGATCCTCAACAGCCAGAGCGTGCGCATGCACTGGCTCGTCACAACGACGACCACGCCGCTGTTCGTCGTGATCATCATCTTCGCCGCGCTCGGGCTGCTGCTCGGCTACATCCTGGGCACGCGCTCTCGCGGCCGCGGGTAGCGCCGCTCAGGCGGCGACTGGTGGACGGGTGCGGGCGGCGCTCACGGCGTCGCTCAGCGTGGCGATGTCGTAGGTGCCGTAGTGGCGGCGCCCGTTGACGAAGAACGTCGGCGTGCCGGAGACGCCGCTCTCGTCGGCGCTCGCCACGTCGTCGCTGACGCGCGCCGCGTGCTCGCGGCGGCGCAGCTCGCCGACGACGCGCTCGACGTCGAGCCCGAGGTCCCGCGCGTAGCCCTTGAGGTCACTCGGGCGCAGGTCGTCCTGGCGGCTCAGCAGCAGGTCGTGCATCTCCCAGAAGCGCCCCTGCGCCGCGGCCGCCTCCGAGGCCTCGGCGGCCATCTGCGCATCGGGATGGACGTCGTTGAGCGGAAGGTGGCGCCAGACGTAGCGCACGTCGTCGCCGAAGGAGGCGAGCAGCTCGCGGATGACGGTCTCGGCGCGGCCGCAGTACGGGCACTCGAAGTCGCCGTATTCGATCAGGGTCACCGGGGCGTCGTGTGGTCCCCGGATGTGGTCGCGCTCGGGGTCGACGTCGTCCGCCAGATCGAGGATGTCCTCGGCCGTCCCGGCGATCTGCCGCGCCCGCGTCTCGGAGGGGACCCGGCGCACGATGCGCAGGATGACCCAGGCCACGAGCGGCGCGAGCACCACCGAGCCGAGCGCGCCGAGCTTCGCCTCGTCCAGCTCCCGTCCGTGGAACGCCAGGTTGGAGATCAGCACCGAGACGGTGAAGCCGACCCCGGCGACGGCGCCGCCGGCGGTCAGCAGGGGCCCGCTCAGCGGCGAGCGCGGGCCGCGCAGGGCCGGCCGCGAGGCGAGCCACGAGGCGCCCGCGATGCCGACCGGCTTGCCGACGATGTAGCCGACGAGGATCCCGAGCGTGATCGGGGAGGTCGCAGCGTCGCCGAGCAGCCCGCCCGTCACGTGCACGCCGGCGTTCGCGAGCGCGAAGAGCGGGACGATCACGTAGCTCGTCCACGGGTGCAGCGCGTACTGCAGGCGCTCGTTCGGCGAGATCGCCGACTGGACCCCCTCCTGCGCGGAGCGGGCGAGCTCGGGCGTCGGCTGTTCGCGGAACGAGCGCGTCAGCGCGGTCGCGCGCTCGAGGTCCTCGCGCGAGGGCGGGTAGGCGCTCGTCGCCAGGCCGACGGCGAGGCCGGCGACGACCGGGTCGATCCCCGACTCGAACATCGCGACCCACAGGCCGACGCCCGCGAGGACGGCTGCGGGCCGCCGCCAGCGGGCCGGCGCATAGCGCAGCGCGAGCAGCACCGCGAAGAACGCGGCCGCGACGAGCAGCGCCACGACGGAGATGTGCGTGCTGTAGACGAACGCGATGACGAGCAGGCCGAACAGGTCGTCGACGACCGCCAGCGACAGCAGGAAGACGCGCGTGCGCGTCGCCGCCCGCGGCGTCAGCAGCGCCAGCGCCCCGAGCGCGAACGCCGTGTCGGTCGACATCGCCGCGCCCCAGCCGTGTGCGCCCGGCCCGCCGGCGTTGATCGCCAGGAAGATCAGGACCGGGACGAGGAGCCCGCCCAGCGCCGCGAACCCGGGGATCGCGAGGCGGCGGCGCTCGCGCAGCTCGCCGAGGTCGAGCTCGCGCTTGGCCTCGAGGCCGACGACGAGGAAGAAGAACGTCATCAGGCCCTGGTTGACCCAGCCGCGCAGGTCGTTCGAGATTCCGTGGCGCCCGAACGTGATCGACAGGCGCGTCGTCCACAGCGATGCGTAGGAGTCCGACCACGGCGAATTGGCCCACACGAGCGCGAGGACGAGACCGGCCAGCAGCACGCTCGCGCCGCCCGTCTCCGTGCTCAGGAAATCGCGCACCGGCGCGGCCATGTTGCGTGCCCATGCTGTGCGGCCGGCGTCGGCCGGTGCCTGTGCGCCCGCGCCGGGATCCATCAGCTGCTCCTCTGGTTGCTCAGGGGGCCGCCGGCGCCGTCGCGGTGCTGCGCGGGTCGACGAGGATCTTCGCGTGGACCTCTGGGTCGGCGAGCGCGTCGAACGCGGCTTCGACGCCGTCCAGCCCGACCGTCGCCGTCACGAACGGCCGCGGGTCCACCTCGCCCTCGGCGAGCATCTGCAGCGTGTCGCGGAACTCGAGCGGCGTGTAGCCGATCGAGAAGCGCAGGTCGAGCTCCTTGTTGATCGCCATCGCGGGCGTGAAGTGATCGGTGCCCACGCAGACGCCGACGACGACCACGCGCGAGAAGAGCGGCGCCCCGTCGACGATGCTCTCGATCACGCCGGGCACCCCGACGCACTCGAAGATCACCGGGTGCTTCGGGGTGGCGAGGCCGGTGCGCTCGCCCAGGCGCCAGGCGTGCCACCACCCGACCGGCAGGCGCTGCAGCTTCTCCACGGTGCCGACCGCGAGGTCCAGCGTCGCGGGCAGGTCGGTGTGGTGGCGGTCCGTGCCCGCGGCGGTGAAGGGCGAGTCGGTGGCGGGGTCGACGACGACGTCGGCGCCGCATGTGCGCGCGAGGGCGCGCCGCCGCGCAGAGAAGTCGCTCGCCACGACGGTCCGCACCCCCTGCGCCTTGAGCAGCAGGATCACCGACAGCCCGACCGGGCCGCAGCCGATCACGATCGCCACGTCGCGCCTGCCGACCTCGCCGCGCCGCACGGCGTGCCAGGCGACGGCGGTCGGCTCGGTCAGCGCCGAGACCTCCGGCGGCAGCCCGTTCGGGACCGCGAGCATCAGCGACTCCTCGACGACCAGCTCGTCGGCGTAGGCGCCCCGGGGCGTGGCGCGAGAGGCCGAGCGTGTCGACCGGACCGCCGCCACCGCGGCCGCGCAGCAGCGGCAGCGCCACGACGTGCGCGCCCACCGGCACACGCCCGCGGGCACCGGGGCCGTACTCGGCGACCTCGCCGCAGAACTCGTGGCCGAAGACGATCGGCTCGTCGGAGCGCCCGAGGCGGTCGTACCCCATGCGCGCGGTCAGGTCGGCCCAGGCGTCGATCCCGTGGCGGGCGTGCAGGTCCGAGCCGCAGATGCCGCAGCGCAGCGTCCGGATCCGGACCTGGCCGCGGCCGGGAACGGGCTCCGGCAGCTCGGTCACCGACAGCTCGGCATGCTCGCAGACGACGGCTCTCATGCGTCAGGCTCCGCGTGGAAGGTGAACATCCGCTCGGCCTCGATCCGCGCGTAGACGGGGCCGGAATCGAGAAACTCCTCCCACTCGGCGCCGTAGCGCGGGACGTAGACGTCGAGCAGCGTGCGACGCAGGCCCGCGTCCTCCTCGCCCTGGACGTCGACCTGCACGGCGCGGCCGTGGACCGTCACCGCCAGCTCCTCGCCCGGCAGGTGCGTCGCGCTGACCTGCGGCCGGGCGCGGATGTGGCGCAGGCGCACCGAGTCCGGCGCCGAGCCGAAGTGGAAGGCGCCGCGGTGGAAGATGCCGTCCGCAGCAGGTGCGCCCCCGCGTGGGCGTAGCTGCGGTCGATCAGCTCCTGCAGCGCGGCGAGATCGCCGGGCGTCTCGTGCATGGGACCATTCAATCAGCGCACCGGCGCGGCCACAGCGGCGCCCCGCCGACACGCCACGAGCGGTTGGCAGTTGACGCGCCACCCCAATCCGGCGATGGTGTCACCGGAACCTCAGATGGTCACTTCGACGGCAGGAGGTGTGGCATGACCACAGTGATCGGTGCGTCCAGTGGATGGACCGCCGGGCTCGTCCTCGGCATCGTGGTGGTGCTCGTGGTCGCGGCGATCGTGATCACGATCCTCGTCCTCGCCAGGCGGATCGCGCGCCAGGCGCGGGCCGCGGTGCAGGGACTCGAGGTCGTCCGCACCCAGACCGCGGAGCTGCCGGGCATCGCGCGCATCAACGACTCGGGCGTGCGAATCCTGCACTCGGCGCGCGCGCTGCGGAAGGTGGCGGTCGGCAGATGACCTTCGAGCTCGCCGCATCCGCCACGACGCTGTGGACGGTGGCGCTGGGGATCGGCCTCGTCGCGGCGCTGATCGTCGCCGCCCTGCTGGCGATCCTCGTGCGCACCGTCAACGACATCGACCAGTCCGCCGACGCGCTGCTCGCCGTTGCGGGCGACATCGCGGGCAACACGGCGAACATCCCGCAGCTGGAGGCGACCGCGCCCGTGCTGGCGCTGATCGTCGACGAGGCCGTCGTCCAGGACGGCTACATGAACGCGCTGACCGACGGGTATGGTGCGCCATGAGCACGACCCACTGGCTGGTCCTGCTCAGCGTCCTGCTCGCCGTGGTCGTCGTCGCGGTGGTCGCCGCCGCGCTGATCCTCGTGCGGCGCGGGCTGGAGTCGATCTC
>DATCDC010000070.1:0-14357 GCA_036510915.1 Solirubrobacteraceae bacterium | reverse complement strand
CCGCGGACTTCTGCGCCTCGATGGGCCTCACGAACGCGACAGTGCGCCCGATCCTCGGCTCGCACGTCAGCGCGAACGTCTACCCCAACGCGGGCCAGGACCTCGGCGACTGCCTGATCTACGACGCGAAGAGCCGCAACGTCGGCGCCAGCGGCGCGACGGCGCTGCCGACGACGGCGTCGATGCCGGCCGGGTAGGAGATCGCCGCCGGCCCGAAGCCGTAGAGCAGGTACGTCGATCCTGAGTCCGCAAGCGCGTTGGCGTCTGCGTACGGCGCCCCGACGATGACGTCCGGGCGACTGTCGCCGTTGGTGTCGCCCGCCGAGGCTACGCGCTGGCCCGCGTACGACCCGGCGGCGGCGCCCTGGATGCTGAATCCGGCGTTGGCGAGGTCGGCGAGGTCGACGGTCGTCGGGCCGCCCGAGCTGAACGACACATACGCCGCGCCGGTATTGGCGCCTCTGGAGGACGCCAACGGGGCGCCGACAAGCACGTCAGGGCGCCCGTCGCCGTTGACGTCGCCCGCACCCGCGACCGACCACCCGGCGTCGTCTCCGGGCGCCGCGCCGGCGAGGAGATAGCCCTGCGCAAGAAGGCCGCTCAGGGCGATGCTCGTGGTGGCGGTCCTGCCGAACACCACGTATGCGGCTCCTGCATCGGCGCGACTCCCGGGATCTGCGGCGGGCGCGCCCACGATCACGTCGGCGAGGCCGTCGCCGTTGACGTCGCCCGCTCCCGCGACCGACCACCCTGCGAGGTCGTTGGGTGCGGCGCCACCGATGCTGAAGCCCGCCCCGCCGAGAGCGGCGAGATTCGCGCTGCCGGCGTCAGCCTTGCCGAACACCACGTAGGCCGACCCGGGACCGGATCCGATTCCGCCGACGTAGGGCGCCCCGACGATCACGTCGGGGCGGCCGTCGCCGTTCACGTCGCCGCTTCCCGCCACGGAAATCCCGGCATACGACTGGAAGGCACCGACGATGGGAAAGCCGCCTGTCCCGAGGGCCCCGAGGTCGACGACGGGCGTCGTGCCGGTGACCTGCTGAAGGACGGTCGGCGCCCGGCCGAATGCGACGTACGCCGAATTGCTGTCGGGCGCGCCGATGACCAGGTCGGGGCGCCGGTTGCCGTTGATGTCTCCGGTCCCGGCGACCGACCACCCGGTATGTGCTCCGGATTGGGCGCCGTCGAAGCGCACGCCGCGAGCGCCGAGCGCACCGAGGGAGACGTCCTCCGAGCCCGCCCTGCCGAAGACCACGTAGGCGGCGCCCGCGTCCGTGCGTGTGACGCTCGAGACGACGGGGTCCGCGTACGGGGCGCCGACGATCACGTCCGCAAGACCGTCACCGTCGACGTCACCGGCCGCGGCGACCGCAAAGCCGGCCTGGTCACCGCTGGCCGCGCCGTCGATGCGAAACCCCGCCGAACCGAGCGTGAACAGGTCGACCGGGGCGGGGGTCGCGCGACCAAAGACGACGTAGGCCGAACCCGAGTCGGTCCGGCCGTTGTCGTCGGCACGCGGCGCGCCGACGATGATGTCCGCGAGGCCGTCGCCATTGACGTCCCCGGCAGCCGCGACCGAGCTCCCCGCGACCTCACCCGCCGACGCGCCGTCGAACTGCACGTTGGCCCGCGCGAGCAGGTCCACGGAGCCCGACTGCTGCGGCAGCGCACCGAACGCCGGCGCGCACCATGCGGCGGCGACGAGCACGACCGCCACAGCGGTCCACACGACGCGCCCGCGCACACCGACCATGAACCGCTCGCCCGCCGACTGGACCGCCACGCGACCACATCCTCTTCCGGTAGCCCCGACCGCTGCCGGAGTGCGGAGAAACGTAACGCACCGCGGGCCGCTCAGGCGAGGATCGTGGCGAGCGCTGGCGCGCCAGATCACTGGGTGGGTGGCGCGTTGGGCCTTGCGGGGGGTAGCGTCCGTTTGGCGTGGGGCGGTCCAGCCCCGGGGGATATGGGAGAGCACGTCATGAAGCCAGTGATGGCACTGGGTGCAGTCTTGGTGGTCCTGCTCGGCGTGGTGCCGTCGAGTGCGCCGGCATTCTTCGGCGGCAACGCGGTCTTCGCCGGCTATGGCTGGTCGGAGACGAACGCTGACACAGCATGGACGGAGCGTGCGGGCCTGCAGGCCGTCGAGCTGCGCGACCGTCTCTACGTGATGGGCGGTCGTACGCCGCTGAACCCGCAGGTCGTGCCCGTTCCCGGTGCGAGCACCATCTGGAGCGACGTGTGGCGCAGCGGCGACAACGGCGTGTCGTGGAAGAAGACCGCCGACGGCCAGTGGCCGGCGCGGGCCTACTTCCAGGCGGTGACCCTCCGTGATCGCATGTACGTGATCGGCGGGCAGGACTTCAGCGTCATCCCGAACCCGGGGTGCCAGCTTCCCGGCGGTGCATGTCCGCCCGGCGTGCCGCCGCAGATCCCCGTCTCGCAGTTCTTCAACGATGTCTGGTCGAGCCGCGACGGCGCGAGCTGGACCCGTGAGGGCCGCGCGAGCGGCCCAGGGGCCGACCGCTGGGAGGGTCGCGCCGGCCTGAGCGCCGTGTCGTTCAACGGGCGCCTCTACGTCTTCGGCGGCTCGCGCAATGACGACTCGGCGGTCGTGGGGCCCGGCGGTCCGGCCCGCGTCTACTACAACGACGTCTGGTCCTCGCCGGACGGCCGCAGCTGGACGCGGGAGACCGAGCACGCGCCGTGGGCGCCGCGCGCGGGCGCCGCGGCGGTCGTCAAGGACGGCTACATGTACCTGCTGGGGGGCGAGGACGGCTTCATCTGCACGCCGCAGACGCTGCGCTGCCCGCCGTACTACAACGATGTGTGGCGCACGCGCAACGGCCGCGATTGGGAGCAGGTCACCGCGGCCGCGCAGTGGTCGCCGCGTCCCGGCCACCAGTGCGTCGTGGTCATGGAGCGGATCGTCTGCTTCGGCGGCTTCGGCGTCCCGGTCAACCCCGTGGACATGTGGGCCAGCCGCGACGGCGCGCAGTGGACGCAGCTCCCCGATGCGCCGTGGAACGCGACGGCACCGGACCAGGTGAAGTACGACTTCGACGCGCTCGCGGTGCGTGCCGGTGGCCTGCGCCCGTCGATCCTGACGTTCGGCGGGGATCGGGAGACGTTCGACTTCACCGACCCGACGAACTACCTCCGGGTTGACGGCGACGTCTGGCGGTACGGCCCGCAGTGGCGCTGGCCGTGACCCGGTGCCAGTGCGCGGGGCGTGGAGCACGGGTCGCTACGGTCCGGGCGTGGTCGCGCACTTCCTGATGGTCCCCGACCGGGTTCTCCCGCCGGCGCTGGGCTGATGTTCCTGGCTCTGCACGAGATGCGCCGCGCGAAGGTGCGGTTTGGTCTGTTGATCGTCGCGGTCGGCCTGCTGGTCTTTCTGATCCTCGCGCAGCAGGCGATCCAGAACGGCCTGCTGACGTCGTTCGTCGGGGCGATCGAGCGGCAGTCGGCGCCGGTCCTGGTGTACAGCGTCGACGGGCAGCGCACGCTGCAGGGGAGCGTCATCCCGCCGCCGCTGGAGCAGCGGATCCGCGCCGTCGACGGGGTCGCGGGCGCCGGGCGCATCGGCCAGGGCACCTTCACGGTCCGCGTCGACGGCAGCACAAAGGATTCCGACGCGGCGGTGATCGGCTATGAGCGGGCCGACCTCGGCGCCCCGGACAGGCTGAGTGCCGGCCGCCTCCCGCGGGCGGCCGGCGAGGCGGTCGGGAGCGCCGCGGATTTCGCGGTCGGCGACCGGGTGCGGGTGCTGGCCGGGGGGCCGGGCGGCGGCACGGGGCCACCGCTGACGGTCGTCGGCCTGGCGCAGGACGCCCAGCTGCAGGTGACGCCGACGCTGTTCGTCGGCTGGGACGACTACGTGGCGGCGGTCAAGGCCGCCAACCCCGACGCGCGGACGGTGCTGCCGAGCGCGCTGGGCGTGCGCCCGGTCGACGGCCTCTCGCCGACGGCGCTCGCGGCCCGGATCAACGATGCGAGCGACGACGCCGACGCGCTGACGCGCGAGCGCGCAGCGCAGGAGTCGCCGGGCGTGGCGCAGGTGCGCCAGTCCTTTCAGGTGATCTTCCTGCTGTACGCGCTCGTCGTGCCGCTCGTGACCGGACTGTTCTTCCTGATCATCACGTTCCAGAAGGCCGGATCGCTGACGCTGCTGCGGGCGATCGGCGCCCGTTCCGGGGTGCTCGTGCGCTCGCTGCTCGTGCAGGTCGTCCTGGTGATCGGGGGCGGCCTGGCGCTCGGCGTCGCGCTGTACGCACCGCTCACGCGGGTCAGGCTCGGCGGCCTCGCGCTGCGCTTTGACGCCACTGCGGTCGTGTTGTGGGCGGTCCTGCTGCTCGTGCTCGGGGTGCTCAGCGCGGTCGTGGCCGCGCGCCGGGTGCTCGCGATCGATCCGATCGAGGCGACGACCGGGGGTGGGGGACGGTGAGGCTCGCGCTGCGCGAGCTGGTGCGTAGGCCGGGACGCTTCGCGGTGGCGACGGCGATCCTCACATTGATCGCGGCGCTGCTCATGTTCCTCGGGGGCCTGCTCGACGGGCTGGTGGCGGGGAGCACGGGCGCCCTGCGTGCGCAGCGCGCGGACCTGATCGTGTTCTCGGCGTCCGCGCAGGACTCGCTGGTCCGCAGCCGCATCGACCCGTCCGTGGGCGAGCAGGTCGCGTCGGCTCCCGGCGTGCAGCGGGTCGGCGGGCTGGGCAGCGTGCAGCTCGGCGGCCGCATCGCGGGCCGCGGGACGCGCGATCTCGTGCCGGTCGTGCTGTTCGGCTACGAGCTGGCGCCCAGGGGGCTGCCCGCCACGCCGCCCGGCCCCGGCGAGGCCTACGCCGACGCCTCGCTGCGCGCGGAGGGCATCAGGCAGGGGACGGTCGTGCGGCTGGGTCCCGAACGCACGCCGATCAAGGTCGTCGGGTTCGTCAAGGACACGCAGTACTCCGGCCAGGGCACGCTCTGGGGATCGCTGGACTCCTGGCGCGCAGTGCTCAACGCCAACCGCCCCGCCGGCCGGGTGGACCCCGGCGTGACGCAGGCGCTCGTCGTCAAGGGCGACGGAGCCGACCTCGCATCCGCCGTCGACCAAAGCACCGGGGGTGCGACGGCGAGCCGGACGATCCCCGAAGCGATCGACGCGCTGCCCGGCGTCTCCCAGCAACAGCGCGTCTTCAACCAGATCATCGCCGTCACCGTGGTGATCGCGGTGATCGTCGTCGCCCTGTTCTTCGCGCTCATCACGATCGAACGGACCGCCCTGTACGGCGTGCTCAAGGCGATCGGCGCCAGCTCCGGCACCCTCTTCGCCGGAGTGCTGCTGCAGGCGGTCGCCGTCACGCTCGTCGCCAGCCTGATCGGCGCACTCGCCGCGCTCGCGCTGGACGCCGTGATCCCCGCCGGCGGCATCCCGTTCGTCGCGACGCTCGGCCGCATCCTCAGCAGCGTGGCCTTCCTGCTGCTGGCCGCCGCCGTCGGCTGCGCATTCTCACTGCGGCGCGTCCTGCGCATCGACCCGGCCACCGCCATCGGCGGCGCCCAGTGACCCCTCCCGACCCCGACACCACGGAGCACCCGATGACCGACCCGACGAGCACGCCGGGGCTGCAGCTGGAGGGCGTTCGCAAGACCTACCCGGTCGGCGACGACGAGGTCATCGCGCTCGACGACGCCGACCTCACCGTCGGAGCCGACGAGATCGTGGCACTCGTCGGGCCCTCCGGGTCCGGCAAGACCACGCTCTGCTCGATCGCGGGCGGCATCCTCGCGGCGACCGACGGCAGGATCGTGGTCGGCGGCCGGGACATCACCGGCTACTCACCCAAACAGCTCACCGAGTTTCGCCGCGAGATGGTCGGGTTCGTCTTCCAGACCGTGAACCTGATCCCCTTCCTCACCGCTCGCGAGAACCTGCTCATCGTCGACGAGATCGGCCCCCGGACCGGGCGCCGCGCACGCGAGCGCGCCGACCAGCTGCTCGAGGAGCTCGGACTGACCGACCGCGCCGGAAACCTGCCCGCGCAACTCTCCGGCGGTCAGAAACAGCGCGTCGCGATCGGCCGCGCACTGATGAACGACCCCGCGCTCGTGCTCTTCGACGAACCGACCTCCGCCCTGGACACCAAGCTCGGCGACCAGGTGGTCCGGCTCATCCGCGACGAGATGAAGAGCCGCGGAACGGCCGCGATCATCGTCACCCACGACGAACGCATCACCCACTACGCCGACCGGACCGTTCACATCGTCGACGGCCGGATCGCCGCGCCGGCCTGAGCACCGAGAATCCAGCAACGCGCGACTCAGCCCCGGCAACACGGCGCTCAACCGACGACGCCCCCAGCGAAGCGGTGAAACTCCCGAGTACGAAGCGAGCAGGCGTCCGGCGGTCGCACCTGTACCTGGAAGGCCGGAGCTCCGGACGCTCGCCGAGGCGATGCCGGAGCCGGCGCGCCCGAGAGGATTCGAACCTCTGATCTTCGGTTCCGTGGTTGCCCCTGGGCTCGGGAGGCCGCAGCTTCCGGGAAGCTTCGTCGGCTTCGACCCGGTTGGGCGGGGTCAGAATCGCCGAGTTGGGGACATGGTTCGGCACACGGTCTTCGCCGCGGCCACGAACTCAGCCGCGGAGGTCCTCCAGGCCGCATGGGGGGTTCGCGAACTCGAGGATCTCGGGGTCTCCGGTGAGCAGCATGAGTCCATGCGCTGCGGCGGTCGCCAGTGCGAAGCAGTCCCCGAGGGCGATCGACGCGACGGCCTTCAGGCGCGCGGCTTCGATCATCCGTGCGGTGCGCGGGAGATCCGGCGCAAGGCTCGCCCGCAGCGCGGCGAGCGTCTCGTCGGCGGCGCTGCGGCCATGATGGCGCTCGACGCGGTGGTACACCTCGACGAGGTTGACCCAGCTGACGACGGGGCGTGAGTGGGGACGCGTTGCATGCCGCGCCGACAACGATTTCAGAGCGTGCAGCGGTAGAAGAAGGTCACGGCTCGTTGACCTCACCCGAGGGCGTGCTTGTCGCGACGGCCGACTTCATCGGCCCTGCTGACTGGCTTGGTCGCGATCAGGGCGACCACTCGGCCGCACGGTGATCAGCTTCGCGCCATGACACGCGGTTGCGCGACCGTGTCACGCATGCCAGGCTCGCGCGGTGGGCGAACATGAACGGCTGCCGAGCGCCAAGGTCGCCGTAGCCGCGGACAAGCCCGCGGCCGGCGTATCCTGGCCGCAGGCCGTGCGGCGGTCGCCGTCGCTCGAGGCCGGGCGCGTCCTCGCGCTGCAGCGTACGGTTGGGAATGCCGCCGTGCGGCGTCTGCTGCGCACCGTGGGCTGGCCCGGGACGTCGGCGACCAGCCCCAACCATGGCAAGACCACGCCGGTCGCGGGCGTCGATCGGTACCCCTTGTACGACGCCGGTCTGGGCGGCAGCCGGGACCCGGCTGCGAGCCGGGACACGCGTGAGGCGAGCGGCAATCGCGTGGTCGTCTTCGTTCCCACCGCGATCGACCAGTCCAGGCCCGCGGCGGTGCTGCTCCATTTCCACGGGCTCAGCAACATCGGCTACCGGCTCAACGCCGGCACCGGCAAGGTTCGCGACGAGGACGAGACGCGCGACCGGTCCGACGTGCAGTTCGCCGAGAGCATCGCCGAAGGCGATCGGCAGATGCTCGTCGTGATGCCCCAGGGGGACCTGGCAGCAGGTTTCGGCAACGCCACGACCAGTCCGACGGCCTACGTCAACCGCACGCTGGACCTGCTCAAGGCCGACACCGGCATCGCCCTCACGTCGGCGGAGCTGATCGCCGGTGGCTGGAGCGCCGGCGGGAACCGGGTGTCGGAGATGGCCACCGCGGAGGCGACGTCCGGCGTTCACACGCTCGATTCCGTGGTGCTCTTCGAGGGCGTCAACAACTTCCAGTCCGAGGCCGAGGTCCCGGACCCGGCGCACGCGGGCCAGACCATGAAGGTCCGCCGCGAGCCGCTGGCAGGCCGTGACAAGCTGGACATCTTCCTGAACCTGATCGCCCGCAACCTGAAGGCGAACGTCGCCGCGATCGGGGTCCTGAGCGCCTCGGCGACGACCCGCTACCTGGCGTCGTCGTTCCGCTTCATCGCCTACTACGGCGACATGGGCCTCTACGCGCCCGTGCACGAGATGCTCGACCAGGGCATCCGTCTGATGTTCGGCGAGCCGCTGACCTCAGCCGAGGACGCGACACAGAAGCGCCGCCTGCAGGGCGGTCTGCAGCTCGCGAGGAACGTTCCCGACAGCGCCGGGCTGGACAGCGCGATCGCCGCGCTGCCCGCCGGCGTCCGCGACGAGCTGCGCAAGCACTACCAGGTGATCAGGGTCACGCAGCACGGGGATCCTGCACGGCACGCGGCGGGGCTGGACGACGCCGCGGGTAGGCTGCATTCGCTCGGTCACGAGAACATCGTCGGCAGCGGCGCGCTGCTCGACGCGCTCCGCAGGACGCGTCCGGTGCGGCCCGTCACGCCGCCACGGCCAGCCACCATGGGCGGCACGACGGGAGCGCTCGAGGTGCCGCAGGACGACCCCTTCCAGCCGGTGACCGGTTGACAGTGCCGGCGTCGCCGGAGGCGACCACGGCGTCGAGCGCGCCCCGCGGCGCTCCGACATCTCGCAGGTTCGCTCGAGGAGCCGGATGACCCGCGTAGCGGGCCCGTGTCGCGATCGTCGCCGACGGGGGTGTTCCGCCCGCGCGCGCTGACGGCCACCGATCCGCCCGTTAGCTCGCTCGGCAGTCCTGCCCGACGCGAAGTAGTTCCTCGATGCCGTCGCGCGACGTGCGATTGTGCCAGGGCCGTCCCGCTCGGTGAGATCCACAGGAACACCGAGTGGCGGGCTCCCCTCTCCCGGAACCCCACCACGATCAGCAGCGACATGCGCGGGCCGGGGCGCCTGCGCAGCCGGCCAGCTCGAGCGTGCGGTCGTATGGACGCCGGTAGAGCTCATACCAGCCGCCGTTACGTTGGTATGCGCCCCGCGAGAGCGCGCGGACGCCGCGGCGCGCGAGGAAGAATCGCACCGCCGGCTTGAACGGGAGCGTCGCGCTGTCCAATGTTCCCTCGAGTCGCACGGTGCTTCCCGGCTGGATCGTCCGATCCAGCCGGGCGGCGATTCGGGCGAGTGGCCCGTAGAGCGCGACGTGCTGGTCGGGCTTCTCGCCCGCCGCCACGGCCGTGCCGGCGGCGGCGACCGCTGCAAGCCCGGCGACGGTCGCCAATGCACGCCCGCGCTTGCGCACGCGTGGGAAAAGGGCGATCCACACCGCCCATCCGAGGATCAGCCACACCCACATCCCGCACATCGACCCCCACCACAGGGTGTAGCCGACGGTCGATGCGAGCACCGGCCGTACCGGCGTGTGTGCAGCGACAGCGGCGAGCGTGAGGCAGAGCACCAGGCCGATCAGGGCCGCGGCGGCGAGGTCCCACCGGCGCCGGAGACGATCACCGGGAGCGCCGCTCCCATTCCCGTTGCCAACGTGAGCAGCCGGCCCGAGCGACCGGGCACAAAGCACCTCCTGCCGGGGATCCGGTCCGGGAGACTACGCCGGCCGCGGCGCGCTGAGCACGAAGCGCACAACCTCGAGGTTGGCGTCGACGCCTGAGGGATTGCGGGTCGGAAACGGCGGCGGCGCGCCCGGCCAGCCGTGGTCGGTGCCGTGCAGCAGCAGGACCTCGATCTTCATGCCGGCGGCGCAGCCGCCAAAGTCGAAGCGCGTCACGTAGCGCCGCGGCTGATAGCTCGACGCTGTCGTCGAGCACCGATCCCGGCGGGCCCAG
The DNA here is from genome assembly GCA_036510915.1 of Solirubrobacteraceae bacterium. Classification (GTDB taxonomy): domain Bacteria; phylum Actinomycetota; class Thermoleophilia; order Solirubrobacterales; family Solirubrobacteraceae; genus F1-60-MAGs163. The sequence continues at coordinate 4,547 of DATCDC010000070.1, read as the reverse complement.
CCGCTCGTGTAGCGCAGGACGTTGCCCTTGTGGTCAGGCGGTCGTCCGTTGAACGGGACGATCGTGTCCGCGCCGCCCTGGATGGCCAGGAACGACGCACGAGTTGCAGGGCAGGGGTCCAGCGCACGGTAGCCCGCGGCGACCGCTACGACCGCCGCGAAGCGGTTTGGCTGTTTGCAGGACAGCCGCGTCGCGAAACCCGCGCCGTTCGAGACGCCCGTGATCGAGATGCGGGTGGGGTCGAAGCAGCCGGTCGCCAGCACCTGGTCGAGCAGGTCGCTGACCAGTTGGACATCGGAGGATCCGTACGCGTCGGCGATCTGCCAGATCGAGCCGGCCCGCCCGGTGGGGTACAGCACGGCGACCCCCGCCCTGTTCGCGACCGCGCCCAGCTTGAGGTAATCATCGCGGTCGCCGTCGCCGCCCGACATGACCGCCACGAGCAGTCGCGTGGCGCCGGTCCTGGCTCCGTACGGCATGCGCAGTTGGCCGTTGGGCACCATGGTCAGCCCAGCGGGGGGGCAGGAGGGCTGCGGCGCCTGCGCCACCTGGGCCGGTGCAGCGCTGTCGGCGCGCGCGCCCGGCGACCCTCCCCAGCCCGGCAGGAAGGCGCTCACGAGGACCGCCAGTCCGATGACCGGCACCACGAGGAACCGCGCATGCAGAACGGAGCGTGACATCGGTGCGGTTTCGCCTGGCACCCTCGAAAGGTGCCCGGCGCGAGCGCATCGTAGGCGGCGCACCGGTGGGATCGGTCCGCAGCTGACACCACGATCTGGAGGATCGCGCCCCACCGCCAACGTCGCCGGGACCCTAGGACGGCCGCGTCGCGGTGGGTTGGCCCGCGGTCGCTGTGGTGCGGCATAGGATCTCGGTCCCATCCCGGAGGCGCGGCCGCAGAAGTCGACGGCGCGGGCAGAACCCCAAGCTCCCGCCGGGGTTTCCAGCGCGCCCGAGAGGATTCGAACCTCTGACCTTCGGTTCCGTAGTTGCCCCCTGGAGCTCGGGAAGCCGCAGTTTCCGGGAAGTTTCGTGGGGTTCGACCCGGCTCGGTGGGGTCAGAATCGCCGAGTCGGGGACATATTTCGGGACACGGTTTTCGAGGCGCCCGCGAACTCAGCCGCGCAGGTCCTCGAGGGCGCATGGGGGGTTCGCGATCTGGAGGATCTCGGGGTCTCCGGTGAGCAGCAGGAGTCCGTGCGCTGCGGCGGTCGCCAGTGCGAAGCAGTCGCCGAGGGCGATCGACGCAGCGGCCTTCAGGCGCGCGGCTTCGATCATCCGGGCGGTGCCCGGGAGATCCGGCGCGAGGCTTGCCCCGCGCGAGGCGAGCGTCTCGTCGGCGGCGCTGCGGCCATGGTCGCGTTCGACGCGGTAGTACACCTCGACGAGGTTGACCCAGCTGACGACGGGACGCGAAGCGAGGACGTTCTCCACGCGAGAGAGCGCGGGGTCTTCACCGTCGAGCCAGGCGAGGATCGCCCAGGAGTCGAGGCAGACGCTCACCGCTGCTCGCGCGCGCGATCCTCGAGCATGCGCGCCGCCATCCCGCTCTTGGAGAAGCGCCCACTGAGTGCGAGCGGCCGGCGCCGCGCGGCGAGCACGACCGCCCCGTCTCGCAGCTCGAAGTCGACCCCATCACCTGGATGGAGGTGCGCCCGATCGCGAACGTCCTTCGGGATCACGACCTCGCCCTTCGCGCCGATGCGCCTGGCCATACCCATCGAGTATGACGATAGGCGGGACGCGTGCCCGGTTTGCGCTGGGGGTACCCCTCCTACTCGGCGAGGGAGCGCGAGTGGTCCGGACGCAGGGGGCCGGTCGCGGTCCAGAGCGGGAGCGCCGGTGTGTGTGGCTGCGCCTGCTTGTGACTACGCGGAGAACGCCGGCGCGCGCCTATTGATAGTCCGCGGCCAGGCCGGTGGCGGCGGCGGTGCCGCCTCCGGACCCGCCGGCGCCGCCCTTTCTGTGACCGACGCTGGTTCCAGGGGCGGCGGACGGGCTGATGCCGTAGATCGCGACGCTGGGGCCGCCAGCGCCGCCGCCGCCGTCGCCGCCGAGGCCACCGGGGCCGCCGAGGCCGCCCTTGCCGCCGCGTGCGCCTGTGGCTGCCGTGCAGATGCCGTACGAATCCTTTCCGGGGCCGCCCGGGGCACCGAAGCCGCCGGCACCCGGGTAGCCGGCTGGACCGCCGTTGCCGCCGGCGGCGCCGTCGGCGGCAACGACGCTGGAGTCGGTGATCCTCGCGCCGGTCGAGTTCGCGAGGAAGATCCCGAACGATCCTCCACCTGCGCGCCCGCCGTTCCCGCCGCCGCCGCCGGACCCGCCGCCGCCGCCGCCGCCGCCGTTGCCGCCCGTCGGTGGAGCACCGATGAGGCAGGTGTCTGCGCCGCCGCCGCCGCCACCACCACCACCGTGCCCCGGGCTTCCCGGCTGCCCGGGCACGCCGGCGTCACCCGCCCATGTTCCGGTGTTCAAGGACGTGTTGCGCGATCCGCCGCCCGCGCCGCCGGCGCCGAAGTGGCCCGAGTCGCCGGCGTATCCGCTTCCGCCGGGCTTGAAGCCCGAATCGCCGCCCGCGCCGCCCGGCCCGCCCGGACCACCAAACCCGCCGAACGGGTCGGGGCTGATCTGCAGCGACAGCCCCGATGCGCCATCAGCGCCAGAGGCGCCCTCGCCGCCGCGCCCGCCATTGCCTCCCGGATGCCCGGCGGCGCTCGACCCGCCCGTCGCGTCGGCGCTCGACCCGCCGCTCGCGCCATGAGCGCCGGCCCCACCCGGGGCGCCTGCAACTCCAGGAGCGGCGATGACCTTGACGTGGTCGAGTACGAGCAGTGGGCTGCCGGAGCCGCGCAGCCCGTACGAGCTCGCGCCCGACTGCACCGGCTTGATCGGTTCGAGCGTCACGAGCTGCAACGTCGTCGGCGCGGTGATGCCGACGGCGATCACGGCAGCCGCCGTCGATCCGGCGCCGGTGATCTTGGTGATGTTCGACGGCGCCCGCTGCCAGGATGCGTCGTAGCCGCCGAGCACGCTCACGCCCTTGGCGAGGCTGAGCGTCTCGGGAAATGCGCCCCGCGTTACGTACACGTCCTTGCCCTGGGCGGCTGCTGCCGTGACGCCGGCCGCCAACGAGCGCTTCGGCGCGGCCATGGTGCCGGGGTTCGCATCGTCACCCAGCCCCGAGACGAAGATCCCCTGCGCGGCGTCGCCGTCGAAGCACGAGGGGCTTGTCGACGTGATGGTCGGCCGACGCGTCGGGAGACAGGGCGGGCCGCTGCCGGGCGAGCCCGTCGACCCGGGCGAGCCGGGCGAGCGGAAGGTCACGGTGACCTTCCCGGCGGCCGCACGGCAGTCGTTCTTCGTGCTGCGATCCTTGACCTTTCCTCGGGCGTTCGCGCAGCCGATCAAGAAGTAGGATCGCGCCGGCGCCGAGGCGGGCACCGTCAGCGGCACGGCCGCGCGCATCCTGCTGCCCGGCCCCAGCGCCTTGATCGCCTTCGCGCCGCCCAGGCGGATCGCACCGGCGCCCACCCGCCGCGAGACCGACAGGTAGAACACCGTCGTCGACGCGCCGGCACGCCCGCCCCCGACATTGCGCTCGCTGAAACGCTCCGAGAACGCAGATCCCTGCGCCACCTGCGCGGGCGGATTCGACAGAGCGACGACCGAGAGGTCGGGGCCGTGTGCGCTCGTGCTCCTCCCCGGCGCGCCACCGGCGGGCGACCCGACGCTCGCCGACCGGACCCGCGCGGCAGAGCGGACCGCAGGCGATGCCGATGCGCTCGCGCCGACCGCGAGCAGCGCCGTCGCGAACGCCAAGCAGGCGTGCACCTTCCACGGGACCCCGAGCAGTCTCATCCCTGGACGCTGGTCATCGCACGGACCAGAGGTCAAGCGGTTCCCGCTGGGCGGGCTCCTACGCACCCTGTACGACCTCGTGCACCTGAACGCCGGTGATCGCTGCGTCGTCAGGCTTGACGGTCGCCCCGCCGGTGTTGCACGTCAGGACCGGCGACTTCTCACCGGCGGTGAAGACGTGCGACATCGTGAAGGCCAGGCTCTGGCGACCGCCCTTGGCCGGCACGAGGACCTCGGTGCGGCTGACGTCCGAGCCCACGGTCAGCTTGCAGACTGCATCCACGGCAGTCGTTGGGTCGCTGTTGGTCAGGGTGAGCTTCGCCGTGAGAACCCAGGTTCCGGGGCTCAGGGCCACGGTCAGGATCGGGACGTCGCCGGCCGTCGCGATGGCCGCCGGGTTCGCGCTGAGCGCCGCCGCACCAAGCGCCGCGCCGGCTGGGCCGATCTCACCCTTGGCCCCGGTATCGCCCTTGGTCCCGGCATCACCCTTGGGACCCTGCAGGCCCACGGCTCCCGTCGCACCGGTCTTCGCGATCTGCGCCCGGAGGCTCTGTGACAGGTTCCTGGCAGTGATCGAGCCTGCCTTGATCTGCTTGCCCGTGATCAAGCTCGCTGCACCCGCCGTCGCCGCGGTCGCGATCACCATGCCGAGCACGAATGCCAGCGCCATCCCGGCGCGACCTGAGAAC
>DATCDC010000069.1:0-18812 GCA_036510915.1 Solirubrobacteraceae bacterium | reverse complement strand
CGACAACCTCAGCGTCCCCGCACTGGCCGGGCGCGCGCAGATGAGCGAGCGCACCTTCGCCCGCGCGTTCCGCCGCGAGACGGGCAGCACTCCGGGCGACTACGTCGAGGCGCTGCGCGTCGAGCGCGCGCGACTGCTGCTCGAGACGACGCCCGCGCAGGTCGACGCCGTCGCCGCCGCCTGCGGCTTCGGGACCGTCGAGACGCTGCGCCGCGCCTTCGCCCGCCGCACCGGCGTCAGCCCCAGTGCCTACCGCGACCGATTCGCCGCGTGAGCGACGACAAAGAACGGACTGCCATGGACATCGCCATCCCCATCTACGACCGCTTCACCGCCCTCGACGCGATCGGCCCCTACGAGGTGCTCTCGCGCCTGCCCGGCGCGCATGTCACGTGGCTGGCGCACGAGCCCGGCCTCGTGCGCACCGACAACCACATGCTCGCGCTCGAGGCGACGGCGGCCTTCGAGGACCTGCCCGAACCCGACGTCATCGTGGTTCCCGGCGGCATCGGGACGCGCGACCTCCTCGAGGACGAGCGCATCCTCGACTGGCTGCGCGGCGCGCACGCGACCTCGACGTGGACGACGTCGGTGTGCACCGGCTCGCTGCTGCTCGGCGCCGCCGGGATCCTGCAGGGCCTGCGGGCGACCTCGCACTGGCTCGAGCTCGAGACGCTCGAGCGGTTCGGCGCGGCGCCGACCGGGGAGCGCGTCGTCCCGGCGGGGAAGGTCGTCACGTCCGCCGGGGTCTCGTCCGGGATCGACATGGGCCTCTGGCTGGCCGGGCGGATCGCCGGCGACGAGTTCGCCCGGGCGGTCCAGCTGATGATCGAGTACGACCCCCAGCCGCCGTACGACTGCGGCTCGACCGAGAAGGCCGGGCCGCAGCTGACGGCGAAGCTGCGCGCGGGCGCCGCGGCGTTCCGCTAGTGGATCTGTCCGGAAGTGCCGCCGGGAACCCGCCGGACTTGCGGATGGGTCCACTAGTGCTCGGCGTCCGGGCGCTCGGCCGGCGCGAGGTCGACACGGCCGCGTGCCGTGTCGACGCGCTCGACGCGCACGCGCACGGGGTCGCCCATGCGCAGCGCGCCGCCGTGGCGCGTGCCGACGAGGATCGTGCCCTCCTCGTTGAGCTCCCACCACTCGCCGGACAGCCGGCGTACCGGGAGGAACCCCTCGAAGGCGCCCGTGCCGTCCTCCTGCTCGCCGAAGGCGACGAACGCACCGCCGCCGACCATGCCGGTGATCTCGCCCTCGAACTCGGCGGCGTCCCAGCCCTCCTCGAACAGGCGCCGCTCGAGCAGGAAGCAGCGTGCCACGTTGTCCGCCGCGCGCTCGATCGCCATCGCCTCGCGCTCGCGTGCGCTGCACCAGACGCCGCCCTCCTCCAGCGCGCCCGCCTGCGGCGCGTCCTCGCCGCCACCGACGGCCGACAGGATCGCGCGGTGGCAGATGAGGTCCGGGTAGCGGCGGATCGGCGAGGTGAAGTGGCAGTAGTGCGTCAGGCCCAGGCCGGCATGGCCGAGGTTCTGCGGCGCATAGCGCGCCTGCTTGAGCGAGCGCAGCACGAGGTAGGTGAGCGCCGTGCGCCCGCGGCCGGTGCGCTGGACGTGCTCGTCGACCAGGACGGAGGCCTCCGCGACGATCTCCGCCGCCTGCGTGCCGGACATGCGCTCCGGTGCCGGGGGCGTCGGGACGTCGAGCGAGGCGAGCTGGGCCAGGAGGCGATCGACGGCGACGGGGTCGGGCCGCTCGTGGACGCGGAAGAGCGTCGGGACGCCGCGCTCGTCGAGCAGTGTCGCGACCGCCTCGTTGGCGGCGATCATGAGGTGCTCGATCACGCGGTGGGACTCGGTCTGGACGCTCCCCGCCGCGCTCGTCACGTGCCCGGAGTTGTCGAAGGCGAACTCCGGCTCGACCGATTCGATCGAGAGCGCCTGCCCGCCGCGCCGGCGCTCCGCGTCGAGCACGGCCGCCACGCGGCGCGCGGCGGTCAGCGAGGCGGCCCACGACGCGCCCGCCTGCTCGGCCCCGTCGAAGATGCGGTCGACCTGGTCGTAGTCCAGGCGCGCGTCCGAGCGGATCACCGAGCGGTGGAAGCTCGCCTTCACGGTCCGCGCGCCGTCGAACTCCAGCTCCGCGGTCACGGCGAGGCGGTCGGCGCCCGGCACGAGCGAACAGACGTCGTTGGAGAGCGCCTCGGGCAGCATCGGCTCGACGAGGCCGGGGAGGTAGACGCTGGTCCCGCGGCGGTAGGCCTCGCGGTCGATCGCCTCGCCGGGGCGCACGTACGCGCTGACGTCGGCGATGTGGACCCAGGCACGGATCCGGCCACCGCCGAGATCCTCGGCCGAGATCGCGTCGTCGAAGTCGCGGGCGGTCGCCGGGTCGATCGTGAAGGTCGGCAGCTCGCGCAGGTCGCGGCGGTCCCGGGCGGCGGCCGGGTGCTCACGCGCCTCGGAGGCGGCGGAGCTGACCCCGGCCGGGAACCGGCGGCGCAGCCCGCGGTCGAGCATCAGCGCCTCGAGCACGTCGCGGGCGACGTCGGGGCGCCCGAGGACGCGCAGCACCTTCGCGCGGCCGCCGCGCAGGGCCGGCGCGACGAGCGCGAGCCGCCCCGCCTGCGCCTCGCGCGGGGCCTGGCCGATCGTGACGCGGCCGCCGCCGCGCTCGAAGAACCGCTCGCCCGTCAGGTACTTCCCGCGGCCGCTCAGGAGCACGACCGTCGGCATGCCCTCCGGGCGCTCGTTGCGGGAGGACGGGCCGGGCTGCGCGCGCTCGCGCTCGGCCGGGCGCGTACCGCGCCCCTGCCCGCGGCGGCCGCCGCCGGAGCGGCGCGGGCTCACCCGGCGGCGCTCCGCGCGGCGCGTGCGCAGCCGGCGACGGCATCCAGGCCGGTGCGCAGCTGCTCGTCGGTCTTCGAGCGGAAGTTCGTCGCCACGGCGATGTCGGGCCTGAGGCCGACGCCGCGGCTGACATCCCTGCCCTGGACGACCCCACGGCCGCCGAGGTTGCGGCCGTTCGGGGTGAAGTACTGGCCGGCGGTGATGTCGAGCGCGCCGCCGTTGGAGAGCTCGATCACCTCCTGGAAGACGCCCTTGCCGAACGTCCGGGTACCGACGAGCTTCGCCCGGCCGCGATCCTGCAGCGCGCCGGCGACGATCTCCGAGGCCGACGCCGTCCCGCGGTCGACCAGGACCACGAGCGGCGCCTTGGGCACGATCGGCTGGCCGGTCGCATTCAGCGTCCGCGACGGGACGTTGCGCCCGCGCGTCGTCACGATCTTGCCGTCCGGCAGGAACGCGCTGGCGATCAGCTGCGCCTCGTCGACGAGGCCGCCGCCGTTCTCACGCAGGTCGAAGACGAATGCCTGCGCCCCACGGGCCTTGAGGCGCTGCAGCGCCGCGTAGACCTCCGCGTGCGCGCCGGAGCTGAACTGCGACAGCGCCACGACGCCGACCTTCTTGCCGCAGACCTCGCGCAGTGTCGAGGCGACGACGGGCACCGAGATCGCGCTGCGGGTCAGCGTCTCGGTGCGCGACTTGCCGGCGTGGTCGAAGGTCAGCTGGACGTCCGACCCGGCGGGGCCCTTGATGAGCGTCGACGCCCTGTCGGTGTTCAGGCCCTTGAGCGAGTGCCCGTTGGAGGCGGTGATGACGTCGCCGGCGACGATTCCGGCGCGCTTGGCGGGCGAGCCGTCGAAGACCTTCTGCACGCGCAGCCCGCGCGGGTCCGGGGACACGGTGATGCCGACGCCCGTGAAGCTGCTGTCCTGCTGGTCCTTGAAGTGCTTGTACTCGGCGGGCGTGAAGTAGTTCGAGAAGCGGTCCTGCAGCTTGGCCACGATCCCCGCGATGGCGTCGTCGCGCAGCTGGCTGCGCGGGATCTTGCGGTAGTAGGTGCTCCCGACCTGATCGAGCGCCTCCTCGACGACGCGGTCCGACCGCGGGCCCACGAGCGCGCGCTCGACCGGGCCGGGCAGGGCGCTCGGGTGCCGCGCGCCGAGCCACACGCCGAGCGCGATCAGCGCCAGGCCGCCCACCAGGGCGGCGAGGATCACGAGGACGAGAGGGCGGGTGCGGCGGGCGGGCATCGTTGGGGGAGCGGCCGAGGCCGCCCGTCAAGGGTAGGCCTCCGGCGGCCGCGGAGACCCCGCTCGTGCGCCTAGACCTGCAGGAAGCGGCGCAGCGAGATCGTCGAGCCGAGCGCGCTGACCGCGATCCCGGTGCCCAGGAGCACGGCGATCAGCGCCCCGAAGCCGATCGTGCTGGGCGAGGAGAGCAGCGCGAAGTCGCTGACGAGCGGGTCGACGAGCGCGATCTTCATCACGCCGAGCAGCAGGATCGCGAGCACGCCGCCCATGGCACCGAGGATGATCGCCTCGAGCACGAACGGCCAGCGGATGAACCCGTCGGTCGCCCCGACGAGCTTCATCACCTGGATCTCGCGCCGGCGCGAGAACACCGACAGGCGGATCGTGTTCGAGATCAGCAGGATCGACGCGACGATCAGCAGCACCGCGAGCAGCCCGGTCGTGAGCTTCACGACCTTCGTCGCCGTGAGGATCTTCTGCGTGTCGTCCTTGGAGGACTTGACGCTGTCGATCGCGGGGTCGGCGACCGTCGTGCCGCCGCCGGGCGTCTGCGGCTGGAGCGCGGAGACGAGCTGCAGGGCGTTGTCCGGGCTGTCGGGCGTCACGCGGAACGTGTCGGGCAGCGGGTTGGAGCCGAGCAGCTGGTAGGCCTCGGGGTTCTTGGCCTTCTCCTGGGCGTAGGCCTGCGCCTTGCTGACGAAGACGGCCTTCTTGACGTGCGGCGTCTTCGCCAGGACGGCCTGCACGCGCCCCACGTCCGCCGGGCCGGCGTCCGTCTTGAGATAGACGTTGACGAGGACGCGGCCGCGCACGTCGTTGGCGGCGCCGGTCGTCGCCTGGACGATCGGGATGAAGACGCCGAGCACGAGCAGCGTCACGAGCACCGAGGCCAGGGCGGCGAAGCTCGGCACGGCGTTGCGGCGGATGCTCTGCATCGCCTCGCGGAGGAAGAACCCGAGCTTCATCAGTCGCGGAAGGCGTCGTCGAAGTCGTCGAGCGGCGCCGGCTCGCCGCGGTGCGGCTCCGGCGCGGGCTCGCTGAGCAGCGCACCGAACTCGGCGGTGCTCATGTCGGCCTGGGCGTAGCGCCCGCCGAGCTCGTCGCGCACGATCCGCCCGGCGTCGAGCTCGATCACGCGGCGGCGCATGCGGTCGACCATCGTGTTGTCGTGCGTCGCGACGACGACCGTCGTCCCCGTGCGGTTGATCCGGTAGAGCAGCTGCATGATGCCCACCGAGGTCTCGGGGTCGAGGTTGCCGGTGGGCTCGTCGGCCAGCAGCAGCGGCGGGTGGTTGACGAACGCGCGCGCGATGCTCACGCGCTGCTGCTCGCCGCCGGAGAGCTGGTCGGGGTAGTGGTGGAGCTTCGTCGAGAGGCCGGTGAGGCGCAGGATGTCCGGCACCTTGGCGCGGATCTCCTTGCGCTTGCTGCCGGTGACCTGCAGTGCGTAGGCGACGTTGTCGTGCACCGTGCGGTTGGGCAGCAGCTTGAAGTCCTGGAAGACGACGCCGAGGTTGCGGCGGTAGAACGGCAGCTGCTTGTGCGTCAGCTCGCTGAGGTCGCGTCCGGCGACGAGGATCCGCCCCGAGTCCGGCTCGAGCTCCTTGATCAGCAGCTTCATCAGCGTGGACTTGCCCGAGCCGGTCTGACCGACGAGGAACAGGAACTCGCCGCGGCGCACCGCGAAGGTCGCGTCGTGCAGGCCCGCCTTGCTGACGTCGTAGGCCTTGTTGACGGCGCGGAACTCGATCGCGTTGGCCGGATCGCCGGGACGGGCGATCGGGGCGCGCGGGTCCGCCGCGCGCTGCGCGGCCTCGGTGTCGCGAACGCGCAGTTCTCTCTCAGTGGCAGCCATGCTCTGTCCGAGGTTAGCCATGGAGGGGCCGAATCCCTGCCGGTTGCACGGCGGATTGCGGCCGCGCCCGCCCCGCCGCAGCGCCCCGCCGGGCCCGCCGAACCCGACCGGTATCGTCGAGAGCGACATGGCCGAGATCACCACCAGCACCGCCGCCAACGGGCTCCCCATCCACCGGATCGCGATCCCCGGGACGCGGGCGACGACGATCCTCGTCGCGTTCGACGCCGGCGCGCGCACCGAGCGCGCCGAGGAGAACGGGATGGCCCACTTCCTCGAGCATCTCGTGTTCAAGGGCGGCGAGATCTACGACGACTACCGCAAGGTCAACGAGACGGCCGAGCGCATGGGCGGCTCGCTGAACGCGTACACGAGCCACGACCTCGTCGCCTTCCACATCACCGTCCGCGCCGAGTCGGCGATGCCGGCGATGGAGCTGCTGACGGACTTCGTCGGGCGCCCGCGCGTCGACCGCGCGGAGCTCGACAAGGAGCGCGGCGTCGTGATCCAGGAGATCCAGCGCTACAAGGACCAGCCGGCCGCCGTCGCCGGCGAGCTGATCGAGCGCGCCGGCTACGGCGAGCACCCGCTCGGGCGCACCGTCCTGGGCCCCGAGGAGCACCTGCGGACGTTCTCGCGCGAGGCGATCATGGCCTTCCGCGACCGCCGCTGGTCCGGCCGGGCCGGCGGGGCGTTCATCGTCGGGAACCTCGACCACGTGCCGGCCGACGGCGCGGCCGACGAGCTCTTCGGCCGCTTCCCGGACCTGGCCGAGCCCGCGGGCGCCGAGCGCGCCTCCGACCCGCGCGACGAGGTCCTGGTCGAGGAGCGCGACTCCAACCAGTCGCACCTGCGGATGCTCTACCGCCCGCAGGTCGACGCCGGCGACGCCGCCGAGCGCGCGGCGTTCTCGATCTACTCCGTCCTGCTCGGCGGCTCGATGGGCTCGCGCCTGTTCGACGAGATCCGCGAGCAGCGCGGGCTGGCCTACTCGGTCTTCGCGACGGACCACTTCGCCGCCGACCACGGCGCACTGCTGATGGGCGCCGGGCTGGAGTCGGGCAAGGCCGTCGAGGCGTTCACGCGGATGCGCGAGATCGTCGCCGAGCTCGCCGCCGACGGCCCGACCGAGGACGAGGTCGAGCGGGCACGCGCCTACGCGGCGGGGCGCCGGGTGCTGGCGTTCGAGAACACCAACGCGGTCGCCGGCCACGCGGCACGGCGCGCGATCGTCCATCACGAGGGGATCGACCCCGATGCCGCGATCGGCGAGCTCGACGCGGTGACCTTCGACGCCGTCGTGCAGGCCGCGCGCCGGGTCGACCCCGAGCGGCTCGCGGTCGCCGTCGTCGGCCCGCACAGCGCCGGCGAGTTCCAGTAGTTCTCCCCGCTGGCACGGCGCCGGACCCCGGCGTACGATGGCCGTGTGCTGGTCGCCGACGGCCTGAACGAGCGTGAGCTGCAGCGCTACGCGCAGCGGGTCGCGGATCGCTGGCCGCTGGAGGAGCTGATCGTCGGCGGCGCGCGCGTGGACGACGCGCGCGGCGTCATGCCCCAGCGCGAGCGCGGGCCGGAGTTCGTCGTGGTCCTCGTCTCCGAGGGCTTCGACGGCGTCCCGTGGCTCGAGCGCGTCCACCAGGCCGGGAGGCTCTGGGACGCCCTTGAGATGGGCGCCCCGGCCGAGGTCCACTGCTACACGCAGCTCGAGTTCGACCGCAGGCGCGCGTCGCTGGCGGTCGTGCGCTGGGCGGCCGAGCGCGGCCTGCGCGTCGCCTGACGCCGGTCGCCTGCGCCGAACGGCGTCAGGAGCGCGCCGGACGGCAGGGCGCGGACCCGATCCGTCGAGTTTTCGCCGGACCGTCACGTTCGGGCCCTACCGTTGTCGATAGGGCTGGAGCACCTGTGACTCCTCACGTCTCGATCACCCTCCTGCGAACGCAGTCGGACGACCGGCTCGTCAAGTTGACGACCGCCGGGCACGACCGTGCCTTCGAGGCGATCGTCGACCGCTACCGGCGCCCGCTGATGCGGTACGCGCGCCGGTTCCTGTCCGAGGGCCGGGCGGAGGACGTCGTGCAGGCCGCGTTCGTCAGCGCGTGGAGCGCGCTGGGCGAGGGCGTCGAGGTCCGCGATCTGCGGCCATGGCTCTACCGGATCGTCCACAACGGAGCCCTGAACGCCATGAAGCGTCCCGGGGGCGACGACGCCCCGCTGATCGACATGTCCGCTGCCGGACCCGGCCCGGAGGCCGAGGTCGAGGCGCGCGACGACATGCGCCGCACCCTCGACGGCATCGCCCAGCTGCCCGACCGCCAGCGCGCCGCGCTCGTCGCCGTCGCCGTCGACGGCCGCGCCCACGCCGACGTCGCCGCGGAGCTCGGGCTGACCGACACGGCCGTGCGCCAGCTCGTGCGCCGCGCGCGCGTCTCGCTGCGCGCCGCCGCGACGGCCGTCACCCCGTGGCCCGCCGCCGCATGGCTGGCGCACGCCGGCTCACACCACCAGGACTCGATGACCTCGCGGATCGCCGAGGCCGTCGCCGGAACCGCCGGGACGGCGGGCATCGCCGGCGGCGCCGTGATCAAGACCGGCGCGGTCGTCGCGACGGTCGGCGTGATCGCCGCGGGCGCCCCGCAGGTCGAGCACGCCGTCCACCGCCACAGCCACCGTCACCGGGCTTCGCAGGCAGCGGCGACCGGCGGCGGGATCGTGCACGGCGCGCGCGCCGCAGCCGCCGGCACGGGCAGCGCCCCCGTCGGCACGGCCCCGGGCGCCGCCTCCCCCGCGGCGCTGCGTACGAGCGGCGCCGGCGGCGGCCGCCACCGCGGCGGTCACCGGACCGCGCTGAGCTTCACCACCGGGGCGGGCGACTCGAGCTCGGGCTCGACGCCGGCCGTCGTGACGCCGACCGCGCCCTCGCCGGGCTCGCGCCACGGCTCGGACTCGAACGCCTCGGGCGGCGGCGAGCACCGCTCGTCGACGACCTCCGGCTCGGGCCGGCACGACGGCGCCGGCGGCGACCACGGCGCGCCGTCGACGTCCGGGAACGGCTCCGGCGAGAACACGACCACCGTCGCCGGCGGCGACGGAAGCGGCGACTCGCACCGGTCGGGCTCCGGCGACTCCACCACCCAGCACGGCGGCACCTCCGGCTCCGCGACGACCCCCGGCGACACCGGCGATGCCCCCGGCGGGTCGGCCACGACGCCGAGCGGGTCGGGCGACGGCACGCCGGGCAGCCCCGACTCCGGCGGCTCGCACGGAGGCTCCGGCACTCCAGATCCCGCGCCCCCGGGCACCGACCACTGACGCCCGATCTGGACGTCTGTCCGATCCGACCGTCACATCTCCCCGACGTCGCTGTCACACGACGTGACCCCCCAAGGACAAGGAGCGTTCATCGCATGTCCCGCAGCACGATCCGCATCACCTTCTTCGCCCTCGTGGCGATCCTCCTCTTCGCTCTGCCGGGCACCGCGCTGGCGAAGCATCAGCGTCACGCCAAGGCGCGGCACCACGCGCGCATCGCCGATCGCAACCACGACGGGCTCCCCGACGCGTGGGAGAAGGCCAACCACCTGAGCCTCAACGTCAACCAGGCCAACCGCGACCCCGACCACGACGGCCTCAGCAACGCGGCCGAGTTCGTCGCGGCGACCGACCCCAAGAAGGCCGACAGCAACGGCGACGGCATCCCGGACGGCCAGCAGAACGCCGGCACCGTCGTGTCGTTCACGAACGGCGTGCTGACGATCGCGGGCTTCGGCGGCACGAACGTCAGCGGCACCGTCGACGCGACGACCGAGCTGCGCTGCGGCAACACGGCCCAGACGGAGACCGAGGACGACGACGCCGCGGCCAACCCGCCGCACCTCGCGGTGACGGCGAGCCACGGCGGCTCCGGCGAGAGCGAGTCCGGTGACGACAGCACGTCGAACCCGCCCACGCTCATGAACCCGGGCGCGACGCCGACGACCCCGCCCGCGCAGGGCACGGGCGACCACCACGGTGGCGGCGACGACAACGAGGGCGACGGGAACCACGGGCAGGCCGCCTGCGACCCCGCCACCGTGCTCGTCCCCGGCGCCGTGGTCCACGAGGCCGCGCTGAAGCTCACCTCGACCGGCAACGTGTGGGGCGAGGTCAAGATCGTGGTGAACCCGCCGACGACGCCGGCGCTCCCCACCACCGCCGTGACGGCGCACTGATCCACCCGACGTGGTGGTCGGCGCGACGGGATGTCGCGCCGGCGACCACGTGCCGCCGTGTCATCGCAACGCCGAGGCGCCCTCCGGGGCGCCTCGGTCGTCTTTCCGGTCCACTGGATTCATGATGCACGCGTGACGTTTTCGGTCTACGGTTGTCCCACCCGGGAACCCGCCTTGAGCCCGCAGATGCCCACAGTCATGCTTCGCGCCCAGAGCGACGAGCGTCTCGCACGCCTCGCCGCTGCCGGCAGCGAGCGCGCTTTCGAGGCGATCGTCGAGCGCTACCGGCGCCCGCTGATGGGCTACGCCCGCCGGATGGTCGGCGATTCGCGCGCCGAGGACGTCGTGCAGGCGGCGCTGATGGGCGCCTGGAAGCAGCTGCAGGAGGGCGCCGAGATCCGCGACCCGCGCGCCTGGCTGTACCGCGTCGTGCACAACGGCGCCATCAACGCGCTGAAGCGCTCGAGCGCCTCGGACCTGCCGCTGTTCGACGGGGCGCCCGCCCGCGACCTCGACCTGCAGGACCAGGTCGAGCACCGCGAGACCGTGCGCGCCGCGCTCGACGAGATCGCCGCGCTCCCGGCCCAGCAGCGCACGGCGCTCCTGGCCGTCTGCGTGCAGGGCCGCCGCCATCGCGACATCAGCCGCGAGCTCGGCGTCAGCGAGGGCGCGGTGCGGATGCTGATCCACCGCGCGCGCTCCACCGTGCGCACCGCGGCGACCGCGCTGATCCCCTGGCCGCTCGCGCACTGGCTCGCCGGCGGTGGCCGCGCCGCCGAGCTGGGCGGGGCCGGCGCGGGCGCGGGGCTGATCGCCGGTGGCACCTTCAAGGCGGCCGCGCTGATCGCCGCCGCGGGCGTCGCGGCCACCGCCGGACCCTCGGCGGTCGAAGCCGTCCAGCACCAGTCCTCGCACCATGCGCGCCACGCCGCCACGGCGCTCGTGCTCAGCGCCCCGGCGACGACCCGCCGCAGCGGCGTGGCGGCGCCCCGCAGCGCGGCGCCGCTCGCGCCCCCGGTCCTGCGCCTGGCGGTGCAGCGCGCGACCCCGGCCGTGCCGCAGCGGCGCACGCTCGTCGCCGACGCCCGCCCGGCGCCCAGCCCGGCCCCCGCGGGCGCTCCGGCGCAGCCCGCGACGCCCGCGAGTGCGCCCGACGCAGGTGCCACCGCCCACACGGCGACGCCGACGACGTTCCTCGCCCCGGCCTCGGCGCCCGCGCCGGCGAAGGCGGCCCCTCCGGTCGTGGACGACGACTACATCGCCGTCCAGGAGGACCCCCCGGATCTCGCGGCCGGTGAGCAGGCGATCGGCCCCGACGGCGTGCCCGACCAGTACATCCCGCCGGACACGCCGGAGGAGCAGGCCGACGCGGCGATCGCGAACGGCCCGGACGATCCGGCCGACACCTCGGCTGACGCGAGCGCCGCCCCGAGCGCCGCCCCGAGCGCCGGCCCGAGCCCCAACCCGGCCGCCACCGACATCACGCCGTGACGTTCTGCGGTCGGGGTTGTCTGAACCCCGACCCCTCGCCGGGCGCCATTTCTCAGCTCAGGGCCACCCGGCGAGTCTCCCCGGTTGGACGGAGAACCGAGAACTCATCCCCCCAAAGAGGCGCCCGGGCCGGTGGGGGCGGCATGGACTGCCGCCCCCACCGGGCGGGGCGTCCGCCGCGTCCGATCAGGCGTTGATCGAGACCATGCGTTCGATCGGGATGCGCGCGCGGGCGGCGATGTCCTCAGGGACCTTGACCTCGTTGACCATGTCGCGCAGCGTGTCGCGCAGCTTCGGCAGCGTGATCATCTTCATGTAGCGGCAGGTGGCGGCCTCGTTGGCCGCGACGAAGGTGACGTCCGGGGCCGCCTGGCGCATCGGGTAGAGCATCCCCGTCTCGGTCGCCACGATCACGGTCTCGCCGCGGTGCTCGCGCTCGGCGTGCTCGGCGTAGGTGAGCATGCCGCCGGTCGAGAGCATGTGCACGCCCGCGGCGTCGACGTCGCCGGCGGCGACGTACTCCATCACCGAGGTGACGCACCCGCACTCCGGGTGGATCAGGAAGTCCGAGCCCGGATGCTCGTCGCGCACGCGCGTGATGTCGGCCGGCCGGATGCCGGCATGCACGTGGCACTCGCCGCTCCAGACGTGCATGTTGCGGTGCCCGGTCGTCTTCTCGACGTAGGCGCCGAGGAACATGTCGGGCCCGAAGAGGATCTCGGTGTCGGGGCCGTGCTCGCGCAGGATGTGCTCGACGACCTTGACGGCGTTCGACGAGGTGCAGCAGTAGTCGGTCAGCGCCTTGATCTCGGCCGTCGTGTTGACGTACATGACGGTCTGCGCGCCAGGGTGCCCGGCCTGCCACGTGGCGAGCTCCTCCGGCGTGATCGAGTCGGCCAGCGAGCAGCCCGCGTCGAGGTCCGGGAGCAGCACGCTCTTGTCCGGGCACAGGATCGACGCCGTCTCGGCCATGAAGTGCACGCCGCAGAAGGCGATCACGGGGTTGTCGACCCTCGCGGCCTGCTGGGAGAGGCCGAGCGAGTCGCCCACGTAGTCGGCGACGTCCTGGATCTCGGGCACCTGGTAGTTGTGGGCCAGGATGACGGCGTCGCGCTCGCGCGCGAGCGTGCGGACCTCCTCGTGCAGGGCGGCGATGTCGATGGGCTCGGGATGCTCGACCCCGGCCATCGGGAGGGACAACGGCTTCATGGCAGCGGCTCCAGCTTCAGCGACAGGTCCAGCGCGGGCGCCGAGTGCGTCAGCGCACCCACGGACACCCAGTCTACGCCGGTGCTCGCGGCGGCCCGGATCGTCTGCAGCGTGATGCCGCCGCTCGCCTCGAGCGTCGCGCGCCCCGCGACGTGCGCGACGGCGCCGCGCAGCTCGTCGGGGCTCATGTTGTCGAGCAGCAGGCGCACGGCGCCGGCGCCGAGCGCCGCGTCGATCTCCTCGACGGTGCGGCACTCGACCTCGAGCGGCACCTGCGGGTGGGCCTCGCGGGCGCGCCGCGTCGCCTGCGCCACGCCGCCGGCCATCGCGATGTGGTTGTTCTTGATCAGCATCTGGTCCCACAGGCCGATGCGGTGGTTGACCCCGCCGCCGGCGACGACCGCGGCCTTCTCGAGCATCCGCAGCCCCGGCGTCGTCTTGCGCGTGTCGAGCACGCGCGCACCGGTGCCCTCGATCTCGCGCACGTAGCGGGCCGTCTGGGTGGCGACGCCGCTCAGCTGCTGGACGAGGTTCAGCGCGGTGCGCTCGGCGGCCAGGACGGCCTGCGCGAAGCCCTCGACGACGAGCACCGGGCCGCCCTCGCTCCAGCGGCCCTCGGGCGCGAGGCGCTCGATCGCGGCGGACGGGTCGAGTGTCGTGAAGACGAGCTGCGCCGCATCGAGCCCGTAGAGCACGCCGGCCTGCTTCTGGAGCATCGTCGCGCGCGTGCGCAGCTCCGGCGCAACGGTGGCCTGCGAGGTCAGGTCACCCGTGCCGACATCCTCGGCGATCGCGCGGGCGACGACGTCCTCGAGCTCGCGGCGGGTGCGGTCGTCCATCCCGGCGGAGAATACGGTTGTCGGCGTGAGCATCGACCTCAGCGCCGGCCAGTTCCCGTCCGCGGCGGGCTACCTGGACACGAGCACGCTCGGCCTGCCGCCGGCACGAGCGGTGGACGCCCTGCGCGCCGCGATCGACCTCTGGCAGGCCGGACGGGCGACCGCGCCGGGCTACGACGCCGCGGTGGAGCGCTCGCGCGAGCTGTTCGCCGGCCTCGTCGGCGTGCCGGCCGCATGGGTCGCGACCGGCGGCCAGGTCGCCTCGTTCGTGGGCCTCGTCGCGGCGTCGCTCCCGGCCGGCGCCCAGGTGCTCGGCGTGGAGGGCGAGTTCACGTCGGTGCTGTTCCCGTTCCTGTCGCGGAGCGAGGTGCGGGTGCGGCTGGTGGCGCCCCACGAGCTGGTGGACGCCGTCGGCGACGGCACGGACCTCGTCGCCGTCAGCGCCGTGCAGTCCTCCGACGGCACACTCGCGGACCTCGGCGCGCTGACGGACGCCGCACGGGCGCGTGGCGCGCGGCTGCTCGTCGACGCCACACAGGCCGTCGGCTGGCTGCCGGTCGACGCCCGCGCGATCGACTACCTCGTCTGCGGCGCCTACAAGTGGCTGCTGGCGCCGCGCGGCACGGCCTTCCTCAGCGTGCGGCCCGAGCACTGGGAGACGCTGCGCCCGGTGCACGCCAACTGGTACGGCACGCCCTCGCCGTACGAGGGGATCTACGGCGGCCCGCTGCGGCTGGCCGGCGACGCGCGGCGCTTCAACCTCTCCCCCGCGTGGCTGGCCTGGGTCGGGACGGTGCCGGCGCTCGAGCTCGTCAGCGACATCGGCGTCGCGGCGATCAACGCCCACGACGTCGGCCTGGCCGACGCGGTGCGCGAGGTGCTCGGCCTGTCCCCGAGCGCATCCGCGGTCGTGTCGGTCGCGGTGAGCGACGCGCAGGTGGCGCGCCTGCGCGCCGCCGGCGTGCGCTTCGCGATCCGCGACGGCCGCGCACGCTTCGCGTTCCACCTCTACAACCGCGAGGCGGACGCGGACGCGGTGCTCGCGGCGCTGAGATAGCTTGACGCCCCATGCGCGCCCTGCTGCTCCGTGAGCTGACCGGCCCCGCCGCCCTGAAGGTCGAGGACGTCCCGGAGCCCGAGGGCGGCGAGGGGCTCGTCGTCTTCGACGTCCACGCCGCCGGCGTCGGGTTCGTCGACATGCTCGTGACCAGGGGCGACTACCAGATCCGCCCGCAGCTGCCGTTCGTCCCCGGCATCGAGGCGGCGGGGGTGGTGCGCAGCGCGCCGCCGGAGGCGGGCGTCAAGCCGGGCGACCGCGTCGCCGCCACGCTGCCGTTCGGGGCGTTCGCGGAGGTCGCCGCAGCGCCCGCGTTCCTGACCTTCCGCATCCCCGACGAGATGACCTACGACGTCGCCGCCGGCTTCGTCGTCAACCACCAGACGGCGCACCTGGGCCTCGTGCGGCGCGGGCGACTGGCGCCCGGCGAGTCCGTGCTCGTGCACGGCGCGGCCGGCGGCGTCGGGACGGCGTCGATCCAGGTCGCCAAGGCCGCCGGCGCGGGAACGGTGATCGCGGTCGCGGGCGGCGAGCACAAGCAGCGCGTCGCGCTCGACGCGGGCGCCGACCTCGTCGTCGACCCGGGCGAGGACTGGGTGGCGCGCGTGCGCGAGGCGACGGGCGGCGTCGGCGTGGACCTCGTCGTCGACCCGGTCGGCGGCGAGCGCTTCGACCTGAGCCTCAAGTGCATGGCCCCCGGCGGGCGGCTCCTGGTGGTCGGCTTCGCCGGCGGCACGATCCCCAAGCTCTCGGTCAACCGGCTGCTGCTGCGCAGCATCGACGTCGTCGGCGTGAACTACGGCGGCTCGCTGCCGTTCGACCAGGAGTTCCCGGCCGCCGCCCACGACGACCTCATCCGCTGGTGGCGCCGGGGCGCGCTCGATCCCGTCGTCGGCGCGATCTATTCGCTCGAGGAGGGCGCCCGCGCGCTGCAGGACTTCGCCGAGCGCCGCGTCTTCGGCAAGCCCGTGATCCGCGTTCGCGAGGACTGATTCCTGCGGTGTAGAGTCGGCCCATGGCTGACGCGGCCACGCTCCGGCAGAACGTCCAGGACACACTGGTGCGGCTGATGGCCGGTGGCGAGGGCGACCTGGCCGAGCAGCTCGTTCATCCGGACTTCTTCAACCACGAAGCCAATCCGGAACGCAGCCGCGGCCCCGAAGGCGCGCTGGCGACCAGCCAGTGGCTGCGCTCCTGCTTCGGCGAGGACATGTCCTACGAGGTGCACCGCATCCTGGTCGACGGCGACTTCGCGGTCGCGTACGTCACCATGCGCGGGACCCACGAGGGCGGGCTCCCGCCCGGCATGCCGGCGACCCACAAGCCGTTCGCCGTGAAGCACATGCACCTCATGCGCTTCGCCGACGACGGGCGGGCGCTGGAGCACTGGGCCGTGCGCGACGACCTGGGAATGGCGATGCAGGCGGGGCTGCTCCCACCCCCGCCCGGGCGTCCCTGAGCGGCGGCGCGGAGCGCCGGTCTTCTAGCTCTCGCGCAGCACGTGGATCGAGCGGAAGTCCGGGTCGCTGGACCCGTGCAGGCGCCCGCCGGAGTCGAGCGTCTCGCGCAGGTAGCGTGAGATCTCGGCGGTCATCCGCTCGCCCGGCAGGATCGCCGGGATCCCCGGCGGGTAGCCGGCGATCGACTCGCACGAGATCCGCCCGACGGCGTCCTCGACGGCGACCAGCTCGGCGACGCCGAGGAAGGCCTCGCGCGGCGGCACGGCCATCACGGGCGGCTCGACGGGCGCGAGGATCGGCTGCGTCTGCACACCCGGGCGGCGCATGCGCTCGACGACCTCCTCGACGTCGCCGGCCATGCGCAGCAGCGTCGCCTCGGTCTCCCCCATCCCGATGATGAAGACCATCGTCGACTGGGTCGCGAGCTCGATGTGGTCGTCGTAGCTCTGGCGCAGGCGGTCGCGCAGCTCCAGGCCCGTGCGGCCCGTGCCGCGCACGTCCAGGACGACGCGCAGCGGGTCGTAGGCGGCGATCCCCGGCTGGCCGACGAGCGCGTCGTCGAGCAGCCCGACGCCCTCGATCGAGCGCAGCTTGTCGCGCGCGACGGGCAGCGCCTGGAGCGTCTCGTGCAGCAGCTGCTCGCCGTGGACGGCGAGCTGGCGGCGCGCGGCGTCCAGCGATGCGAGCAGCAGCGAGTTCGGGCTCGTCGAGCGCGTGATGCGCATCGCGCGCGCCAGGCGCGCCTCGTCGACGCGGTCGCTGTCGCCCAGGTGCAGGATCGCGCTCTGCGTGAGCGACCCGGCGAGCTTGTGCGTGCTCGTCAGCACCGCGTCCGCCCCGCAGTGCAGCGCGCTCGGCGGCAGGTCGGGGTGGAAGCCGAAGTGCGCGCCCCAGCTCTGGTCGACGATCAGCGCGACGCCTGCGTCATGCGCGACGCGCGCGCAGGCCTCGACGTCGGCGGCCATCCCGTAGTACGTCGGCGAGACGATGAACGCCGCGCGCGCGTCCGGGGTGGCGGCGAGGACAGCGGCGAGCGCCTCCGGCGTGACGCCGTGCGCCGTCCCGCGCTCGGCGTCGTACTCGGGGTGCACGAACGACGGGATGCCGCCGCTGAGCACGAGCCCGTCGACGACCGAGGCATGCGAGTTGCGCTGGGCGACGACCCGCGTCCCGAGCGGCGCGAGCGCGAGGCAGAGCGCGTGGTTGCCCTGCGTCGCGCCGTTCGTCAGGAACCACGAGCGCTTCGCGCCGTAGGCCTCGGCGGCGAGCCGCTCGGCGCGCTGGTAGGGCGAGGGGTACACGCCGATGTCGACGCCGTGGATGTCGGCCGGGACGTCGAGCATCAGCGCGTCGTCGCCGATCGCCTGGCGCAGTCCGGGGTCGGCGCCCTGGCCGCCCTTGTGGCCGGGGACGTTGAAGCGCCCGGGCCCGCGGAAGCCGAAGCCGACGATCGCGTCCAGGTAGGGCGCGGTCGGCTGCTCGGTGTCGAGCTGCTCCTCGTCGGCGCTCATGCCGCGGTCCCCGCGGCGCGCAGCAGCTCGGCGCGGACGAAGCCGTCGAGGTCGCCGTCCAGCACGCGCTGGGCGTCGCCCATCTCGAAGTTCGTGCGGTGGTCCTTGACCATCGTGTACGGGTGCAGCACGTACGAGCGGATCTGCGAGCCGAAGTTCACGTCCTGGGCCTCCCCGCGCTCCTTGGCGATCTCCACGCGCCGGCGTCGCTCCTCGGCCTCGAGCAGCTTGGCGCGCAGCATCTTCATCGCGGTGTCCTTGTTCGCCGACTGCGAGCGCTCGTTCTGACACTGCACGACGATCCCGCTCGGGCGGTGGGTGATCCGCACCGCCGAGTCGGTCTTGTTGACGTGCTGGCCCCCGGCGCCGGAGGCACGGTAGGTGTCGATCTGCAGGTCGTCGTCGTCGATCACGATGTCGCCGACGTCGTCGACGACCGGCGCGACCTCAACGCCGGCGAACGACGTCTGGCGCCGGTTGGCGGAGTCGAACGGCGACAGGCGCACCAGGCGGTGGACGCCCTTCTCGGCGCCGAACAGGCCGTAGGCGTTGTCGCCCGAGGCACGGAAGGTGGCGGACTTGATGCCGGCCTCCTCCCCCGGGCTGACCTCGAGCAGCTCGACGTCGAAGCCGCGCCGCTCGGACCAGCGCATCAGCATGCGCAGCACCATCTCGGCCCAGTCCTGGGCGTCGGTCCCGCCCGCCCCGGCATTGACCGTCACGAGCGCGTCGCCGGCGTCGTAGCGCCCGGAGAAGAGCCGCTGCTCCTCGAGCGTCGCCAGCCGCGTCTCGATCCCGGCGAACTGCTGGTCGACCTCCTCGGCGAGCGAGGGATCCTCGTCGGCGAGCTCCGTCATGGCCTCCAGGTCCTCGACGTCGCTCGCGAGCGTCGTCCACAGTTCCAGCCGCCGGCTCGCGCGCGAGTGCTCCGCGCTGACCCTGGCCGCCTGCTCCTGGTCGTCCCAGAAGCCGGGCGCGCCCATACGGCCCTCGAGCTCGCTGACGCGCGCGCCGAGCGCGTCGGGGTCGAGGAAGGTCTCGAGCTCCGCGAGCTGGGTGCGGATCGCTGCGAGGCGCTGCGGTGAGGAG
>DATCDC010000068.1:0-7246 GCA_036510915.1 Solirubrobacteraceae bacterium | reverse complement strand
CGACGCGCTAGAGGACACGAACGAGTCGGTCCTCTCCCACCAGCTCAACGACATCCTGCGCGTCCTGACGGCGTTCAGCGTCGTGATGCTCCCGCTGACGCTGATCGCGAGCATCTTCGGCATGAACGTCCGTGTCCCCGGCGAGATGACGATCAGCGGCTTCTGGATCATCATCGCCGCGATGGTCGTCATCCTCGGCGGCATGGTCTGGATGTTCCGCAAGCGTGGCTTCCTCTAGCGCCCGGAGCGCCGCGGCCTCGGACGCCGCCCTGCTCGAGGCCCCGGCGCTGCGGCGGCGCATGCTCGTCATCGTCAATCCGTTCGCGACCTCCGTCGACGAGCGCCTGCGCGCGCTCGTGCTGGCCGCGCTGCAGAGCCGCTACGAGGTCACCGCGCTCGACACGGCGGCGCGCGGGCACGCGACCGAGCTCGGGCGGATGGCCGTCGCCGAGGACTACGACGTCGTCGTGACGCTCGGCGGCGACGGAACGCTCAACGAGGTCGCCAACGGCCTGGCCGGCTCGGGCGTGCCGCTGTGCCCGCTGCCGGGCGGCTCGCAGAACGTGTTCGCCAAGATGCTCGGCATGCCGGCGGAGATCGTCGACGCGACCTCCCACGTGCTGCGCCTGGCCGACGACTGGCACCCGCGGCGCGTCGACCTCGGGCGCGTCAACGGCCGCATCTTCACCTTCTCGGCGGGCGCCGGCCTGGATGCCGCGGTCGTCGAGCACGTCGACGCCCATCCCGAGCGCAAGGCGCGCTGGAGGCAGTGGTACTACATGCAGAGCGCGGCGCTCGTCTTCACGCGCCGCTACGCCGTCCGCGCCCCGCGCCTGGAGGTCGAGGGCCCCGACGGCCCGATCAGCGGCGTGACCGTCCTCGTGCAGAACGGCGACCCGTACACGTATGCCGGCGAACGGCCGGTGCGTGTCTGCCGCGATGTGGCACTCGACTCCGGGACGCTCTCCGCCGCCGTGCTCGCGCGCACCTCGCCGCTCGACATGCCGGCGATCGCGCCGCGGCTGCTGCTCGATCGCTTCGAGGTCACCGACCACCGCCACGTGCGCTCGCTCGAGCGGCTGCGCGAGCTGCGGATCCGCTCGACCGGCGACCACGCGATCGGCGTCCAGGTCGACGGCGACTTCATCGGCGCCTACCAGGACATCCGCTTCGAGGTCCTGCCCGGCGCGCTGTGCGTCGTGGCCTAGCGATGAGTTCGCCGCCGGGGGACGCTCACGCTCCCGGAGCCCTTCACGATCGTCGAGTGGAGCGCGGGCGTTAGGGTCGCGCTGGATGCCGTGGAACCCGCCTGAGCGCCTCGCCAGTGATCGTGTCGCTCTGAGACCGCTGGGTGCTCGTGACGTTGACGTCTACGCACGTTGGTTCTTGGAGGACCCGCAGCTCGGAGTCCAGCTCGGCCTTGATCACGACCTTGACGCAGCGGGCGTTCGCGCGCTGATCAGGCGCAGTGCCGAACGCGAAGCGTCGGGCGAGGGACTCACGCGTGCCATTGCCGACGCCGACAGTGACCAGCTGCTCGGAGCGCTGATGCTCCATTCGGTCTCGTGGGAGAACTCGCGCTGCGAAGTGGGTTTCGTCGTCGCTCCCCAAGCCCGTGGCCAGGGCATCGGGAGAGACGGCGTCGCACTGGTCCTCGACTGGGTGTTCTCGGAGCTGAGCTTCGCCCGAGTCGAGCTGACCACGACACCGGACAACGAGGCCGCCAAAGGGCTCGCCGCGCGGCTGGGCTTCACGATGGAGGGCACGCTTCGCTCTCGTGATGTCGAACGCGGGCGACGGGTCGACATCGTCTGGTTCGGGCTCCTGCGCGAAGACTGGAGAGCCGCGCCGTCGACGCGGGTAGCGTCCGTGTGCGATGGCGACCCGGCAGCTTCTGCTCTTGGACCTGGACAACACGCTGATCGACCGGGCGGCGCTGTTTCGCGGTTGGGCGAGGGACTTTCTCCATCGTCACGGCCTGGATGAGCAGGACGTCGCCTGGCTGGAGGCGCAGGATGGCGACGGGCTCGTCCCGAAGGACCTCTTCTTCGCGCAGGTACGAGCCCGGTACGGGCTGGATGCGACCCCGCAGGCGCTGGTGCGTGAGTACCATGAGCGGTATCCCGACTTCACGGTCGCGCCATTCGCGGCGACGCTGGACTCGCTCGCCGCGCTCCATGAGCGCGGATGGCTGCTCGGCATCGTCACCAACGGTCCGCCGATGCAGGAGACAGTCGTCGACAACGCGGGCTTGAGGTCGCTGGTCGACACGGTCTGCGTCTCCGCGTCGGTCGGCCTGCGCAAGCCCGATTCCGCGATCTTCGAGTTGGCCGCCGAGCGATGCGGGACGCGCGCGTCGGGCAACTGGATGCTCGGCGACAGCCCGGCGCACGACGTTGCGGGCGCGCTCGCAACGGACATGCACGCCGGCTGGATCGCGCGCGGGCGCGCTTGGACCGAGTCCGCCTATCGCCCGACGCTCACCGCCGACACTGTCGCGCAAGCCGTTTCGCTCATGCTTGAAGCCGAGCGATGACCGGCCTGGTGATCTTCGACTGCGATGGCGTGCTGGTCGACAGCGACAGGATCTCGCTACGCATCCAGGCTGAGCGCATCCGCGCGCTCGGCCTGGAGAGCAGCTACGAGGACTGTGTGCGCGACTTCCTGGGCTTGGGGATGCCCGCGACGCTGAAGATCCTGGAGAGCCGGCTCGGTCATCCGGTGCCCGCGGGATGGGTGGACCAACTCGACGTCGAGGTGCGCGCGGCGTTCGAGCGCGACCTCACGCCGATTCCCGGTGTCGTCGCCGCGCTCGACCGGATCGAGGTGCCGACCTGTGTCGCCTCGAGTGGAAGCCACGAGAAGATGAGGCTGACGCTTGGCCTGACCGGCTTGCAGCGGCGGTTCGCCGGCCGCATCTTCTCCGCCGAGGACGTCAGTCGCGGCAAGCCCGAGCCTGATCTCTTCCTCCACGCGGCGCGAGCCATCGGCGTGCCGCCGGAGTCGTGCGTGGTCGTCGAAGACAGCCCGTTCGGCATTACGGCGGCCAAACTCGCGGGCATGCGCGCTCTGGGATACGCCGCGACCACACCACGGCAGAGGCTCGCCGCTGCCGACGAGGTCTTCATCGACATGAGCGATCTGCCCGCGCTGGTTGCCTCCTGACCCGCAACGCCGCGCCGTCGCCCTGCATGGACGCGACAACGGGGCTGTCCACCACAGTCGCGGGTCCTCGCAGACGACGCGCCGACACGTGACCGCGGGCGCCGGAGGCGGACCCTGCGCCGTCGCGGGGGAGCTCCGGCGGTTCGCCCGGCGGGCGGACTGCCGCCCCCGCGAGGGTGCAGGGTCCGCCCCCACCGCTCGCACGCAGCCCGGCGGCGAGCGGCAGCTACGCGCTCGGCGTCACCCGGTAGGCGTCGAAGACGCCCTCGATGCCGCGCAGGCGCGCGACCGTCGCCTTCAGCGCCTGCGTGTCCCCCACCTCGACGACGAAGCGGTTGGAGACCATCGGGCGGTTGACGAGGCAGCGGGCCTCGACGATGTTGATGCCCTGCTCGGCGAGCGTGCGCGAGAGGTCCTCGAGCAGCCGGTGGCGGTCCCAGGCGTCGATCTGGATCTCGACCTTGAAGGACGTTTCGTGGTCGCCCTCCCAGTGCACCGGCACGAACCGCTCGGGGTCCTTGCGCAGCGCGGCGACGTTCGGGCAGTCGTCGCGGTGGATCGTGATGCCGCGCCCGAGCGAGACGTAGCCGACGATCGGGTCGCCGGGCACGGGATGACAGCACTTGGCCAGGCGCAGCATGACGTCGTCGACGCCCTCGACGCGGATGCCGTAGGAGTTCGAGGTGCCCGTCGGCAGGCGCCGGCGCCGGCGGTCGGACACGAGCGTCTCGGCGACGCCGCTCTCCTCCTCGGCAGCCTCGCCCTGCTTGAGGCGCTGGAGCACCTTGTTGACGACGACCTTCGGCGAGATCTTGGCGCCGCCCAGGGCGATGTAGAAGTCGTCGGCCTTGCGGAAGCCCATCTCGCGGATCACGTCCGCCAGCAGCGGTGAGCCCGTGATCTTCTGCGCCGGCAGGCCGGCCTTGCGCAGGTGCTCCTGCAGCAGCTCGCGACCGGTGTGCTCGGCGTCCTCGCGCCCCTCGGCCTTGAACCACTGCTTGATCTTGTTGCGCGCGCGCGTCGTCTTGACGACGGCCAGCCAGTCGCGCGAGGGGCCGCGTTCGCGCTTGCTCGTCAGGACCTCGACGCGGTCGCCGGACTTCAGCTGGTAGTTCAGCGGGACGATCTTGCCGCCGACCTTCGCGCCGACGCAGCGATGGCCGAGCTCGGTGTGGATCTCGTAGGCGAAGTCCAGCGGGGTCGCGCCGGCGGCGAGCGACTTGACCTCGCCCTTGGGCGTGAAGACGAAGACCTCCTCGTCGAAGAGGTCGACCTTCAGGTTCTCGACGAACTCGCGCGGGTCCGACAGCTCCTGCTGCCAGTCGAGCATCGAGCGCAGCCACTTGAGCTTGGCCTCGCCCTCGGGCACCTTGACGCGCTTGCCGCCCGGGGTCTCCTTGTACATGAAGTGCGCGGCGACCCCGAACTCCGCCATGTCGTGCATCTCGCGCGTGCGGATCTGGATCTCGAGCGGCAGCCCCTCGGGCCCGATCACGGTCGTGTGCAGCGACTGGTACATGTTGAACTTCGGCATCGCGATGAAGTCCTTGAAGCGCCCGGGCAGCGGCTTCCACAGCGAGTGGATGACGCCCACCGCCCCGTAGCAGTCCTTCACCGATTCGACGATCACGCGCATCGCCGTGAGGTCGTAGATCTCGTTGAACTCGCGGCCCTTGCGGGTCATCTTCGAGTAGATCGAGTAGAAGTGCTTCGCGCGGCCGGAGATCTCGGCACGGATCCCGAGCGCGTCCAGCTCGCTGGTCAGCGTCGCGCCGGCGCCGGTGACGTAGGCCTCGCGCTCCTCGCGCTGCTGGTTGACCAGGCCCTTGATCTCCTGGTACTTGCGCGGGTGCAGCGCGGCGAAGGCGAGGTCCTCGAGCTCCCACTTGATCGCGTGGATGCCGAGCCGGTGGGCGATCGGGGCGTAGACGTCGAGCGTCTCCTTGGCCTTCTCGATCTGCTTCTGCTTGGCCATCGCACCGATCGTGCGCATGTTGTGCAGCCGGTCGGCGAGCTTGATCAGGATGACCCGGATGTCCGTGGCCATCGCGACCATCATCTTGCGGTAGTTCTCCGCCTGGGCCTCGTCGCGCGAGGTGAACGTGATGCCCTCGAGCTTCGTCACGCCGTCGACGAGCGAGGCGACCTCCTCGCCGAAGAGCTCCTGCACCTCCTCCAGCGAGGCGCTGGTGTCCTCGACCGTGTCGTGCAGCAGCGCGGCGCAGAGCGTCTCGGTGTCCAGCCGCATCCCCGCGCAGATCTTGGCGACGCCGACCGGGTGGGTGATGAAGTCCTCGCCGGACTGGCGACGCTGATCGGCGTGGTGGCGGCAGGCGAAGAGGAACGCGGCGACGACGCGATCGCGGTCGACCGGCATCGCGACGTCGTCCTCGTGCTCCTCGATGATCGCGAACAGATCGTCGAGCAGGCGACGCTCGGACGTCGTGAGGTCGGCGGTGGCGTCCGCCGACGGCGGCGCGGCAGCGGCCGCGGTGATGGGAGCGGCGGGTGCTGGGTCGGCCGTCACGCCGCCCGCGCGCTCGCGTGCGTCAGCCATCGCAGGCCCTCCTCGCGCCGCGCGGCGTACGCCCGGAACGCCGCCGAGCCCTCGAGCTCGGTGCGCTCGGCGCGCGGGACCGCGACCGTGCCGGCACCGCGGTCGAGCTCGACGAGGCCCAGCTCGAGCAGGACGCGGAGCAGGCGCCCGGCGCGCGCAGGGGTGGGCGCCGTCGCGGCCTCGCCGCGCAGGAGGTCCTCGAGCGGCGCGCCGGCGCCGTCGCGCAGCGCGCGATAGAGGGCCGCGAGGCCTGCGCGCAGCTCATGGTCGTGCTGGAGGACATCGTGCGTGAAGCGTAGCTCAGCCTCACCCCATGCCAGATGAGCCGTCCAGCCGCCCTGGCCCCCGTCGAGCAGCTGCTGCTCGGCCGCGCAGGAGGGCGGATCGAGCACGACGAGGTGCGCGAAACCATCGGCCAGCGCGGGCTCGCGGACGAGCGCCGCCCACGAGCAGAGCGCGAACCCGCCGAGCCGGCCCCGCAGGCCGCGCGCGCGGCGCTCCTCGCATGCGGCGACCACGAGCACCGGCTCACCCGACCACACGAGCGCCGTGACGGTCGCGGCGATGCTCGCGCCGCGGCGATCGACGACGTCGCGGGCGGGCGACGGCGGCCCCTCCGCCGCTCCACCGGGCAGTGGCGCGTCGAGCTCGACCAGCGCTGCGCCGAGAAATGCCTCGGGCCGCCCGGTGAAGGTGATGTCCGCGGCGGCGGGCGCGGTCGCCCGGCGCAGCACCAGGCGCGCATCCTCGCGCCCCTTCCAGCGGTTGACCTCCAGCGTGAACGTCGCATCGAGCGGCTCGCCGGGCCCGGCGGGGAGCGTCCCGCGCCCGAACGCGACGGCGGCGGCCCGCGCGGGCCCCGCCTCCACGGTGAAGCGCACGTGCTTGCCCTCCCCCATCGGACGCGGGTCGCTGAACGTGGCCGCCGGGATCAGCAGCGACGGACGCGGGTTCCCGATGCCGTACGGCGCAAGGCGCGCGAGCTCCTCGGCGAGCGTCATCCCGACGTCGCCGCCGCCGACGACCGCGTCGACGCGCTCGTGCGGGATGAGGTCCGCCGGATCCAGCACCGTGGCGGCGTGCGCCTCGAACGCCGAGCGGAACGCGTCGACGCGGTCCGCGGCGATCGTGCAGCCCGCGGCTGCGCGGTGCCCGCCATGGCGCACCAGGTCGCCCGCGCAGGCGTCGAGCCCCGCGAGCAGGTCGAACGCAGGGATCGAGCGGCCCGAGCCGGTGCCGCGCTCGCCCGCGAGCGCGATCAGGACGGCCGGCCGGTTGTGGCGCTCGGCGATCCGCGAGGCCACGATGCCGATCACGCCGGGGTGCCAGCCCTCGGCGGCGAGGACGTAGGCGGGCCGCTCGCCGAGCGCGGCGACCTGGGCCTCGGCCTCGAACAGGATGCGCGTCTCGACGTGGCGGCGATCCGCGTTCGCCGCGTCGAGCTCGGCGGCGATCGCGTCGGCGCGGACCGGATCCTCGGTCAGCAGCAGCTCGACCCCCGCATCGGCACGGTGCAGGCGGCCC
>DATCDC010000067.1:0-21842 GCA_036510915.1 Solirubrobacteraceae bacterium | reverse complement strand
CGGCGGCAAGGGCGACGACATCCAGTACGGCGGCCCGGGCGACGACCGGATCTACGCGAACCTCGGGGTCGACACGACCTACGGCGGCGACGGGAACGACGACCTCTGGGCGCTCGCCCGCGGCGACGTCACTCCCGGCCCGAACGGCGAGGTCGACCAGGTCGGCGACACGCTCGTCGGCGGCGCCGGCGACGACACGTTCCACACCCGCGACGGCGAGGTCGACAGGATCACCTGCGGCGACGGCAACGACGTCGCGCTGCTCGACACCGTCGACGTGATCACCGACGCCACGCCGGCCAACCCCAACGGCTCGTGCGAGAAGGTCGTTCGCAAGGCGCCGAAGGCGGCCGACCCGGGCGCCCGCAGCGAGGGCCAGGCCCAGACGCAGGCCAAGAGCGAGGACACCTCGCACGTCAGCTGACCCGCTGGAGCAGCACGCCCGGGCCGCGGGCAGGGATCGCGGCGGCCCGGGCCGTGCCACCAGGCGCGAGGCCCCGCAGGGATGCGGGGCCTCGCGTCGTTCCGGGGGCTGCGTGAGACCCGTCCAGCCGGAACTGACGCAGTCGTCAGTTCCGGTTATTCTCGCGGCCATGGTCCAGGGTCCTGCGCAGCCGAGCACGAATCCGCTGGTGCACCTGTGGGACGACATCAAGGCCGACCGCGCCGCGACCGTCCCGTTCCCGCCCGGCGAGTTCGGCTTCAGCATGGCGCGCACGCGCCGCTACGCCGCCGATCCGCTCAACTCGCTCCTGGAGTACTACGAGCGCTTCGGCCCGGTCTTCACGCTGAAGATCTTCCACCACAACGTCGTGGTGCTGCTCGGACCCGAGGCCAACCACCACCTGCTCGTCTCGGGCGCGAAGAACTTCCGCTGGCGCGAGGGCCACTTCCGCGACCTGATCCCGCTGATGGGCGACGGCCTGCTGACGACCGACGGCGCCTTCCACCGCGAGCAGCGCAGCCTGATGGTCGGGGCGTTCCACAAGCAGCGGATCCGCGAGTCGCTCGGCGTGATCCAGGAGGAGGTCGACCGCGCCGCCGAGGTCTTCGTGCCCGGCGCCGTCGTCGACCTCTACGACTGGACGCGGCACGTCGCGCTGCGCATCGCGATGCGCGCCCTGTTCGGCCTGGACCCCGACGCAGCGCTCGCCGGCGGCCTGGACGCCGCGGGCGAGTTCGAGTCCGCGCTGTCGTACTACGGCGTCGACTTCATGCTGCAGATGGCGCGCGGCCCGGGCTCCGCCTACCGGCGCATGCAGCAGTCGCGCGCGCGGCTGGACGGGCTCATCTACGGCGAGATCGAGCGGCGGCGGCGCAGCGGCGAGCGCGGGCCGGACATCCTCTCGATGCTGCTCGACGCGACCGACGAGGACGGCGCCGTGCTCGAGGACCGCTACATCCGCGACGAGGTCATGACGCTGATGTTCGCCGGGCACGACACGACCACGTCGACGACCTCGTTCCTCTTCTACGAGCTCGCGCGCAACCCGCAGGTCCTCGAGGACCCGCGCATCTCGATCGAGATGATCCTCGACGAGACGCTGCGCATGTACCCGGCCGCGCACATCGGCCCGCGCCGGACGGTCGAGCCCTTCGAGCTGCTCGGCCACACGATCCCCGGCGGCATCCACGTGCACTACTGCTCGTGGGCCAGCCACCGCCTGCCGGACGTGTGGGAGGACCCGCACCGCTTCGACCCGCTGCGCTTCACCGAGGAGCGCAAGGCGCAGCTGCGCAAGGGCCAGTACGTCCCGTTCGGCGGCGGCTCGCGCACCTGCCTGGGCATGCGCTTCGGCCAGGCGGAGATCGGGATCATCGCCAGGACGATCCTCGAGCGCCACCGCCTCGAGCTCGTGCCCGGCTATGAGCTGGACATCCGCCACATGCCGACGATCTCGCCGCGCGGCGGGCTGCCGGTGACGGTGCGCCGGGCGACGAGCGGGGCTCCGGCGCTGGAGCCCGCGCTCGCCGCCTGACGCCGCCGGCTACTTCTTGGCGGTGACGGTCAGCGGGGTCGACCCGCGGCCGGCGCTCTGGAAGTTCCCCGCCCACTGGGCGACGAACGTGTTGGTGCCCTTCGCGATGCGCCAGCTCGTCGTGAACGCGCCGTTGGCCGAGACCTTCGCGGTCTGCGTGCGCCAGAACGTGCTGCCCGGTGCCAGGTAGCTCACCACCACCTGGTCGCCGCCGTTCGTCGTCGTCGGCTTGAGCGTGCCGGTGACCGTGATGCTCGTCTTGGGCGCCTTCTGGAACGACTTCTGCTTCGTCGTGACGCTGAGCGTCGAGCTCCCACCGGAGAGGCCGCCCGTGGTGCTGAACAGCAGGCTGGAGTCCCCGCCGAGCAGGTAGTCCGTGCCACCGGCGCCTGCGGCGACGCCGCGCGGAGCGATGACGTTCGGGACGACGAGCTCCGGCGCCCACGTCTTGCCGCCGTCGGCGGTGCGCAGCAGGTAGCCCGAGCGGGAGTTCTGCCCGAACGCGTTCGTGATCAGGTAGCCCTTGTTCGTGCTGCTGAACGCCATGCCGGAGCGGGCGTTCGTGCCGACGCCGAGCAGCGCGCTCCAGTTCTTGCCGCCGTTGGCCGTGCGGTAGAGCAGGCCGTTCGAGTCGAGCAGGTAGCCGGTCGCCGCGCTGAGGAAGTCGACGCGGTTCACGCCACGGCGGTTGACCTTCTTGCCGTTGCGCTGCTTGACGTACGTGCCCGGCTTGAGGACCGTGGTCCACGTGCGGCCCTTGTCGGTCGAGCGCCAGACGTCCTGGAACCCGTAGGCGACGAGCGCGCCGCTGGCCTGGTCGATCGCCCCGAGCTGCGAGCTGTTGATCGAGCCGCGCACGGCGCTGAACGTCTCACCCGCATCGGTCGAGCGGCGCAGGCCCTTGGGCCCGACCACGAGCACCGTCTTGGGATCGAGCGCCAGCACGCCGCGCGGGACCGCGGTGCTGCCGGTGTCGAGCCCGCGCCAGGTGGCGCCGCCGTCGTTCGTCCGGAACAGGCCGCCGGCGCTGTCGAGCGCGAACCCGTCGGTCGCCGTCGGGAACGAGACGTCCGAGACGTCTTCCGACGTCGAGACGTTGCCGCGCGTCCACGTCTTGCCGCGGTCGGTCGTCTTGGCCAGCGAGCCGTTGTCGCCCGGGGCGAACGCGACGCCGGACGGGCCGGCGATCATCGCGGTGTAGCGACCCGCGAGCCGCCCGCCGACCGGACCGAACGTGACGCCGCCGTCATCGGAGGTCGCGGTCGAGCCGGTGCCCCCGAGCGTCGCGACGCGCGTCGCCGAGCCGAAACCGGCCGCGTTGACCGGATCCTGCGACGGCGCGACGAGCGTGCCCGTGGCTCCCGCGTCGGTCGTGCGGACGATCTGGTTGGTCCCGGTCGTCATCACGCACAGCGACGGGTTGGCGCATGAGACGCCCTGCAGGTTCTGCGGCGCGCTGAGCGCGAGCGCCTTGGGCTTCCAGGTCAGGCCGCCGTCGTCGGTCGTGAGGTAGAGCGACTGGTCCCCGACGGCGATGCCGTCGGTTGCGGACGTGAACAGGAAGTGGCGCACCTGGCGCTGTGTGTCGTTCGTCGCCGTCCACGAGTTCGCGCCGTCGGCCGTGCGGTAGATCTTGCCGTCGGAGGTCGCGACGAGACCCGTGTTGGCGTCGAGGAAGCGCACGTCGTTGACCTTGACGTTGCCGCCGCCGGCGGCCGGTGTGCCGGGCGGGGCGATCTTCTGCGCGAACGTGTCGCCGTTGTTGTCGGTGCGCAGCGTCGTGCCGTCGGCGAGGATCAGGTAGCCCGTCGTCTTGTTGACGAACCACGCGCCCGCGAGCTGCTGCTTGCAGCTCGACTCCACGGGGGTGAAGGCGACGCGGGTGAAGGTCTTGCCGCCGTCGTCCGAGCGGCGCCCGACGCAGCCGCCGCCCGCGAACAGCGAGTTCGCGTCGATGGCCTGGACCTCGGTGAGGTCGGTGAACGTGCCGGACGACAGCCCGGTCCACGTGGTCCCGCCGTCGGGCGTCGCGAGGAGCGTGCCGAAGTCGCCGACGGCGTAGCCCTGCGCGCCCGCGAACGCGACGCCGCGGATCGTGTTGCCCTGCGGAAGCGGGTTGCCCCACTGCCAGCCGGACGAGCCGACCTGGACGGTGGCGCCTGCCGGGGCGGCGGCGCAGAGCGCCAGCGCGGCCGCGGCGACTGCCACGGTGATCGTCTTGCGTGTCATGGGACATCCTCCTTCGAAGCGAATTCCGCTGGTTCCACCCATTGGAACGCTTCGCGGGCCCCGAAGTTACGACGGCGGCGGCGTGCTCGGCGGCGGGATGCTCCCGCCCGCGCGCTCGCCGGGCTGTGTCGGCGGCGCCTGCGGCGGCTCAAAGCCCGCGGGCGCGGGCGGCTCGGCCGGCGCAGTGATCGGGTTGCCGAACGCGTCGGCCCCGGACGGCGCGGTGGGCGGCGCCGGAGCGGGCGCCGCGCCGCCCGGGGTGCCCGGGGATACCGGAGCCTCGAACCCGGCGGGCGCGGCGGCGCCCTCCCCGCGCGCCCCGCGCAGCGCGAAGTAGATCGTCGAGGCGGCGAGCGCCGAGACCGGCGCCAGCAGCACGTTGACGATCAGCTGCACGATGAAGCGCAGCGCCGCCGAGTCGCCGATCGCGCCGATCGCGCTGATGACGAGGCCGATCACGATCTCGATCGCGAAGATCGCGACGATCACGCCGAAGACCTGCCAGCCGTTGCCGCGCACGAGCGCGCGGCTGCGGCCGAGCGAGGCGAACACCCCGGCACGCTCGAGCACCAGGACCGGCGCCGCGACGGCCCAGATCGTCAGCAGGATCAGGCCCGGGATGATGAAGAACAGGAAGCCGATGCCGATCGCGATGCCGGCGACGATGCCCAGGCCGAACAGCGGCAGCAGGACCGGCGTGACCGAGCTGAAGAGCTCCCGGACGTTGGCGTCGAGCCGCCCGTCCTGGACGTCCTGCACGAGCCGCACGACGACGCCCGTGTACCACAGCGTCGCGACGATCGAGAGCACGAGGACCAGCAGCGCGCCGCCGGCCGACCCTGCGAGCAGGGCGGCGATCAGCGCCACCGGCAGGAAGACGACGACCGCCGACAGCAGCAGCGGGCCGATGTAGTTCCCGTAGATGTCGGCGATGCGCGTGAGGACCGCGCCGATCTCGATCGAGCGGCCGGGCGAGCTGGGGTTCACGGACATGCGCGGGAGTGTCTCAGAGCGCCGGGACACCCTCCGGCAGGTGTTCGATCGCGCGGTCCATGTCCTCCTGGGAGAACTCCGGATCCTCGAGCGTGCCGGCCAGGTAGGCGTCATAGGCGGAGAGATCGAAGAAGCCGTGCCCGCAGAGCCCGAACAGGATCACGCGCTCCTCGCCGGCCTGCTTGGCCGCCTCCGCCTCGTCGATCACCGCGCGGATCGCGTGCGTCGGCTCCGGCGCGGGGATGATCCCCTCGCTGCGCGCGAAGCGCACGCCCGCCTCGAAGGTCTCGGTCTGGCGGTAGGCGCGAGCCTCGATCAGGCCCTCGTGGACGAGCGCGCTGAGCAGCGGCGAGTCGCCGTGGTAGCGCAGCCCGCCGGCGTGCATCGGGGGCGGCACGAAGTCGTGCCCGAGCGTGTACATCGGCATCAGCGGCGTGAGCCCGGCCGTGTCGCCGAAGTCGTAGGCGTAGACGCCCTTGGTGAGCGTCGGGCAGGCAGCCGGCTCGGCCGCGACGAAGCGCGTCGTCTCACCGTCGCGCAGGTTGCGCCGCAGCCACGGGAAGACCAGGCCGCCGAAGTTCGAGCCGCCGCCGACGCAGGCGATGACGACGTCCGGCTGCTCGCCCGCCATCTCCATCTGGGCGATCGTCTCCTGCCCGATCACCGTCTGGTGCAGCAGGACGTGGTTGAGCACCGAGCCGAGCGCGTAGTTCGTGTCGTCGCGCTGCGCGGCGACCTCGGCGGCCTCGGAGATCGCGATCCCCAGCGAGCCCGTCACGTGCTGCGCGTTGGCGACCCCGGAGGCCGTCAGCTGCGAGGGCGAGCGATGGACGGTCGCGCCGAACGTCTCCATCATCGAACGGCGGTAGGGCTTCTGGTCGTAGGAGGAGCCGACCATGAAGACCTCGCACTCCAGGCCGAAGAGGCTGCACGCGAACGCCAGCGACGAGCCCCACTGTCCGGCCCCGGTCTCGGTCGAGAGCCGGGCGATCCCGGCCCTGGCGTTCTCGTAGGCCTGCGGGACGGCGGTGTTCGGCTTGTGCGAGCCCGACGGCGAGACGCCCTCGTACTTGTAGTAGATGTGTGCGGGCGTATCGAGCGCGCGTTCCAGGCGCCGCGCGCGGTAGAGCGGCGTCGGGCGCCACAGCTTGTAGGCCTCGCGCACCTCCTCGGGGATCTCGATCTCCGGCTCGGCGGACATCTCCTGCTCGAGCAGCGCGGGCGGGAAGATCGCGAGCAGCAGCTCGGGTCCGGCGGGCTCTCTGGTCTGCGGGTTCAGCGGCGGGAGCGGCTCCCCGGGGAGGTCGGCCATCAGGTTGACCCAGTGGGTCGGGATGCGGTCCTCGGTCAGCAGGTACTTCGTCGCATCGTTGGACATGCCGGTGGTCGGTCTCCTGTGCGCGGGGAGTAGAGGGGCCGATCCTACGCCCACTACGCTGGCTGGTGATGCGTGCGGCGGTCATCGGAGCGGGCGTTGCGGGGCTCGTGTGCGCACGTGAACTCGCCGCGCGCGGTGCGCAGGTGACGGTCTTCGAGAAGGCGCGCGGGCCGGGCGGGCGGCTGTCGACCCGCCGTGCGGGCGAGCTGCGCTTCGACCACGGCTGTTCCGGGCTGGCCCACGGCAGCTGGCTGGGCGAGCTGGACGCCCGCGACGTCCCGCTCGGGGAGTTCGCCGGGCGCCTCGTGCCCGAGCCGGCGATGAGCGCGCTCTGCCGCGCGCTGGCCGCGGGCCTGGACCTCAGGACCTCGGCGCGCGTCGGAGCGATCGCCGCGCGCGCGGGCGGCGGCTTCACGCTCGAGGACGCCGACGGCGCTGTCCTCGGCGCCTTCGACCGCGTCGCCGTCACGGCGCCCGCGCCACAGGCCGCCGGGCTGCTCGCCGACGCGGCGCCGATGCTCGCGGAGGTCGCGGCCGGCGCGGCGTACTCGCCGTGCTGGGCGGTCATGGCCGCGTGGGACGCGCCGCTGGCGATCGCGGCCGACTGGCACCGCGACCCGAAGGCGACGAGCGCGATCGCGTGGGCGGTGCGCGAGAGCGCCAAGCCCGGGCGGGCGGCGGGCGAGCGCTGGACGATCCAGGCCGGCCCGGGCTGGAGCGACGCGCATCTCGAGGACCACGAGGACGCCGTCGCGCGCGAGCTGCTCTCCGCGCTCGGCGTGACGCTGCTCGCCGGGCCGCTGCCGCCGCCGGAGGTGCTGCTCGCCCACCGCTGGCGCTACGCGCGGGTGAGCGCGCCGCTGCCCCAGCCCTGCCTCGTCGACGCGCGGGCGGGCATCGGCGCCGGCGGCGACTGGTGCGCGCCGATGCTCGAACCGGCCGCGCTGGAGGCCGACCAGGACGGCGCCGGCGTGCCGCAGGCGCTCGCCAGCGGGCGCGCGCTCGCGGCCGCGCTCGCCGCTTGAGCGCGCCCGCACCCGCTCAGCTCAGCTCAGCTCAGATCGCGCACTCGCCCTCGCCGCGGATGACCTCGAACGGCCCCGAGCGGTTCCAGTCGATGAACATGCTCATCGTCTCCAGCCCGAAGTCGACCGGCATCGCGAGGTCGCGGGCGAGGTCCTCGAAGGCGGTCGGGCCGACGCGGTCGGCGAAGTCGTTGAACGTCTCCTCGCCCTCGCGCCGGTCGAGGTAGGCGCGCAGCCAGCGCTCGACGGCATCTGGCACGCGCTTGGCGGGCAGGCGCACCTTCAGGCGCGTGCCGTAGGCGATCTCGCCGCCCTCGTAGCGCCCGCCGATGTGCGCGACGTACGCCGGGATCGTGTGCTCGCCGACCTTGATCGACGCGCCGTAGAACCCGATGTTCGCGATGTGGTGCTGGCTGCAGCCGTTCGGGCAGCCGCTCATCTTGATGTGGATGCGGCGCGCGAGCGGGTCGTCGAGCGCGAGCGCCTCGACGCGCTCCTGCACCGCGGCGTTCAGGCCCATCGAGCTCGTGATGCCGAGCTTGCAGCTGTCGGTGCCCGGGCAGCTGACGACGTCGACGAGCTCGTTCGCGCCGGCGCTGCCGAGCCCGAGCTCGAGCAGCCGCTGCCAGAGGTCGTAGAGCGCCTCGTCGCGCACCCAGCGCAGGACGAGGTTCTGCTGGACGGTCGTGCGCGCGTAGCCGCCGGTGAAGTCGCGCATGATCCGGCCGAGGCCGCGGAACTGCTCGGGCGTCAGGTCGCCGCGGATGATCCGCACGGTGACGGCCGAGAACCCGGCCTGCTTCTGCGGCACGACGTTGCACTGCACGAAGCGCTCGAACTCCGAGCGGTCGCCGTTCGTGGCGGCAGCGGGCGTGTAGGGCCCGGGGGCGCGGGCCTCCTCGTCGTGGACGAAGAGGTCCGGCGTGAAGTCGCGCTCTGCGGCCCAGTCGCCCTGCAGCTCCTCGTCGACCATGCGGCGCACCTCGTCGATGCCCACCTTGTCGACGAGCACCTTGATGCGCGCGCGGGCGCGGTTGACGCGCAGCCAGTCCTGGCGATCGAAGATGCGGAAGCAGGCCTCGGCGATCTTCAGGTACTCGCCGTCGTCGGCGCGCGCGAACTCCACGAGGGTCGGCGCGATGCGCGGCATGATCGACGTGCCGCCGCCGAGGCGCACCTCGAAGCCGCGCACGCCGTCGCGCTCGCGCGCGAGGAAGGCGATGTCGTGGATGCCGGTGATCGCGCGGTCCTCGCCCGTGCCGTCGAACGCCGTCTTGATCTTGCGCGGCATCAGCTGCGTCGTCGGGTGGCGCACGAAGTAGCGCACGTAGGCCCCGACGTACGGCGTCGGATCGAAGACCTCGCCCTCGCAGATGCCGGCCAGCGGATCGGCGGTGACGTTGCGCACCGTGTTGCCGCAGCCCTCGCGTGAGGACAGGCCGACGGCGGAGATCTCGCGGATCAGCTGCGTCATGCGGTCCAGCGGCACGTGATGGATCTGGATGTTCTGGCGCGTCGTGATGTGGGACTTGTTCAGCGGCGCGTAGCGCTCGGTCACGTCGGCGAACGCGTCCATCTGCTCCGGGTTGATGCCGCCGAAGGGCAGCTTCACGCGGACCATCTGAACGTTCGCCTGGCGCTGGCCGTAGACGCCCTGCTTGAGGCGGAAGCCGATGAACTGGTCCTCCGGCGTCTGGCCGCCGAGGAACTCTGCGGCCTCCGAGTCGAAGTCGTCGAACTCCTGCTCGAGGATCGGGATGATGTGGCCGGGGACGTCCTCGACGACCTCGGGGTTGCTCAGCGAGCCGGGACGGCCGGCCGGACGCGGCTCGGCGGCGGAGGGTTCCATAGGCGAAATATACAAATCCCGGTCGAGTTACGGGCTTTTGTCGGAGCGACCGCGCGCGCCGGTGGACGGAGCGCGAAGCGCGGCGATCATCTAGGCTCCGTCGTAGAAGGGCCCGTGGGGGGCGGACAAGGGGGATGACGTATGCGCGGGTTCCGTGCAGTGGTGGGCATGTCGGCACTCGTGGCGCTGGGCGTCGCCGCGCCGAGCGCCATGGGGTGGAATGGCAACCTGGTGGTCCGGAAGGTCAACGTGGGCGGCCCGGCCGCCGACAGCTTCGCGTTCTCGCTGACGAAGAACCCGAACGCGTACATCGACGTCTGGGACCCGGCGGCCAAGTCGTTCGCGCTGACCGGCGCGCCGGGTGCCGCCGGCCCGTTCACCGAGGGCACGACCCAGAAGAGCTTCATCGGGCTCTGGGCCGGGCACGAGGTCGGATTCGACGGCTGGGTCGACTACACCGTGACCGAGGCCGCGCACGCCGGGTACAGCACGACGGCGAGCTGCTCGATCGACGGGGCAGGACTCTGGACGACCGCCAACCCGACGACCTCGGCCTACGGTCAGTGGACGTTCGCGACGGCGACGACGCCGGCGGGCGCCACGGCCGTCACGACCACGGTGCGCTTCAAGGACCCCGTCGCGTACACCACGACGTGCACGTTCACGAACGTCTACAGGGGCCACCTCACCCTCGTGAAGCACTTCAGTGGCCCGTTCTCCGCGGCCGACCGCGCGACGCTCGCGATCGACGACCAGACGAAGGCCGGCGTCGCCGACGGCGGCTCGATCGGCCCCGTCGAGGTCCCGGGCGACACG
Source organism: Solirubrobacteraceae bacterium (assembly GCA_036510915.1). Lineage (GTDB taxonomy): Bacteria > Actinomycetota > Thermoleophilia > Solirubrobacterales > Solirubrobacteraceae > F1-60-MAGs163. The sequence goes on along the minus strand of DATCDC010000067.1, from coordinate 11,573 downwards.
TCGCACACGATCTCCGAGAGCGGCGTCGACCAGGGTCTCTACGCGACGAGCTTCGACGACTGCGGCCTCAGCGGCGCCGGCGCTCCGGCGGGCAGCGGCCTGACGCGAACCCTCACCGTTCCCGCCGGACGGGACGTCGTCTGCAACGTGACGAACCGCCGTCGCTCCGGCACCCTCACGCTCGCGAAGGTCGTCAATCCCGCGGGCGCCGGGAAGTTCAACCTGACGCTCGACGGGGCGAACACGACGGTCGCCGGCAGCGCGGGCGACGCGACCTTCGGCAACGGCGACGCCTCGGTCCCGGCCGTCGTCGCGACCGGTGACCACGTCATCGCCGAGCGGGCCGCGACGCCCGGCCAGACGCTGGCCGAGTACACGTCCTCGGTGGCCTGTGTGAACCGGGCCGGCCAGGGCGCGCCCGTGCCCGTCGCCACCGGCGGGACGATCACGGTGCACGACGGCGACGACGTCCTCTGCACGTTCACGAACGCGAAGATCCCCGCCTCCGGCGTCGCGCCGGTGCCGCCGACCGGCGGCGGCTCGAGCAGCACGAGCGGCGGCGGGACCACCCCGACGACGCCCCCGGTGCGCAGCTCGCGCATCGTCGGGCCGTCCGCCTGCCTGTCGCGCGCACACGCCACGGTCGGCGTGCGCGGCCACGGCATCGCGAGCGTCGCCTTCTCGGTCGGCGGCCGCCACCTGCGCACGGTGCGCACCCGCGATGCGAACGGCGTCTACGCGCTCGTCGTGCGCACCCGGACGCTGCCGCGGGGAGCGACGATCGTCGTCGCGCGGGTGACGTTCCGCGGCGCCGCCAGGCCGCGGACGCTGCGGCTGCGGCTGAGCCGCTGCGCGACGCGCAGCGTCCGGCCCACGTTCACCGGCTGAGACGAGCTCTCAAGAAACGGGGTAGAACCCCTCCCGTGGCTCAGGCGACACCGCGGGCGCGGTACTGACGGTGGCGCCGCTGGAGCTCAGTGCCGCCGAGGCGCGACGGATCGCGCTGCGCGCCCAGGGCGTCCTCGGTGCGCCCGATCGCCGCGGCGGGGTGCCCGCGCTGCTGCGCCGCCTGGGCGCCGTGCAGCTCGACACGATCTCCGTGCTCGCCCGCTCGCACGAGCTCGTCGCGTACGCGCGGCTCGGCGCGGTCGGGCGCCAGGCCGTCGAGGCGGCCTACTGGGGCGGCGGGGCGTTCGAGTACTGGTCGCACGCCGCGTGCATCCTGCCGGTCGAGGACTGGCCCTGGTTCGCGTTCCGCCGGCGGGCGTTCCGGGCACGGGGCCGGCGCTGGCACGAGGTCCCCGAGCACCTCTGCGACGACCTCCTGCTGCGGCTCGAGCGCGAGGGGCCGCTGACCACGCGCGAGCTCGGCGGCGCGAAGTCGGGCTCGGACTGGTGGGAGTGGTCGCACGCAAAGGTCGCGATCGAGTGGCTGCTCGACATCGGCGAGGTCGTCTGCACCGAGCGCCGCGGCTGGCGGCGCGTCTACGACCTGCCCGTGCGCGCCCTCCCGGCGGACCTCGTCGCGGGCGATCCCACCGACGCGGAGTGCCTCGCGCGACTGGTCGCCGACGCGGCGAGCGCGCTCGGCGTCGCGACGCGCGCCGACCTCGCCGACCACCACCGCCTGACCCAGGCGCAGGTCGCCGGCGCCGTCGAGGCCGCCGGCCTCGTCCCGGTGGCGGTCGACGGCTGGGCGCAGCCCGCGTGGGCCGACCCGGCGGCGCTCGAGCAGCCCGGGCGCGGACGCCACCGCACGACGCTGCTCTCGCCCTTCGACTCGCTCATCTGGGACCGCGCGCGCACCGAGCGCCTCTTCGCCTTCACGCACCGTCTGGAGGCCTACACCCCGAAGCCCCGGCGCGTCCACGGCTACTTCGCGATGCCGCTGCTGACGGGCGGGCGGCTCGCCGGTCGCGTCGACCCGGCGCGCTCGGGCACGACGCTCGTCGCGCGCCAGCTGTCCGTCGAGCCCGGGGCCGCCCCGGCGATGGCCGCCGCCCTGCGCGAGGGCGCGACCTGGGTCGGCTGCGACGCCGTCGCGCTGGAGCGCGTCGAGCCGGCGTCGGCGAGGGCGGCGCTTGCGGCCGCGCTGGGCTAGCTCTCGGCCCGGAACTCGGGGCGGGCCTGGTCAGAGGTTCGGCACGTCGATGCGATCGCGGTCGCCGATCGCACGGAGCACTCGGGCGGGAACCCCCGCCGCGACGACGCCGGCAGGCAGGTCGCGGGTGACGACGGCTCCGGCGCCGACGACGGTGTCGTCGCCGACGGTCACGCCGGGGCAGACCACGACGCCGCCGCTCAGCCAGACGTTGTCGCCGATCGTGATCGGCTCGGCGGACTCCCAGCCGAGCCGGCGCGGCTCGGGGTCGATCGGGTGCGTCGCCGTGAGGAACTGGACCCGCGCGGCGATCTGGCACGCCGAGCCGATCCTGATCGGCGCGACGTCGAGCATCAGGCAGTCGTAGTTGAGGAACGTGCCGGCGCCGATGGTGATCGGCGTGCCGTACTCGCAGCGGAACGGGGGGCGGATGACGACGCCGTCGCCGAGCTCGCCGAGCAGGTCGCGGAGAATCCGATCGCGCTCGTCCTGTGCGGCGTGCGCCGTGCCGTTGTAGCGGGCGAGCAGGTCCTGGGCCCGTGCGAGGTCCGCGGCCAGATCATCGTCGTCGGCGATGTACAGCTCGCCGCGGAGCATTCGGTCCCTCATGAGTCCCATGGACGGCATTGTGCCCGGCGCGGCTTGCGTGAATGCCATCCAGGCAGCGCGGGGCCGCGATCGGGCGATCGGCGGCGATCGTGAGGACGTGGCCGTCGTACGCCCGCCACCAGCCGCGTGCCGGAGCGGCGTCGGGCCAGGTGACCGTGAGCGGCGACCACGTCCGCCCGTCACCGTCTCCGGGTTCGACGAGCGCGTGGCGCACGTCGAGCCGCAGGCCGGCGCGACGGACCTTCGCGGCGGCCTCCTTCGCCGTCCACAGGAGGTTCGCGGTCAGGTCCGCCTCCTGCCCGGCGGCGGCCGTTGCGAGCAGGCTGCGCTCCGCCGGGGCGAACCATTCGCGCTGGAAGGCGGTGCTGCGCGGCTCGACGAGCTCGGCATCGCAGCCCAGGACGGGAGCCCGCGGCCCCGCGACCGCCAGGCCCAGGCCCGCACGGTGGCTGAGCGACAGCGCGACGGCCAGCTGCTCCTCGCCGGCCCACGGCTCGGGCGCCCCGTCGGTCGCGGCCAGGATCTCGATCTCCTGCGGGGCGACCTCGAGCCACGCGCCGACAGCGCTCTTCGCGGTCCAGCGCCCGAGCCGCCAGGCGTCGCGGCGCACGGCGAGCCGCAGTCCGTCCTGGACCGCGCGCTCGCGCGACCCGAGCCAGCCATCGCCCGCAGGGACGTCAGCCGCCGACCGGACCAGATACCCGGGAGCCGTCACGCGAGGCCTCCTGCTCGATCGCCCGCGCCATCCCGCGCTCGACGGCGTCGATGAGGTACGGGCGCAACGCGGCCGGCTCGATGATCCGGTGCACCGACCCGACCTCGACCGCGCGCTCGATGCTGTGGATCGCGTCGAAGCGCGCGGCGAGCTCGCCGAGTTTCTCGGAGCGGACCTCCGCCCACCGCGCCTCGCGCGCGACGCGCAGGCGCTGGCGCTCGCTGCCTTCGGCGGTGGCCAGGCGGGCGTCGAGCTCGGCGATCCGCGGGTCCTCGCGGGCGGCGATGTCGACATCGCGGGCGAAGACGACTGCCGCAGCCGGCGCGCCGCCGATGACCGAGGCGCGCGCGCCTTCGAGGGCGACCGCCTCGAAGTTGTCGTTGAGCTTGTGCGAGAAGACCACGAACGCGCCGCCGTGGTAGCGCGCGACGACGCAGAAGACGATCGGACCGTCGAAGTTCACGACCGCCCGCCCGATCTCGGCGCCGAACTCGAGCTGCCAGGCGCGCATCGACTCCGGTGACCCGTCGAAGCCGGAGAGGTTGGCCAGCACGACGAGCGGGCGGCGCCCGGCGACGGAGTTGATGGCGCGGGCGATCTTCTTCGAGGAGCGCGGGAAGAGCGTGCCCGACGTCCAGCGCTCGGGCCCGTCGGCCGGAACCTCGCCGTAGCGCGGCAGCGGGCGCGACTCGAGACCCAGGAGGGCGACCGGCATGCCGCCGAGATGCGCGTCCCACACGACGCCGCTCTCGGCGTCGCGCATTCCGGCCCAGCGCTCGAGCGGGGGCTCGTCGGCGTCAATCGCGGCGCGCATCACCGCGCGGATGTCGAAGGGCTTCTTGCGCTCCGGGTTCGTCTCGGCGGAGAAGATCGCACCGACGGTCTTCAGGTCGGAGTCCGGGGCCGCATGGGGTGCCGGCCGCACGTCGCGGTCGGCCGGGTCGCGCGTGGTCGCACGTCGCGGGAAGCGCTCGCCCGGGACGACGTACCCATGGTCGTAGTAGCGCAGCAGCACGGCGCACGCGCCCGCAAGGTCGGGCGCCCAGTACTGGCCCTGCCCGTTGGGGCCCATGATCCGCTCGTAGCCGCCGATGCCCAGGTTGTCGTCGGCCGAGACGCCGCCGGAGTAGTCGAGCGCCTGCTTGCCCGTCAGCACCATCGCGCTCTCCGGCGTCATCACGAGGATCCCGCGCGTGTGCATCAGCATCGTCGCCTCGGCGTTCCAGTACGGCTGGGCGCCGACGTTGATGCCGGTCACGACGACGTTCAGCTCACCGCCGCGCTGGGTGAACTCGATGATCCGCCGCAGCACAGCGGAGATCCAGTCCATGTTCTCCGTGCCGCTGTCCATCGCGATCCGGGCGCCTGCGGAGATCGCGAACCATTCGAGCGGCACGCCGAGGCGTTCGGCGAGGTCGAGCGCAGCGTTGATCAGCCGGCACTCCGGCTCGGCGAGCGAGCCGAGCGCCTTCGTCGGATCACCGAGCAGCGCGACGCGCAGCATGCCCTCGGGGTGACGCGGCGTGACGTTGCGGACGAGCCCGGCGACGATGCCCGCCTCGTTCATCGCGATCGGCCGATCGATCGGGACGAGCGCGCCGCTCGCGTCGAGGTCGTGCTCCTCGAAGCTCCCGCCGAGCAGCTTCAGGACCTCGGCCGGATGCGGTGTGCCGCGCCGGCGCGCCGAGACGACCCTTCGGGCGCCCTCGTCGAGCGGCTGCAGCGGCTCGGTCGGAGGCTCGTCGACCTCCGTCACGATGCCGGTGCCGGCCGGCGAGAAGAGCCGCACGACGCGATCGCGCACGGTCGCGTCGTCCTCGCGCATCCGACCGCGCACCAGCACCATCTCGATGCCGAGGCCGTCGGTGTTCGGCGCGAGGCGCGCAACGATCCGCGCGAGCTCGTCCGGGCGCAGCTCGATCTCGGGCCAGACATGGAGCAGGACGCGGTTCCACTGCAGGCGCCGGTTCTGGCGCAGATGGGCCTGGAAGTGCCGCAGACCCTCGAGCGCCTCGACGTAGACGCGCTCGAACTCCGGGAGCGCGGTGACGCGGCCGTCGTCGTCGCGGACCGGCGTGAGGTCGCGCACCTCGGCCATCGCGAACAGCCGCTCGTCCTTCGGGTTCTCGCGCGCAACGCCGTGGAAGAGGTAGACGTCCTCTGCGGCGGGGAGGCGTTCGAGCGTGAAGTTCTGCAGCCGCCACAGCTGCAGGCGTTCGGCGATCATCGGGTGCAGGCCGCGGACGAGCTCGTCCTCGGCGAGTCCTTCGGGGCCGGGGCGGAACGTGAAGAGCTCGACCGCGCCGAGCCCGCGGCCGCGTTCCGGCACGGCGATCGCCACGACCACCCGGTGAACGGTGGGCGGGAGGTCGACCGCGCGCAGCGCGGCGGTGAGGGCGGCGGCGGTCTCGTCCGCCGGGGGCGCGGCACCACGCCGCTCGGCGTAGAAGTCGGCGGAGACCTCGCGGCCCTCCGGCACGTCCGCCGCGAGCGCCGCGAACCGGCGCACCGCGTCGTCCAGGCCGTCCAGGTCGATCGCGGCGGTCAGGAGGTTTCGCGCGCGGCCCTGATAGCGGTAGGTCGCCGTCAGCAGGCCGTCGACCTCACCGAAGCCCGCGAGCGACGGCATCCGGTAGAAGCGCCGGGTCATGACCTCGAGCAGCGCGCGGCGCTGGGTGGGGTCGGCATCACGCAGGCGCTCGGTGATCGTCGTGACGAGCGCCCGCGGGCAGGCGACGGCGGCGGCGATCGACGCTTCGCGTCCGGGGCCGTCGGGCGCCGCCATGAGCTGGTCGAGATGCCCCGAGGCCTCGGCGTAGATCCGCTCGCGGGCCTCCTCCACGAGCGGCTCGTCGAAGAACCGCCAGCGGCACTCGCGCGCGATGTCGGCCAGGACGGGGTCGCGCCGCCCGGTGACCTGCACGAGCCGGTCCAGCGCACGGCGAAACGGTCGGCCGGGGCCGGTCGCGCCGGGGACGTAGCGCGCCGCGCAGCCGTCGATCATCGCGAGCACCGCCGCCCGCGCCGCGGCGGAGCGCTGCTCGGCGACGAACAGCCGGTAGGCCGCGTCCTCCAGGGCGGGCGTGCGCTCGAGCCCGTCGACGTCGTAGTGGGCCAGCGCGCGCTCGAGCAGGACACGGAAGCCGGCCGGCAGCCCCTCGGCGACGGCGTCGAGCGAGTGCAGCCAGGCGTGCAGGTGCTCCTGGGGGCTGCGCTGCTGCCCCTCATCGTCGTCGTGTCGGGGGCGTGTGAGCGCCTGGAGGTCGGAATAGAGCTCGATCAGGTGGGCCTCGCCATCGGCCGGTTCCGGGTACTGGGTCGCGGCATCGTCGAAGGCTGCGACGATGCGCGTCGCCTCGGCCGGTGGAAAGTCGTAGCCGAGCGCGAGCCACTCCAGGCGCCACAGCGCCTCACGGCGCCGGAGCAGCGGGTGGCGCACCGGCTCGACGACCGAGAACACGACGCGTTCGGCGTCACGGTCCGGCTCGATCTCCGCGAGTGGCTCGAGCTGCACGAGCGGCGCCTGCGGTCCGACCTGGACGTTCGGGGTGGTGAGCACCGCGCGCACGCGGCCTGCGAAGGGGGCGACGTAGGAGCTCTCCATCTTCATGCTCTCCACGACGGCGACGACGTCGCCCGCCGCGACCTCGTCGCCCACCGCCACGGGGATCGAGACGACGACTGCGGGTGCCGTGTTGCGCACGATGCCGCCCTCGTCGTGAGCGATCCTGTGGGGCACGCCGTCGACCGCGACGAGGATGTCGGCACCCTGGGAGGAGAGCAGCGTCCGGTGCCGGGAACCGCCGAGTGTCAGGTACTGCTCGTGCGGTCCGCGCCGCTCGACGTCGACCTCGAGCACGACGCCGTCGACGGCGACCCGCCAGCGGGTGGGTCCGAGTTGGCTCACGCTGAACGAGTAGCGCTCGCCGCGGTAGCGGAGCTCGAGCTTGCGAACGATCGGCGCATCCGCCTCGGGTCGTCCGCGGCGCGCGAAGGCATAGAAGCGCCCGCGATCGACGGCCGTCGCCGCGTCCGCGGACTCGATCGCCGCCTGCACCAGCGCAACGTCGGCGTGGCGGTCGGGCGCGAGGCCGCCGGAGAGGTCGAGCTGCTCGAGCCACGCGGTGTCGATCGTCCCGGCACGCAGCTCGGGACGATCGAGCAACTCGAGCAGCGCCCCCTGGTTCGTGGCGGCACCATCGACCACGACGAGCGTCTCGGAGAGCGCATGCCGCAGCCGCCCGATCGCCTCGCCCCGGTCAGCCCCCCACGCGACCACCGTGGCGAGCGTCGTGTCGGCGCCCGGAATCAGCGTGTCGCTCTCGGTCACGCCGGTGTCGACGCGCACGAACGGCCCGTTCGGCAGGCGCAGGAGCTGCAGGCCCGCGGGGGCATCGGACGGTCCGTGGTCCTCGATGCGCAGGCGTGCCGCAAGGGCGTGCCCCGCCGGGACGGGCGGCGCGCCCTCGAGGCGGCCGCCGATCGCCACCCGCAGCTGGGCCTTCACGAGGTCGAGCCCCGTGGTCATCTCCGTCGCCGGGTGGCCGGGTTGCAGGTGAGGGACGATCTTCAGGAACCACGGCCGCCGGTGGTCCGCGTCCCAGAGGAACTCGATGGTCCCGGCGCCGCGGAAGCCGGCCGCGTCGGAGATCCGCACGGCTGCGTCGCGCAGGTCGTGCTCCTGGTCGGCCGAGAGCGCCGGGCACGCGGACTCCTCGAGGATGCGGTGGCCGTGACGCCCGCAGGTGGCGTCGCGCACGCCGACCGCCCATGTCGCTCCCCGGCCGTCCGCGAGGATCTGCACCGCGAGCCGCCGGACATGATCGACCGCGGTCTCGAGGAAGACGGTCGTGTCCCCGAAGGCCTCCTCCGCCTCGGCCCGCGCGCTCTCGAACGCCGAGGGCAGCTGGTCGGGCGCATCGACGCGCCGCACCCCCAGGCCGCCGGAGCCGGCGGCCGCCTTCACCATCAGCGGGAACCCGATCTCGACGGCGTGACGCGCGGCCTCCTCGGCGCTCGCGACCGGTCCGCCGCTCCACGGCGGCACCGCGGCCCCTGCCTCCTCGGCGACCCGGTGGGCCGCGATCTTGTCCGTCGTCAGGCGCAGCGTCGCCGGGTCGGGACCGATGAAGACGATCCCGAGGCGCTCGCACATCTCCGCAAAGGCCGGGCGCGAGGCGACGGCGTCCCAGCCGGCCCACGCCGCGTCGGCGTGCGCCGCGATGAGCGCGGCCTCGACGGCCTCGAGGTCCAGCGGTCCGGGGCGGACGGGGCCCAGGCTGATCGCCTCGTCCGCCTGGCGAACCGCCATCGCCTGGCGGTCGGCGTCGCTGTGGATGGCGATCAGGCACACGCGGCCCCCTCGCTGCTCGTCGAGTTCGCGCACGGTGTGCAGGACGCGCATCGCCCCTTCGCCGCGATCGACGATCGCCAGCCGGTCGAACGCGGGTCGCATCAGGTCATCGCCGCGCGGATCGGCGTCAGCGCATCCTCGTCGAGCCCGCCCGGCAACTCGATCGTCCGGTAGCCCTCGAGGCGGACGAGCACGCGGCCGCCGGCATCGACGACGTCGGCGTCGCTCGCTCCGTCGTCGCGCGGCGTGACGATCGCGAACACCGCTCCGCCCACCCCGGACTCGGCGGCCGCGAACGGCAGCACGCGGTCGACGTGCGTCGGCAGCGCCATGCGCCCGGTGGTGCCGAGCTCCCAGACGCCGGCGGTCTGAAAACACAGCTCGATCAGCCGCGGGGCGATCACGGTCGTGCGATCCGACGGCTCGTGGTTCGCGGGCAGGTCGCCGGCGAGGCGCCCGACGACGACGCCGTCCTCGCGCCACGCGCGGTCGAGCACGCGGTAGGCCGGGCCGTGAAAGTAGATCCGGTAGACCTCGCCGGAGCCGACGCCGCGGTCGCCGCCGCCGTCGGCCGGCAGCGCCCGCTCCGGCGCGGCGCCGGCCTCGTGCGCGAGGCGCACGCGGCCGGTGAAGTGGACGGTCTCCTGTTCGTCCTGCCCCGGGAGCGCGCGGCGCCCCACGAGCCGGCAGTCGGCGAGCAGCGTCCCGTCGCCTCCGTCGCGGGCCAGCGCGTGGATCTCCACGCGGCGCGGCTCGTCGCGGTAGAACTTGAACGGCGCGAGCAGCTCGACGTCCTCGATCGCGGTGACCTGCCATCCGGGGTGCAGCGCGGCCGCCGCCTCGGCGAAGCCCTCGATCCCCATGACGCCCGGGAGCACCGGCGTCCCGTCGATGCGGTGATCGTTGAGAAAGCCCTGGCCGGCCGGGTCGAGCGTCGTCTCGACGACGAGCCCGGCGCCGACGGTGAACGCCGCCTGGTGCCCGGACATCGGGCCGGAGAGCGCGGGGTCGAGCGCGGCGGGATCCAGCCCGCCGGTCTCGTGGCGTTCTGCGAGCAGCAGCCCGAGCGCTCCGGCGACGACGACCTCGCGCCCGCTTCCGGCCGCGGTCAGCTCACGGCGAACGACGGGTGTGCCGACCGCGGGCGGCAGCATGTCGATCCCCGCGAGCTCCATCATCTTCGGGATCGAGCCGCGGCTCGCCATGCCGATGCTCGCCCACGCGGTCCAGTCGATCGCGATGCCGCGCACGCCGTCGCGGCGCAGGCGGCTGACGCTCTTGCACAGCAGGTCGTTCGCCGCCGCGTAGTCCGTCTGACCGGCGTTGCCGAAGCGCCCGGCGATCGAGCTGAAGACGACCGCCGCACCCGGGCGCTGCTCGGAGCCGAGCGCGCGCAGCAGGTTGAACCAGCCGTCGGCCTTCACGTCGAAGACCAGGTCGTACTCCGCCTGGGGCTTGTCGGGCAGGAAGTGGCTGATCTCGAGACCGGCGCAGTGCAGCAGCACGTCGACGCCACCGCTCGCGCCGAGCACGCGCGCCACGACTGCCGCCACCTGCTCGCCGTCGGTGAGGTCGCACTGGTGCCAGTGCGCCGTGCCGCCGGCCGCCTCGATGGCGGCGATCGCGTCGAGTGCCGCGCGCTCGCGCTCGATGCGGGTCAGCTCGCGCTCGATCATCTTCGGGGTCGGCTTCTCGCCGGCTGCGCGCAGGCGGTCGGCGAGGGTGCGCTTCAGCCCGTCGCGGTCGCTGACGAAGGCCGCGGCATCCGGGTCGTCCGGATCGGGCGCCGGAACGAGGTCGACGAGGTGGAACGTGCCGCCCGAGGCGCGGGCGAGGTCGGCGGTGATCGCCGCGACGATGCTCCCGGCAGCGCCGGTGACGACGAAGCGGGTCTGCGCGGTGAGGGCGTGCGCCGGATCGGTGATCGCCCGCTCCTCGAAGAGGCCGATCGTCCAGCGCAGGTCACGCGCGTGCCCGACCTCGACCGCGCCCGGGTCGAGCAGCGTCTCCTGCAGCAGCAGATCGGCGAGCGCGGCGGTCTTGCGGCTGACCTCGAGGTCGACGACCTTCACGAGCGTGTTCTCGCGCTCGCGGGCCAGCGCCTTCGTGAACCCGCTGACGGCACCGCCCATGACGGACTCCGCGCCCGCGTCGTCGTAGCCGAAGCGGCCGCCCAGGCGCGTTGCGGACAGGAGGAACGCCTCCGGCGGGAGGCTGCGCATCGTTGCGGCGAGCAGCTTCACGCGCCGGTGCAGGCCGTCGTGCCAGGCGGCCGTGTCGAGTGCCTCGAGCGGGCCCTCGTCGTCGAGCGCGGCGAGCCAGTAGACACCGGCGACCGGGCCCTCGGCGAGCCACGCGGCGGCCTGGGCCGCACCGTCCTCGGTGGTCAGCGCGCCGTCGGCGGCGAGGACCGTGACGCCGAGCTTCTCCAGGCGCGCCGCAAGCGCGGCGGCCACGCCGCCGGCGTCGGCCATGACGATGACGCGTGCGCCGGGCTCGAGCGCGACGCCGGTGGGGGCGCAGCGGTCGAGCGGCGGTCGCAGGACCGGGAACGGGACGCGGCGCGGAAAGCCTTCGGCACCGGCCGGCTCGGGCTCCTCGGAGGCGTCGTCGGCGGCGGCGGTGGATGCCGGGGGGCCTGCCTCGGGGGCGCGGGGCGCGCGGTCGCGGACGAAGCCGATGACATGGGTCAGCGTCGGGTAGTCGCGGAGCTTGAGGTTGTCATCGCGCGGGATGTCCCAGGCCTCACGGATGCTCGCGAAGACCTCGGCCTGCTTGACCGTGTCGATGCCCAG
>DATCDC010000066.1:0-27716 GCA_036510915.1 Solirubrobacteraceae bacterium | reverse complement strand
TAGAAGTCGCCCCCGCCTGCCGGCATCTGCAGGATCTGCATGCCGAACGAGCTCGCGCCGAGCGACGCGCGCGCCCGTAGGAAGAACCCTCCGAGGATCGGCTCCATCTCCTCGAAGCGCTTGACGGTGTAGTCGGCCATGTCGTTCCTCCGCTGGACCCTGGGGATCGGTCAGGCCGACACTACCCCGCGACCCGCACGACGCGCGCGGCGCCGAACTCGAGCGGGTCGGCCGTCCCACCGGGCAGTTCGACCGCGATCTCGGAGAGTCCCTCGTCGCCCAGATCGAAGGCGACGTGCTGGCCGCGGTCGAGTCGCAGCGTCGTCCCGTCGGGCTCGAGCCCAAGCACCTCGGCCCAGCGCGCCGCGATCGCGGCGGGGTCGGGCACGCGCACGGTCACCCCGGCGAGCCGGCCGGGCGCGCCTTCGCCGGCGCGGCCGATCCACTCGGGGCCGCCCCAGCGCCAGCTCTCCGGCGGCAGCGGGCGGTCGATCGAGACGATCGTTCCGCCGAGGTCGGCGGGATGCAGGTGGCTGGCGGAGATGTCGTCGATGTCGATGCTCCACACGGTGCGCACGCCGAGCGCCTGCGCGCGCTCGCGCGCGCCGGCGAGATCCTCGAGTTGGAAGATGAGCATGTAGCCGCCCTCGCCGCGGCGCTCGAGGTGGCGCCCGGCGGCCGTTCCCTCCTGGATCGGGGAGACGATCTCGATGAAGTCCTCGCCCAGCGCGCACACGACGTTGTGCAACCCGAACGTGCCGACGCCCGGGTCGCGGAACGGCTCGCCCAGCCCCAGCGCGTCGCGCAGGCGCTCGTGGGCGGGCTCGAGATCACGCGCGATCAGCACCGCCTGGCGGAGGCGAACACCGAGTGACTCCGAGCCGGGCACGTCCACACCCTACGTCCGCGGGTGGGACGGCGCGGCAGTGCCGCCCGCCGGCTGCCGGGATCTCAGCGGACGCGGAGCCGGGCCTGCACTCCGAAGCTGCCACCCCCGCAGCGGGCAGTGATCGAATACGTCCCGGCGCGCCGCTTCGCGGGGATGCCCACGGTGTGGTTGTAGCGAGCGCCGGCGAGGACTTCGGCGAACACCGCAGGAACCCCCGCAAACTCGTGGGCATGCGGGAATGCGCGGGACAGCAACATCACGACGTCCCCCTTCGGGCAGCCGCCCGCCGACCCGTACACCAGGACCTTGCCCCCAGCGCGCACCGAAACGGGCTTCACCCGGATCGACGGACCCGCCTCGAACGCGATCGACGGGCTCACCCGACTCGCCTGCGCGCCGAGAAGCGGCTCACCCTGTGTCACCCCGGCCGAGCAGGCCATGAGGACGAGCACGACAACCACCAGGAACATCGGTCGAGTGACCATCCGCCGATGATGGCGACGGCGGTCTCACGCTGCATCCGATGCAACGACGCGCCCGTTGCATCGCCGCTCGTCCGAATGCTGCAGGAGGGTGGACGTCGCCGGCGACAACCGCCCGCCACGTTCCGCTCAGCTCTGGCCGCGGGAGTACGTGAACGTCCAGTTCACGGTGTCGACCTTCAGCTCCCTGCTGGAGACATGGATCGGCACCGCCGTGTAGCGCCGGGAGCCGAGCGTCCTTGCGATCCAGGCCCGGACCCGCCTGTCACCGGACCTGCGGGCCACGCTCGGCACCTCGATCGTCCCGTACTGGTCCCGCATCGTGCCGTCGAGTCCGCGCGCGCGCGCCTTGAGCCGCAGCCCGTCGGTGGTGTGGAGCAGCAGTCTGACCTCCGAGCGGCCGCCAGCACAGGCAACACCACGAGCGCGGGCAGCGCGCGCCGCAGATGCAGCCGGAGGCCGGTACTGGACATGCAGAACTCCTGGGACGGGAAACGCGTGACCTCAGCGGCGCACACCGACGCGGCGCGGGTTGGGTCATGGTGCCAGGTCCGGACTCCCCGGTCACCGCAGCCAGCCGCACGTGGGCGATCCACCGTCTGTTGCAGGCTTTTGTGCGGCAGTTGTGCGCCGGCGGTCGCAGCCTATCCTTGCGGACCTGATGCCTCGCCGGTCGCCTGCACGCTGGCTCGCGCCGCTCGCGGTTCTCACGGTGACGGCGGTCATGTACACGATCGTCATGTCCAGCTCAGGAGATCAGAGCGCGGCAAGTCAGAGGTCCGCCGATGCGCCCGCGAAGCCGGCCGGGAAGCGCATCTACCGGGTGCGCCGAGGCGACACGCTGTCATCGATCTCGATCCGCACGGACGTGCCGCTCTCGACGCTCCACCGGCTGAACCCAGCGGCGGACAGCTTCACGCTGCAGCCGGGACAGCCGATCAAGCTGCGCCCCATCCGCCGCTGAGCACGGCGACCGCCGCTGCGAGTGGTCAGCCGAGACCGTGTGAGCATGCCCGCGCCGGCTGCGGTGCGGGACCGACGACGCGGCGCAGCAACGGCTCGCCGCGCCACGGAGAGTCGCGTCCGCATAGGCTTCCCGGGTGGATACCAAGAGCCTCACCGACCTGTCCTGGCCCGTGCTGCGCCGCGTGATCGGGGGCCACACCCTGGTCTACCGTGCGACCGGCGGGCTCGTCGGTCATCGGTTCCCCGGGGGGCCGCCCAACCTGCTGCTCGACCACGTCGGCGCCAAGAGCGGGACCCGGCGCACCACGCCGCTGACCTACTTCGAGGACGGGCCCGACGTCGTCATCGTGGCCTCCAAGGGCGGCCATCCCAAGCACCCCGCCTGGTACCACAACCTGCGCGCGCACCCGGACACGACGGTCCAGATCGGTCGTGAGCGTCGAGCGGTCCACGCGCGCGTCGCCGACGCCGAGGAGCGCGCCCGCCTGTGGCCGAGGGCGATCGAGACCTACGGCGGCTATCGCGGCTACCAGGAACGGACCGGGCGCGAGATCCCGCTCGTCATCCTCGAGCCGCGCGCCTGACGGCGCCCGTGAGCGACACGAGCCCGCAGACCACGATCCGCCATCTCGACTGCGGGACGCGGTGCCCGCGCGCGGCCGGCATGCTCGGGGCGCTGTTCTGCTCCCACGACCCGGTCGAGCTCGCCCGCATCGCCTGAGTCCCTGCATGGGGCATAGGCTCTCCCCGATGGGAGACCTCGACCTTCAGCAGTGGGCGACGGAGGCGATCGACGCGGTCGGCGACCTCTACGGCCGCCACGGGGGCGAGCGCGCCACGCACGCCAAGGGCACGCTCTGCGCCGGAACGTTCACCGCGACGAGCGCCGCCGCCGAGCTCAGCCGCGCCGGCCATCTCCAGGGTGCGCCGGTCGACGTGCGGGTGCGGTTCTCCAACGGCAGCGGGCAGCCGGCGAGCCCTGACAGCGAGGTCGACGGGCGCGGCATGGCGGTGACGTTCGACCTCCCGGACGGCACCGCGACCGACATCGTCGCGCTGACGCTGCCGGTGTTCTTCGTCCGCACGCCCGAGGACTTCCTGGCCTTCACGCGCGCGCGCAGGCCGGACCCGGAGACGGGCCAGCCGGACTTCGCCAAGGTCGGCCGGTTCCTCGAGGCGCACCCTGAAGCGCTGCCGGCGATCCAGGCCGCGCTCGGCGCCAGGGCTCCGGCGAGCTACCTCGAGTGCACCTACAACGGGCTCCACGCGTTCGGGCTGGTGAACACCGCCGGTGCGGGGACATGGGTGCGCTGGGCGCTGGAGCCGGACACGCCGGGCGACGGGCTCGAGCCCGAGGAGGCCGCCGGGCGCGACCCGGACTACCTGCAGACCGACCTCGCCGACCGTCTCGCCGACGCGCCGGCGGGCTTCACGCTCGTCGCCGTGATCGCACAGGACGGCGACCCGCTGGACGACCCGACGGCCGCGTGGCCGCCGGAGCGCGAGCGCGTCGCGATCGGCCGGCTCGAGCTGACCGGCCTGGCGTTCGACCGCGAGCAGGACGGCGACGTCCTCGTCTTCGACCCGACCCGCGTCGTCGACGGGATCGAGTGCTCGGACGACCCGATCCTCCACGCCCGCTCGTGGGCCTACTCGGAGTCGGTGCTGCGCCGGACCGGCGTGCAGCGCGGGTTCTGACGACGGCGCCAGGGACCTCGAACGGCATGCGCCTGCTCGCCGTCGCCCCCCACCCCGACGACGAGATCCTCGGCGCGGGTGCCGCCCACGTCGCGCTGGCCCGCGCCGGCCACGAGGTTCGGGTCTATCCGGTGACGCTCGGGCGTCGCGGTGATCATGAGCGTCGACACGACGAGCTCGTTCGCTGTTGCCGAGTCGCCGGGCTGGAGCTGATCGACGCGCCGCCGCTGGACATGAGTGTCGGTGAGCGGGACGACCTGCACACTGCTGCCTCTCGGCTGGCCGACGCGCTGCCCGCCCACCTGCAGGGCGTCGACGTGGTCAGCGGCCCGTCAGCGCGTGATGTGCACCCTGCGCACGTGGCGATCGCCGGTTCGATCGCCCAGGCCATCGAGACGGCCGGCGTCGAGCGGCGCCTGTGGCTGTGGAGCATCTGGGGCGCCCTGCCGCGGCCGACGCTCTGGTTTCCGTTCGCCGAGGAGCTCCTCGAGCATCAGCTCGCAGCGCTCGCCGAGCATCGCAGCCAGGTCGCGCGCAGCGACTTCCAGCGGCTGGTCCGCGGTCGCGCCGAGGCCGCATCCGTCCTGGGCCCCGAACTGCTCTACGGCTTCGGCGTCGACGCCCCGGACGAGCCGTACGCCGAGTTGCTCTGCGAGGCCGTCCACCACCACGGCGTCTGGCACGCGGGGCTCGAGCGCCGGCTGGATCCCGGCGACCCGCTCGGCGGCGAGAGCGCCTTCCATCCACACGTGCCCGTCGGCTCCTGGGTGCGGTAGATGGACGTCCCGGACCGGCGCGGCCCGCCCGACGCCCGGCTGGCGGACCGCACGGGGCGCGCGGGCAGCGCTCCCAGCTACCTTGACACTGTCCGAGGTTTGACTGAGACTGCGATCGTGTCCTCCCAGCAGCCCGCCGGACCGGCTGATCTCCTTCGCCGGCACGGTCTCCGGGTCACGGCCCAGCGTCTGGCCGTCCTGCGGGCGGTGTCCGCCCGGCCGCACGGCACGGTGGACGACATCACCGGGGTCGCGCGGGCCGAGATCGGTGCCATCTCGCGCCAGGCGGTGTACGACGCCCTCGGGGCCCTGGCGGACAAGCGCCTCATCCGACGCATCCAGCCCGCCGGTTCGCCGGCCCGCTACGAGGATCGGGTCGGTGACAACCACCACCATCTCATCTGCCGCAGCTGCGGGCGGATGGTCGACGTCGACTGCGCGGTCGGCGCCAACCCGTGCCTGACCGCCGCCGACGACTCGGGGTACGAGATCGACGAAGCCGAGGTGGTGTACTCGGGCCGCTGCCGCGAGTGCCTGGCAGCACCTCCGGTCCCGGCCGGGCCCTGAAGCATCACCCCGAACGCAGAGCAACCAGCCATCAGCATCGAACATCAGGAGATCGCATGTCAGACACCGGAACCGCGCTGCCCGAGCAGGACCCGGCCGACCGGCCGGCAGGCCGGTGCCCGGTAGCGGGCGCGCGCACGACCATCGGGACCGAGTCGAACCAGCACTGGTGGCCCAACCAGCTCAACCTGACGATCCTGCACCAGCGCTCGTCGCTGTCCGATCCCATGGGCGCGGAGTTCAACTACGCCGAGGAGTTCAGGACACTCGACCTGGATGCCCTGAAGCAGGATGTCGAGGCGCTCATGACGACGTCGCAGGACTGGTGGCCGGCCGACTACGGCCACTATGGGCCGCTCTTCATCCGGATGGCGTGGCACAGCGCAGGCACGTACCGCATCGGCGACGGCCGGGGCGGCGCCGGCGCCGGCGCCCAGCGCTTCGCGCCCCTCAACAGCTGGCCCGACAACGCGTCCCTCGACAAGGCGCGCAGGCTGCTCTGGCCGATCAAGCAGAAGTACGGCCGGAAGATCTCGTGGGCCGACCTGATGATCTTCGCCGGTCACTGCGCCCTGGAGTCGATGGGACTGCGGACCTTCGGGTTCGCCGGCGGGCGTGAGGACATCTGGGAGCCCGAAGAGGACGTCTACTGGGGCTCTGAGGACACGTGGCTCGGAGACGAGCGCTACAGCGGCGACCGGGAGCTCGAGAATCCCCTCGGGGCCGTTCAGATGGGCCTGATCTACGTGAACCCGGAGGGGCCGAACGGCAATCCGGATCCGCTCGCGGCAGCCGTGGACATCCGCGAGACATTCGCTCGCATGGCGATGAACGACGAGGAGACGGTTGCGCTCATCGCCGGCGGGCACACGTTCGGCAAGTGCCATGGCGCCGTCGAAGAGCGGTACCTCGGCCGCGAGCCCGAGGGCGCTCCCATCGAGGAGCAGGGCCTCGGCTGGAAGAACAGCTTCGGCAGCGGCAACGGCGACGACACGTACACCAGCGGGCTGGAGGGCGCCTGGACCACCAGGCCGGCGACATGGGACAACAACTACTTCGACAACCTGTTCGGCTACGAGTGGGAGCAGGTGAAGAGCCCTGCCGGCGCGACGCAGTGGACGCCGGTGGATGCGTCCGCACAGGGCACGGTGCCGGATGCTCACGATCCGTCGAAGAGCCACGCCCCGATCATGCTCACGACGGACCTCGCACTGAGGATGGACCCGATCTATGAGCCGATCTCGAAGCGCTTCCACGAGAACCCGGACGAGCTCGCGGACGCCTTCGCCAAGGCGTGGTACAAGCTGACGCACCGCGACATGGGGCCCATCTCGCGGTATCTCGGCCCGCTGGTCGCCGAGGAGCCGCAGTTGTGGCAGGACCCCGTTCCCGAGGTCACGCATGAGCTGATCGGGGAGCACGACATCGCGGCGCTCAAGGAGAGGCTCCTCGCGTCAGGACTGTCCATCCCCCAGCTGGTCTCGACCGCCTGGGCGTCGGCGGCGACGTTCCGCGGCACCGACAAGCGCGGCGGGGCGAACGGGGCGCGCATCCGCCTCGCGCCGCAGAAGGACTGGGACGTCAACGGCCCGGCCGAGCTGGGGACGGTGCTGCAGGCCCTGGAGGGGATCCAGAACGCGTTCAACGGCTCGCAGTCGGGCGGGAAGGGGGTCTCGCTCGCCGACCTGATCGTCCTGGGCGGCTGTGCAGCCGTCGAGCAGGCTGCCAAGAACGCCGGGCACGACGTGCAGGTGCCGTTCTCGCCGGGGCGCACGGACACCTCGCAGGAGCAGACCGACGTGGACTCCTTCGCCGTGCTCGAACCGACCGCCGACGGGTTCCGCAACCACCTCGCGGCCTCGCACAGGCGGCCGGCCGAGGAGCTGCTGGTCGATCGGGCGTGCCTGCTGACGCTGACCGCTCCCGAGATGGCGGTGCTCGTCGGCGGCATGCGCGCCCTGAACGCGAACTGCGGGCAGTCCGAGCTCGGCGTCTTCACCCACCGGCCCGAGACGCTCACCAATGACTTCTTCGTGAACCTGCTCGACATGGACACGGAGTGGAAGGCGTCCTCCGTGTCCGAGGGCGTGTTCGAGGGAACCGATCGCGGGACGGGCGAGCTCAAGTGGACGGGCACCGCCGTCGACCTCGTCTTCGGCTCGAACTCCCAGCTGCGAGCGCTCGCCGAGGTGTACGCGTGCGAGGACTCGCAGCAGGCGTTCGTGGGTGACTTCGTGGCTGCGTGGGACAAGGTCATGAATCTCGATCGCTTCGACCTCGCATGACCTGAGCAGACGGGTGTGACGACCGGGAGCCCCTCGCGCTTCCCGTGCACTAGCGTGCGGCGGGATGCCGCGCATCGCCGTCTTCGGCCCCAACCCGCTGCTCTCGGTGACGATCGAGGCACGCGGCGGCGAGGACGACGTCCACGTGCACGCGGGCGGACAGGGCGTGTGGCTCAGCCGGATGGCCGCCGAGCTCGGCGCCGAGCCGACGCTGTGCAGCCTGCTGGGCGGCGAGACCGGCGCAGTGCTCGCCGGGCTGCTCGGCGAGCTCCCGATCGCGCTGCGCGCGACACGCACCACGGGCGCCAACGGCTGCTACGTCATCGACCGCCGCGACGGCACCCGGCGCCTGATCGCGCGGACCGCCGCGCCGGCGCCCTCGCGCCACGAGCTCGACGACCTGGTCGCGGGAGCGGTCGCCGCAGCGCTCGAATGCGACGTCCTCGCGATCTGCAATGCGTTCCCCGGTGATCTGCTGCCGGACGGGGTCTACGGTGCCCTGGCCGCGGACGTGCGCGCCAACGGCCGCCCGGTCATCGCCGACCTCTCCTCGCCCCGCCTCGACGCGGTCCTCCCCACAGGGCCGGACCTCGTGAAGCTCAACGACTGGGAGCTCGCCGAGTACGTCCAAGGACCGGTCGACCCGCCCGACCTGCTGCTCGCCGCCGCACGGCGGCTGCGCGCGGCCGGTGCACGTTCGGTCCTCGTCACCCGCGGCGGCGAGCCCGCCCTGTGGCTCGACGGCGACGCGCCGCCGCGGCTCGTCGTCCCGCCGCGGCTGGAGCGCGGGATGCGCGAGGGCTGCGGCGACACGATGATGGGCGCGATCGCCGCCCAGCTCGCCGCGGGACGGTCGCTGGAGGACGCGATCGTGATGGGTGCGGGCGCGGGCGCGGCGAACTTCCTGCATGCCGGACTGGGCACCGGCGAGCGCTCGACCGTCGAGGAGCTCGCCGGCCACGTGCGGATCGAGCCCTACCCCGGCGCGTAGGGCGGGCGCGGGACCGCGCCGGCGACGATCGCCGCCGGCGCGGTGTGCGCGATCCAGTCCAGGTGCGGTGCCAGCAGCTCGACGCCGGCGAGTGCGTCGAGCGCACCGCCGAGCGCCACCGGGCGGCCGCCGTGCGAGGAGTGCGCGTCGCTGGCGAGCACGTGCACGAGCCCTCGCCGCGCGAGCGCGAGCATGCCCTCCGCCGTCGGCGGACGCTCGAAGAAGGCGGCCGTCGCCTGCACGAGCGCGCCGGCGGTGACGAGCCGCTCCAGGCGGGCGAAGAGGTCCTCTGCCAGGTGGCGCTCGGGATGGGCGATCAGCGCGTGGAAGCCGCGCGCGCGCAGCTGCGCGGCGGCATCATCGAGCGAGTCCGAGAGCGGCCCGGCGCGCGGCTCGAGCAGGATCCAGCGACCGCCGCCGAGCGCCAGCGCGCGGAGCTCGGCGTCCGTGAGGGCACCGACCACGGTCTCGGCGACCTCCCCGCCGGGCAGCACGCGCAGCGCGATCCCGCGACGCTCCAGCTCCTCGCCGAGCGCCGCGACGCGACCCGCGATCTCGGCGATCCGCACGTCGTGGTCGTGGCGGATGTGCGGCGTCGCGCAGATCGCCTCGAAGCCCTCCTTCACCGCGACGCGAGCCATCGCGACGCTGTCGTCGACGTCGAGCGCACCGTCGTCGACACCCGGGAGCAGGTGGCAGTGCAGATCGATGAGCCCCGTGCCCGCCAGCATCGACCTCAGCGTGACTCGGGCGCACGGGGGCGCGAGGCGCTGAGCGGCAAGACCGCATGTCCGGTCCCGCCCCCGACGGCGAGCACCTCGTCGAAGCCGCCGCGCAGGCAGTCCATCAGCACGTCGGGGTCGGGCACGGCGCCGGTGTCGATGTTGATGCCCACGCAGCACGTGCCGCAGTAGGACATCAGCGTGATGTTCAGGGCTGCGCCGATCGTGGGGCCGAAGCCGTACCAGCTGTCGACCTTCGCACCGGTGAGGTACAGCGGCACCGGGATTCCGGGCACGTTGCTCGCGAGGAAGTCGATGTGCTTGAGCATCCCGCCGATGACGGCGCGCGGCAGCAGGTTCAGCGTGCCGGCGATCGCGTTCGTGAACGGCAGTGACCGGTCGGCCTTCACCGATGCGCAGCGACGGTGCGTCTCCGCCATCCGCTCACTCGCGTCGGCGATGCCCACCGGAACCTTGAACCTCATCAGCGTGATGCGGTTGCCGCCGATCGGATCGTCCGCCTTGCGGATGCTGACCGGCATCGTGACCCGCAGTTCGTCGACCTTCGTGTCGTGCCGTTCGTGGTACAGGCGCAGCCCGGCCGTGACGCCGGAGAGGAAGGCATCGTTGTGCTTGGCGCCCGCGGCGTGCGCGGCGCTCAGCATCTCGTCCAGCGGGAACTCCAGGACGTCGTAGTGCCAGGACACGTGGCGCTCGGTCATGACCGGCGAGAGCGTCTCGGACACGGGCTCGACGAAGTGCGCGATCGACTGGCCGGTCGCGACGGTCTCGGTGACGGTCTCGCGGGGGTGCCGCAGCGCGTGCGCCACGTCACCGGCCGCGGAGGTGAGGCGATGCTTGGAGAAGTCGAAGAGTTGCGACCAGTCGTAGCTGAGCGCGTCGCGGGCCAGGTCGACGGTGCCGAGGTGCTCCCCCACCGGTGCCTCGGGCATCGGTCCCAGGTCGGCGGGGTCCGGTTCGACGTCGAACAGCAGCCGCGCGATGTCCATGCCGCCCACGCCGTCGGTCAGCGAGTGGTGCAGCTTCATCACGAGCGCCGTCTGGCCGCCCTTGAGCCCCTCGATGAATGTGAACTCCCACAGTGGCCGGTCGCGATCGAGGCCCGCCATCCCGGTCTTGCGAGCGAACTCCAGGACCGTCGCCAGCGTCCTGGGGGGCGCCGCCTTGAAGCGGCGAACGTGCCACGACAGGTCGAAGTCGGGATCGACGACCCAGCGGGGCGTGGCCAGCCGCAGCGGGGGCAGCACGACCCGGTGGCGGAACCCCGGTGAGAGCCGCGTGCTGCGCTCGAGCCGTTCGGGCAACCGGTCCCAGTCCGGGCTGCCATCCAGCAGCAGGACGCACACGACCGTCGACCGCAGCAACGGGTCCTTCTCCATGTACCAGGAGAACGCGTCGCTGTCGCGCATGTGCACCTCGACGTGCTCCTGCACCGGCACCGCGACCACCTCCACCCTCATCTTCAGCAGAAGCTGCGAGTCTGACCCCGATTCGCGCGTCCGTCATCCGTGGTCCCCCACAGAGCGCCGCCTAGCGCCGCCGCAGCACCACCACCGACCGCTGCAGCACCTCATCGACGCCACGGGCGCGGATCGCGACGCTCACCGTCGCCTTCCCGTGCCGTGCGACGTTGCGGCGCACGCGCCTGGCCACGGTCACCGCGACGAGCTTGCGCTGACCGCGGCGCACGGAGAACGAGGCCTGGCCGACGCGGACGCTCACGAGGCGTGCCGCGTTGGACCTGACCTTCAGCAGCAGCGTCAGCGTGCCCTGGCATGGGCCGGCCTTCGTGCAGGTGACCGGCACCTTGACCTTGGAGCCCAGCAGCTTCAGGGACTTCGGCAGCTTGACGGTGAACGGCACGACCACCTTGACCTTCGCGCTCGCCAGCGCGGACTGGCCGGCGTCGTCGGTGACGCGGACGGCGACGGTGTGCGTGCCGAGCGAGAGCAGCGGCGCGATCGCGGGACCGGTGGCGTCGCCGAAGACGCCGTCGCCGTTGAGGTCCCATCCGTAGGACGCGATCGCCCAGTCGTCCGCCGAGGCCGAGGCGTCGAGGGCCGCGGTCTTGCCGACGACGACCTGCGCCGGCGCGGCGAGGCTCGCCACCGGGTCGCCGTCCCCGATCAGCCGGACGACGCCGGCCGCCGTCGCGCCGCCCGCGCCCCTGATGCCGCCGGCGAGCGCGATCTTGCGCCCGGGGGCCAGGGCGAGCGTGCCGAGGAGCGTGCTCTGCCCGGGGGCCGAGAGCTTCAGCCGCGACTGGCCGCCGGTCCCGAACAGCGGGTCGAGCGAGCCGTCGCCGCGCACGCGGATCACGAGGCCGTCGCTGGTTCCCAGATCCTGCCCGTCCGTCGAGCCGGCCTGGGTGACCGCGACGATCGAGCCGTTCGCCTGCACCGCCAGATCGCGCACGAACGAGTCGGCCCAGGTTCCCGCGCCGTCCTCGCCGAAGCGCCAGACGGCGATGCCGTCGCCGTCGAACGCCGGATCGAGCTGGCCGGCGGCGGTGAAGCGTCCGATCCAGGACTCGAAGACGTCGAAATCGGGGCCCGCGCCCTGGCGCCACGATGCCCCGCCGCCCACGACGACCCTCCCGTCGGGCATGAGCGCCAGTGCGGCGGCGGTCGTCTTCTTCAGGCCCGTCGTCGAGGTGCTGAGCTGCGGCACGTGGGCGAAGCCGTCCGGCCCGTAGGCCGGGTCGCGCACGCCGCTCGCCGAGACCTTCGCGACCACCCGGTCGGGCACCGCGCCGAGGAGGACGAGGCTGTCGTCGGGCGCGAGCGCGAGGTCGATCCAGCGCGACTCCAGCGGCGGGACCGTGTCGTACTGCGCCGTGACGTACCCGGTGCCGCCGAAGGTCGGGTCGAGGGTCCCGTCGGGCTTGAACCGCACGATCAGGCTCTGCACGTCCCCCGAGCCGACCGCGTTGTCGCCGCCGGCGGCGACGACGCGACCGGCGGAGTCCACGGCGACCGAGGAGAAGGCCGCTTCGTGCGCGCTCGTCGTGGACGGCACGGAGAAGCGCACGGTGCCGGCGTCACCGAAGCCCGGATCCAGCGTGCCGTCGGTGCGGTAGCGCTGGACGAACGCGGTGTCGAGCATGTGGAAGTCGTCGACCCCGCCCCAGCCGGCGACGACCAGCTTGCCGTCGGGCGCAAGCGCCGCGTCGGTCACGAGCGTGTACGGGACGTCGGCCGGGTGGGCCTTCGAGAACGCCGCATTGCGGGAGATGCCGACGCTCGCCCACGCCGGGTTCAGGGCACCGCCGCCGTCGAGGGCGCTGACGGTCACCTTGGTCAGGGCGCTCGCATCCTGCGCGGCGGTCGCGGCGAAGATGCGGCCGTCCGCCGTCGCGACGATGGCGTCGTTGAACGAGAAGGGCGTGCCGGGGCCGAGATCGATCTGGTCGGAGCGAAAGCCCGTCCCCTGGAACGTGGGATCGAGCGAGCCGGCCGGCGCGCCGAGGGCGGGCGAGGCTGCGGCGAGGGCGGCCACCGTGCATGCGACGGCGAGGGCGGAGAACGAGCGCACTGTGATGCCTCCTTGCAGCAGAGCGACGAAGAGCCACCACTCAGCGTCACGCGTGCAGGCGCCCCGCGCATCCGCCCTTCCAACTCGATGCGCTGCAGGAAACAACGGATGACAGGCCCCGCGACCGCCGGCTCCGGTCGACCGGCCGGCACGGTCGCCAGCGAATCCCGCCGTCTCTCAGGCACCGGCCCTACCCTCGCCTGCAGTGACGACGCTCGACTGGATCATCGTCGTGCTCGCCGTGTTCGCCGCCCTCCAGGGCGTCTTTCGCGGATTCCTCGTCGGCGGGCTGACGCTCGCGGGCTTCGCGGCGGGGGCGTTCGCCGGGTCGCGCATCGCCGCCGCGCTCGCCCACGGCGGCTCGGCCTCGCCGTATGCGCCGCTGTTCGCGCTCGGCGGCGCCGTCTTCCTGGGCGCGATCCTCGCCGCGCTCTTCGAGGTCCTCGGCGTGCGCGCTCGGCGGACCGTGCGCTCGCGCACGTTCGCCGGGGTCGACGCCGCGCTCGGGGCGGCGCTCGGCGTCGCGGTCGCGCTCGGGCTGGTCTGGATCGCCGGCGCCGTCGCGCTGCAGACGCCCGGCCTGGGCCCGCTGCGGTCCGACGTGCAGCGCTCCGTCCTGCTCAAGCGCCTCAACGCGGTCCTCCCGCCGTCCGGCCCGGTGCTCCAGGCGCTCGCGCGCTTCGACCCGCTCCCCGCCATCGCGGGCCCGTCGACGACGACGATCCAGCGCCCGGACCAGGCAGTGCTCAGGAGCCCGGGCGTCAGGCTCGCGGCCGGCGGCACGGTCCGCATCCTGGGCAGCGCCTGCGGCCTGGGCATCGAGGGCTCGGGCTGGATCGCCGCGCCCGGCGTCGTCGTCACGAACGCGCACGTCGTCGCCGGCACCGACGGCGAGGTGGTCGTCCACGCGCGGAACGACAGCGTCGGCGTTCCCGCCCGCGCGCTCGCCTTCGACCCGACCGACGACCTCGCGATCCTCGCCGCGCCGGGCCTCCCCGGCACGACGCTCCAGGTCGTCGTCGATCCCACCGCGGGCACGCCCGCGGCGATCCTCGGCTTCCCGCGCAACGGCCCGTTCGACGCGCGCGCGGCGCGGATCGGCGCGACGCAGACCGTGATCAGCCAGGACGCCTACGGCAACGGGCCGGTGCGCCGCCCGATCACGACGATCCGCGGGCTGCTGCGCCACGGCAACTCCGGCGGCCCGGTCGTCGACGCCCGCGGCCGCGTGCTCGCGACCGTGTTCGCGGCCTCGACGCGCGCTCGGTCGCACGGCGGCTACGGCGTGCCGAACAGCGTGGTCGAGCAGCTGCTCAGGGCGATCCCGCGCAGCGTGCCCACGGTCTCGACCGGACCGTGCGCGCAGTAGGCCGAACCGCCGCGCATGGCAGGATGCCCGCATGCCCGCCCCCTCGAAGGACCGTGACCACGACATCGTCGTCTTCGGCGCGACCGGCTTCGTCGGCCGCCTGACCGCCGCGTACCTCGCCAGGGCCGCGCCCGCGGAGACGCGCGTCGCGCTGGGCGGCCGCTCGCAGGAGAAGCTCGAACGCGCGCGCGCGGAGATCGGCGGACGCGCCGGCGACTGGCCGCTGGTCGTGGCCGACAGCGCCGACGCGGCCGCGATGGCGAAGCTCGCCGAGTCCACCGGCGTCGTCGCCACGACCGTCGGCCCCTACTTCCGCTACGGCCTGCCGCTCGTCGGCGCCTGCGCCGCGGCCGGCACGCACTACGCGGACCTCACCGGCGAGACCCTCTTCATGCGCCGCACGATCGATCAGTTCCACGAGCGCGCGCAGGCCGGCGGCGCGCGCATCGTCCACACCTGCGGCTTCGACTCGATCCCGTCCGACCTCGGCGTGCTCGCCCTGCACGAGCACGCGAGCGCGAACGGCCTCGGCGACCTCGGGGAGACGACCTACGTGATGGTCCGCTCGCGCGGAGGCATCAGCGGCGGCACGATCGACTCGCTGCGCGGCCAGCTCGACGAGGGGCGCCGCGACCCCGCGGCGCGCAGGCTGATGGCCGACCCCTACGGCCTCAGCCCCGACCGCGCCGCCGAGCCGCAGCTGGGCTCCGAGCGCGACCCGATCGGGATCGTCCACGACGAGGAGCTCGGCGGCTGGCTCGCGCCGTTCGCGATGGGCACGATCAACACGCGCGTCGTGCGGCGCAGCAACGCGCTGCTCGGGTACGCCTACGGCCGGCAGCTGCGCTACCGCGAGCTGATGCTCACCGGCGGCCTGCCGCTCGGCCCGCTCGGCGCCGCCGCGGTGTCCGGCGGGCTCCTCGCGACGATGGCGGGGCTCTCGTTCGGCCCCACCCGCAAGCTGCTCGACCGCGTGCTGCCGGACCCCGGCGAGGGCCCGTCGGAGAAGACGCGCGAGCGCGGCTTCTTCCACACCGACGTCCACACGACGACGAGCACCGGCGCGCGCCTGGTCTGCGAGATCCGCGCCGACGGCGACCCGGGCTACAAGGCGACGGCCGTGATGCTCGGCGAGAGCGCGCTGGCGCTCGCCAACGACCAGGCGCAGCTCCCCGGCATCGCCGGCGTGCTCACGCCCGCGACCGCGATCGGCGGGGTGCTCACCGAGCGCCTGCGCACGGCGGGGCAGGCCTACGAGGTGCGCGCGCTGCGGTGACCGCGGCGTGCCACGCACGCGGCGGGGCGCTCAGCGGCCGCTGCCGTCGCGCTCGACCTGCCGCGCGAGCTCGCCGAGCGTCCGGGTGAGGTTCCTGCGAATCGCCCGCTCCGCGATCCGCCCGATGAGCCAGGCGCCGGGCGCCCAGCCGGCGACGTGGTAGGTCATGCGCAGCTCCACCCGCGTCGCATCTTCACCGTGCGGCCGCAGCCGCCAGCGGCCGCGCTGCTCGGCACCGGTGACCGCGTTCCAGGCGAGGTCCGCCGGCGGATGGAACTCGACGACCTCGACCAGTCCGCCGATGTCCGCCGACCCGATCCGCATCAGCGCGCGGTAGCGCGCGCCGAGCCCTGAGCGGCGCCGGCCCGCGGCCTCCCAGCGGGTGAGCCCGGCCACGAAGTCCGGCCAGCGGCGCAGATCGCCGATCAACGCCCACACCGCCTCGGGCGCGGCCGCGATGTCGGTGCTCGCGCTGACCTTCATCCGAGCACCGGAAGCCGTCGCTCGGCGGCGAGCGCATCGAGGGTCTCCTGCATCAGCGCGACGACGTGCTCGAAGACCTCGTCGACGTCCGGGTCCGGCCCGAAACGCTCGTGCAGGTCGATCGCGGGCAGGACCTGGATCGTGATCTTCGCCGGGAGCGGGAGGTGGCCGAGGAAGTCGCCGACGTTCAACCCCCAGGGAAGGGCGAGCGAGATCGGGAGCGTCTTCAGGCGCAGGGTCCGGTCGAGCCGCAGGGCGCGCGCCAGGCCGGCGCCGCGCGAGAGGAACAGCGCGGTCTCCTGTCCGCCGATCGACACGACCGGCACCAGCGGAACACCCGCATCCAGCGCCTCGCGCACGAAGCCCCGGCGGCCGTCGAAATCGATCACGTTGCGTTCCCAGACCGGCCGCGAGACCTCATGGTCGCCGCCCGGGTAGACGAGCAGCACCGCGCCGGCATCGAGCGCACCGGCGGCGTTCTCGGGGGTCGCGGCGACCGTCCCGAACCGGCGCAGCGGCGCGAGCGCCGGGATCGCCAGGACGAGGTTGTGGGCCAGCTGGTAGAACGGCCGCTCCGCGCCGAAGTACGTCGAGAAGGCCATCGTCAGGATCACGGTGTCGGGGATCATGTTCCCGCCCGAGTGGTTGCCCACGAGCAGCGCCGGGCCGCGCTCGGGGATGTTCTCCAGACCGCGCACGTCGGCCCGGAACCACGCCGACGCCAGCAGCCACAGCCACGGCAGGTTGTCGCGGATGTAGTCGGGATCGCGCTCACCGAGGTCCGCGTGGTGGACTCGCCGTTCCACGCTGCGCCCCAGGGACGGGAGCAGGCCCCCCACAAGTCCACCACCTGATCGCCGCGACGCCATCGACCGACAGTACCCCCTGCGCCTCCGTAGCTTGCGCGGATGCATCGCTGCGGCCGCGGCGCGATGCTCGCTGCTCCATTCCCCGTCGAGGACGAGAGCGATGACCGGCACGACGACAGCGCCCGACGCAGCGGGCGCTGCGGACCCGACGACGACGACCCTCGCCGCCGAGCAGGTCGCGCGCATGGACGACTACGTCGCGCGCGCCCGCGTGGCGGCCGAGGCGTTCAGAGCCCTGGATCAGGAGGCCGTCGACCGCATCGTCTGGGCGATGGTCGTGGCGGGGCTCGAGCACGCGATCGAGCTGGCCGAGCTGGCGATGGAGGAGACCGGCTTCGGCGTCTTCGAGGACAAGGTCGTCAAGAACTACATCGCGACCGAGTTCCTCTACGACTACCTCAAGGACAAGCGCTCGGTCGGGGTCATCGACACCGACCCCGAGCGCGGGATCGAGTTCGTCGCCGAGCCGATCGGCGTGGTGCTCGCGCTGCTGCCGATCACGAACCCCACGTCGACCGCGCTCTTCAAGGCGATCGTCGGCGCCAAGACGCGCAACGCGATGCTGTTCCGCCCTTCGGCCCGCGCCGCCCGCTGCGCGCTGCGCGCGATCGAGGTGCTGCAGGAGGCCGGCGAGGCCGCCGGGCTGCCACGCGACGCGCTGCAGGTGATCCCCGATCCGACCCTCGACATCTCCCAGTACCTCTTCCACCACGACGGCGTCGACTTCATCTGGACGACCGGCGGCCCGAAGGCGGTCGCGGCGACGAACGCCGCCGGGAAGCCGTGCATGGGCGTCGGCTCCGGCAACGCGCCCGTGTACGTGCACCGCTCCGCCGACCTTCCGATGGCGGTCGTCGACGTCCTCGTCTCCAAGACCTTCGACGCCTCGGTCATCTGCCCGGCCGAGCAGACGTGCATCATCGACGACGCGGTCTACGACGAGCTCGTCGCGGAGTTCGAGCGCATGGGGGCGCGCGTTCTCACCGCGGAGGAGACCGCGCGCCTTGCGCAGGCGACGATGGCCGACGACGGCTCGATCCGGCTCGACGCGCTGGGACGCTCCTGCGTCGACCTCGCGGGGCTCGCCGGCATCGAGCCCGGCAGCGGCGACAAGGTGCTGCTCGCGCAGCTGCCGTCCGACCTGGACGAGCTGGCCGTCCATCCGCTGATCGCCGAGAAGCTGATGCCCGTGCTCGGGCTCGTGCGCTCGCCGTCGGTCGAGCACGGCATCGCGGCATCCGTGCTCGTCACCGAGCACGGCGGCCTGGGCCACACCGCGGCGGTCTACGCGCGCGACGAGGAGGTCGTGCGGCGGTTCTCGCTGGCGGTGCGCACCGGGCGCATCCTCGTCAACGCCCCGACCGCGGTCGGCGCGCTGGGGGGCGTCTACAACTCGATGACGCCGACGTTCTCGCTCGGGTGCGGCACGTGGGGCGGCTCGACGACGACCGACAACGTCAACTACCGCAACCTCATGAACATCAAGACGGTCTCGCGCAGGCAGTCCCCGCCGCAGTGGTTCCGGGTGCCCTCGGACACGTACTTCAACCCCGGGTCGCTGGAGAGCCTGCGCGAGCTGCAGGCCGAGCAGGTCGTGATCGTCACCGACCAGGACACCGAGCGGCGCGGCACGACCGAGGAGGTGCGCGCGCACCTGCCGGCGGGCGCCTCGGTGCACGTGTTCGCCGAGATCTCCCCCGAACCGCCGGAGGCCGAGATCCGCGCCGGCGTGCGCGTGATGCAGGACCTGCAGCCCGACGTCCTGCTCGCCGTCGGCGGCGGCTCGGTGCTCGACGCCGCGAAGGCGATCCGGCTCTTCCACGAGAGCCCGCAGCTCACGATGCGCGAGCTGGCGCTGCCCTTCCTCGATGCCCGCAAGCGGGTGGCGCGCTACCCGCAGGTGCAGCACGCCGCCCGCCTCGTCGCCGTGCCGACGACGGCCGGCACCGGCTCGGAGGTCTCGCCCGCGGCCGTGCTGACCGTGGACGGGCGCAAGGTCACGCTCGTCGACTACTCGCTGGTGCCCGACATGGCGATCGTCGAGCCGAAGCTCACGATCAGCATGCCGCCGCGCATGACCGCCGACACCGGCGTCGACGCGCTCACCCACGCGCTGGAGGCGGCGGTGTCGATCTTCGCCTCGCCGTTCACCGACGCGTTCTGCATGCAGGCGATGAACCTCATCTTCGAGGCGCTGCCCCGCGCCTACGCGGACGGCGAGGATCTCGACGCGCGCACCGCGATGGCGAACGCCGCGACGATCGCCGGCCTGGCGTTCTCGAACGCGTTCGTCGGCGTCAACCACGCCCTCGCGCACGCCGTCGGCGCACGCTTCGGGATCGCCCACGGCCGCGCGAACGCGATCTTCCTGCCCCACGTGCTGCGCTACAACGCGTCGCTGCCCAGCAAGTTCATGCCCGCACCCGGGTACTCGCACTACGTCGCGCCGGAGAAGTACGCCCAGGCGGCCTGGATCCTCGGGGTCGGCGCGCACGACGAGGCGGCGCGGCGCGAGGCGCTGTTCGCGCGGGTCGACGAGCTGCTGGTGAGCGTCGGCATGCCCGGCTCGCTGGCGGAGCTCGGCATCTCCCGCACGGACTTCGAGACGGCGCTCCCGGATCTCGCGCGGGCGGCGTTCACCGACCCGAGCATCCGCACCAACCCGCGGATCCCGATGCTCGTCGAGCTGGTCGAGCTGCTGTGGGCGGGGTACGAGGGCGCGGGATCCGCTCGCGCTGCGGCTCCGTGACCGTCCCGGGGGCTACCCGCCGTTCGCCGGGCGACCGGGGATGTTCAGGAGCTTCGGCAGACGCGCGGCGAGGAAGGGGTCGCCCCCGACCCTGAGCTTCCCGCGCAGGACGAGCCTGAGCGCGCTGTCGGCGCCGCCGACCAGGCGCAGGAAGGAGGCCGGCCCCATGTCGAGCGTCACCGTCGGGATCCGCCCTCCCCTTCTCGAGGTCGTGCAGCGACCGTCGGCGATGACGACCTGGACGCGGTCGGGTCCTCCGCCGTCGGATCGGCGGATCCGGAACTCGACGGCGGCATCGACGTTCGCCGCCTGAGCGGGATCGACGCGCCGGGCCATCGTCCGGAAGATCTGCCACAGCAGGACGCCGCGGAGCGGGCTGCGCATGACGGTGTCGAGCCGCTCGGTCGGCACACCGCTCACCCAGCGCGCCAGCAGCTCGGCCTTGAGATCGGCGACCCGGTGCCGCCGGCGCCCGGGCGCGCCGCCCACTACAGGACCTTCGACAGGAACGCCCGCGTGCGTGCGTGCTTCGGGTTGGCGAAGACCTCCTTCGGCGGGCCGCTCTCGACCACCACGCCGCCGTCCATGAACACCGCCGTGTCGCCGACCTCGCGCGCGAAGCCGATCTCGTGCGTGACGACGACCATCGTCATGCCGCTCTCGGCCAGCCGGCGCATCACCTCGAGGACCTCGCCGACGAGCTCGGGGTCGAGCGCCGAGGTGGGCTCGTCGAACAGCATCAGCTTGGGCTCCATCGCGAGCGCGCGCGCGATCGCGACGCGCTGCTGCTGGCCGCCCGAGAGCTGTGCGGGGTACGCGTCGATCTTGTCGGCGAGGCCGACGCGCGTCAGCAGCCGCTCGGCCTCCGCGCGGGCAGCCTTGCGATCGATGCCCTTGACGTGGACCGGCGCCTCCATGACGTTGCCGGCCGCCGTCATGTGCGGGAAGAGGTTGAAGCGCTGGAAGACCATGCCGATCTCCGCCCGCTTCTTGGCGACCTCCGACTCGCGCAGCTCGTAGATCTTGTCGCCGTGCTGGCGGTAGCCGACGAGCTCGCCGTCGACCGACAGGCGCCCGCCGTCGATCGCCTCGAGGTGGTTGATGCAGCGCAGGAAGGTCGACTTGCCCGAGCCCGAGGGCCCGAGCAGGCACATGACCTCCTTGGGCTCCACCCGCAGCGTGATGCCCTTCAGCACCTCGTTGTCCCCGAAGCGCTTGTGCACGCCCTCGGCCTGCAGCATCGGGACGCTCATCGGCGCTCCTCCGAAGCGTCGGCGACGGCCGGCTGGCGGCGCGTCGTCAGCACGACGCGCCGCAGCTTCTGCAGCGGTGTCTCCGGCAGGTTGCGCGAGCTGCCGCGCCCGAACCGGCGCTCCAGGTAGTACTGGCCGACCGACAGCACGGACGTCAGCGCCAGGTACCAGATGCTCGCGACGATCAGCAGCGGGATCGTCTGGTAGGTCCGCGAGTAGACCTGCTGCACGGAGAAGAGCAGCTCGGGCACGGTGATGACACTGACGAGCGAGCTGGTCTTCAGCATCGAGATCGTCTCGTTGCCCGTCGGCGGCACGATCACGCGCATCGCCTGCGGCAGCACGACGCGG
Organism: Solirubrobacteraceae bacterium; assembly: GCA_036510915.1. GTDB lineage: Bacteria > Actinomycetota > Thermoleophilia > Solirubrobacterales > Solirubrobacteraceae > F1-60-MAGs163. The sequence continues at coordinate 6,435 of DATCDC010000066.1, read as the reverse complement.
CGCATCGTCTGCAGACGCGACATGCCGAGCGCCTGCGCCGCCTCGTTCTGCCCCTCGTCAACGGAGATGATCCCCGCACGCACGATCTCGGACATGTACGCGCCCTCGTTCAGGCCCAGCGCGAGCAGACCCGCCATGAACGGCGTGATCAGGTCGTTGGCGTTCGCGTGCAGGAACGGCAGCCCGAGCGTGATCTTCGGATAGACGGCGGCGACGTTGTACCAGAAGAGGATCTGGACCAGGACGGGCGTGCCGCGGAACAGCCAGATGTAGCCCCACGAGGCCCACGAGACGAGCGGGTTCGCCGACAGCCGCATCAGCGCCAGCAGGATCCCGAGGACGATGCCGATGACCATCGCCAGGAAGGTCAGCTCGAGCGTCTTGACGACACCCTCCTCGACCGGCGCGGCGAACAGGTAGTCGCCGACCACGCCCCACTGGAAGCGCGGGTTCGTCGCGACCGAGCGGGCGAGCGCGACCGCGATGACGATGATGATCGCGGCCGCGACCCAGCGCCCCGGGTGGCGCACCGGAACGGCCCTGATCTCCTCAGGGCGCTCCGGCGCGGCTGTCTCTGCGGGTGACACCCGCGACCTCGCGTCCGGCTAGCTCGTCGCCCCGTTGATCACCGGGGTCGTGATGGCGCCGTCCTGCACGCCCCACGTGGTGAGGATCTTCTTGTACTGGCCGTCCGCGATGAGCTTCGTGACCGCGGCGAGGACCGGCTTCGCCAGGCCGCTGTTCTTGGGGATCGCGATGCCGTACGGCGCCGTGCCGTAGGTCGTGCCGCTGAGCTTGAACTGGCCGCCGGACTGCTTGACCGCGTAGGCGGCGACGGGCGAGTCGGCCATCACGACCTCCGCGCGACCCGAGGACAGTGCAAGGTTGGCGCCGTTCTGGTCGGGGAAGGTCAGGACGGTCACGGCCGGCTTGCCGGCAGCCGTGCACTTCTTGCTCTGCGCCTTCGCGTCGTCGACCTGCGTGGTGCCCTGCTCGGCCGCGACCTTCTTGCCGCACAGGTCGGCGAGGCCGTTGACGGTCGCGCCACCGGAGGCCTTCACGTAGAACGACGTGCCGGCGGAGAAGTAGGTGACGAAGTCGACCGTCTTCTCGCGGTCCTTCGTGTCCGTGAACGACGACATCCCGACGTTGTACTTCCCGGCCGCGAGACCCGGGATGATGCTCGAGAACCCGGCGTTGACGATGTTGGCCTTGACGCCCATCACGGTGGCGATCGCCTTGGCGAGGTCGGCATCCATCCCGACGACCGTCCTGCCGTCCTTGGCGACGAACTCGTTCGGGGCGTAGGACGCGTCAGCGGCGACCGTCAGGCCCTTGGACTTGACGGCGGCGGGCACGCTCGCGGCGATCGTGGCGTCGGCCCCGCCGGCGGCGGAGGTCGAGCTGGTCGACGAGCTGCTGGTGCTCGAGGAGCTGCTGCCGCAGGCGGCGAGCAGGGCGCTGGCGGCGGCCAGGGCGGCGGCGACGGCGAGTCGCCGGGCGATACGGTTCATGGTGCCTCTCTCGGACGAAAGCTGCAGGTTGCGACAGGGTATGGCAAACGCGGCCGGGGGGCGCTGCCGGTCGCGCCCCACCGGCCCGGCCCCAGCTGACACCATCACGGCATGGCGCCGCCCGTCACGAGCCGGCAGGTCGAGGCCGTCGCGCGCGGCGCTGCGGCCCCGCCGCTCGACGACGGTGACCGCGGCGCGATCGCCGCCGCACGCGCCGTCGTCGAGCGCGTCGTCGAGAGCGAGCAGGCGATCTACGGCGTCACCACCGGGTTCGGGCAGCTGGCGAGCGTGCGGATCGCGCGGGAGAGCACGAAGGACCTGCAGCTGAACCTCGTGCGCTCGCACGCCGTCGGGTTCGGCGAGCCGCTGGAGCGTGAGGTCGTGCGGGCGATGCTGTTCCTGCTCGCCGGCTCGCTGCGCCGCGGGCACTCCGGCGTGCGCCCCGAACTCGTCGAGCTGCTCCTCGCGCTGCTCGAGCGCGACGTCACGCCGGTCGTGCCGAGCAAGGGCTCGGTCGGCTCCTCCGGCGACCTGATCCCGCTCGCGCACATCGCCCTCGTGCTCGTCGGAGAGGGTGAGGCGCTCGTCGGCGGCGAGGTGCTGGACGGCGCCCGCGCATTGCGACGCGCCGGGCTCGCGCCCGTGGAGCTGGCCGCCAAGGAGGGGCTCGCGCTGATCAACGGCACGCACCTGATGGCAGCGGCGGGCGCGCTCGCGGTCTGCGAGGCCGAGCGCCTGCTCGACGCGGCGACCGTCGCGGCCGCGCTGTCGCTCGAGGCGTTCATGGGCTCGACCGGCCCGTTCGACGCGCGGCTGCACGCGCTGCGCCCGCAGGTCGGGCCGGGGCGCATCGCCGCGCGGCTGCGCGAGCTGCTCGCCGGCAGCGCGATCGTCGCCAGCCACGCGGACTGCGGCCGCGTCCAGGACCCGTACACGCTGCGCTGCGCGCCGCAGGTCCTCGGCGCCATCGACGACGCGCTCGTCTACATCGCCACCGCCGTCGAGCGCGAGCTGTCCGCGGTGACCGACAACCCGCTCGTGTTCCCGGCCAGCGGCGAGGTGCTCGCCGGCGGCAACTTCCACGGCCAGCCGCTGTCGCTGCCGCTCGACCATCTCGCGCTCGCGATGTGCGAGCTGGCCTCGTTCAGCGAGCGGCGCAGCTACGCGCTGCTCTCGCCGACGTACGCGGGCCTGCCCGCGTTCCTCTCGCCCGATCCGGGCCTGGGGTCGGGCATGATGATCGCCCAGTACGCCGCCGCCGCGCTCGTCAACGAGTGCCAGGTCCTCGCCCACCCGGCGGGCGCCGGCTCGATTCCCACCTCGGCGGGCCAGGAGGACTTCAACTCGATGGGCGCGCTCGCCGCGCTGAAGGCGCGCGCCGTGATCGCCGGTGCGGCGGACGTGATCGCGATCGAGCTCGCCTGCGCCTGCCAGGGGCTCGAGTTCCACCGCCCGCTGCGCACGACCGCCGTGCTCGAGGAGGCGGTCGCCCGCGTGCGCGCCGTCGTCCCGCGCGTCGAGCGCGACCGCTCGCTGTCCGGCGAGCTCACCGAGCTCGCGAACGCCCTGCGCAGCGGCACGCTGCGGCTCACCGACGACGAGGAGCTGACATGAGCACGGACACGACGCTGCGCTGCCGCGGCTGGGAGCAGGAGGCCGCGCTGCGGATGCTGGAGAACAACCTGCACCCCGACGTCGCCGAGAACCCCGCCGAGCTGATCGTCTACGGCGGCATCGGCAAGGCCGCGCGCAACGCCGAGTGCCACGCGGCGATCGTGCGCGAGCTGACGCGCCTGGGCGACGAGGAGACGCTGCTCGTGCAGTCCGGCAAGCCGGTCGCCGTGTTCGAGACCCACGCCGCCGCGCCGCGCGTGCTGATCGCCAACTCGAACCTCGTGCCCGACTGGGCGACGTGGGAGCACTTCCGCGAGCTCGACGCGGCCGGGCTGATGATGTACGGGCAGATGACCGCGGGCTCCTGGATCTACATCGGCAGCCAGGGGATCCTGCAGGGCACCTACGAGACGTTCGCGGCGGCGGCGCGCAAGCGCTTCGACGGGACGCTCGCCGGGCGGCTCGTCGTGACGGCGGGCCTGGGCGGCATGGGCGGCGCGCAGCCGCTGGCGATCACGATGTGCGGCGGGACGGCGCTCTGCGTCGAGGTCGACCTGCGCCGCATCGAGCGCCGCGTGCACGAGGGCTACCTCGACGAGCGCGCCGCCGACCTCGACGACGCGCTGGCGCGCCTGGACGCCGCGCGGGCCGAGCGCCGCCCGCTCTCGATCGGCCTGCTCGGCAACGCCGCCGAGGTCCTGCCCGAGCTCGTGCGCCGCGGCGTCCACGTCGACGTCGTCACCGACCAGACGAGCGCGCACGACCCGCTCAACGGCTACGTGCCGGCGGGGCTGACGGTCGAGCAGGCCGACGTGCTGCGCGCGAGCGACCCCGACGAGTACCTGCGCCGCGTGGGCGTCAGCGTGCTCGACCACGTCGCGGCGATCCGCGCGCTGGGCGAGGCCGGCGCCGAGGCCTTCGACTACGGCAATGCGCTGCGCGGTGTCGCGGCCGAGTACGGCGACGAGGAGGCCTTCGCCTACCCGGGCTTCGTTCCGGCCTACATCCGGCCGCTGTTCTGCGAGGGCAAGGGCCCGTTCCGCTGGGTGGCGTTGTCCGGGGACCCGGCCGACATCGCCACGACCGACGCCGCGATCCTCGACCTCTTCGGCGACCAGGAGCACATCTCGCGCTGGATCCGCCTCGCGCAGGAGAAGGTGCGCTTCCAGGGCCTGCCGGCACGCATCTGCTGGCTGGGCTACGGCGAGCGCCACCTCGCGGGGCTGCGCTTCAACGAGATGGTCGCCTCCGGCGAGCTGCGTGCGCCGATCGTCATCGGGCGCGACCACCTCGACGCCGGCTCGGTCGCCTCACCCCAGCGCGAGACCGAGGCGATGCTCGACGGCTCGGACGCCGTCGCCGACTGGCCGCTGCTGAACGCGCTGCTGAACACCGCCTGCGGGGCGAGCTGGGTCTCGATCCATCACGGCGGCGGCGTCGGCATGGGCAAGTCGATCCACGCCGGGCAGGTCTGCGTCGCCGACGGGTCCGCGCTCGCCGCCGAGCGGCTGCGGCGCACGCTCCTCGCCGACCCCGGGATGGGGATCGTGCGCCACGCCGACGCGGGCTACCCCGGGGCGGTCGACGCCGCGGCGCGGCTGGGCCTGCGGCTGCCGATGGTTCCCGGAACGTGAGCGTCTGCGTCCACGATGCGGCGCAGATCCTGCGCCCGCCGAGCGACGGCCTCCCCTACCTGCGCCATGACCGTGCCGGCGAGCTGCGCCTCGACGGCGGCGCGCTGACCGCCGCCGACGGTCAGATCACCGGCTTCGAGGCCGACGCCGGGGCCGTGATCCAGGTCGACGGCGCCGGCTGCGCCGTCGTCCCGGGATTCGTCGACGCGCACACGCACCTCCCGTTCGCCGGCTGGCGCGCCGGCGAGTACGCGCAGAAGGTGGCGGGCGCGCCGTACGAGGAGATCGCGCGCGCCGGCGGCGGGATCGCCGCCTCCTCGCGCGCGTTCGGGGAGTCCTCCGACGAGGCGGTGCTCGCCCAGGCCGGGGCGCTCGCGCGGGAGATGCTCGCGCACGGCACGACGACCTTCGAGTGCAAGAGCGGCTACGGCCTGACGGTCGACGCCGAGCTGCGCGCCCTGCGCCTCGCGGGCGACCTCGGCGAGCGGGCCGAGCAGGGAGCGACCTCGACGGCGCTGCTGGCCCACGCGGTGCCCGCGGGATATGACGCGGACTCCTGGATGGACGCGGTCGCTGCGATGCTGCCGCGGGTGCGCGCCGACACGCGCGCGAGCGCGCTGGACATCTACGTCGAGTCGGTCGCGTTCACGAACGAGCACCTCGCGCGCATGGGCGAGCTGGCGCAGGCGAACACCCTGGCGCTGCGCTGCCACGTCGAGCAGTTCGCGACGCACCGCTCCGTGCCGGTGGCGCTGGCGCACGGCGCGCGCTCGGTCGACCATCTCGCCTGCCTGCACCCGGACGACGTCGCGCCGCTCGCCGGCGCCGAGTGCGCCGCGGTGCTGCTCCCCGGGGCCGAGCTGCTCGGCGCCGAGCACGTGGCGCCGGCGCGCGCGCTGGCCGACGCCGGCGCGATCTGCGTCCTTGCGACGGACGCCAACCCGGGGACCTCGCCGGTCCTCTCGCTCCCGCTCGTGATCGGCATCGCCGTGCGCCGCTACGGGTGGACCGTTCGCGAGGCGCTGCTCGCGACGACGCTCAACGCGGCCTGGGTGCTGGGCCGCTCCGGCGAGGCCGGGTCGCTCGAGGCCGGCAAGCAGGCGGACTTCCTGCTCCTCGACGGCCCGGTCGAGCATGTTCCCTACCGCTTCGGCCACAACCCGGTCGCCGCGGTCTTCATCGCCGGGCGCCCGGTCCACGTGCGGCCCGATGCGGCCTGGCGGATCGGCGGCGCGACGTGATCGGCGCCGCGGACCTCGCCGCACGCCTGGCGGACCTGCAGCCGATCGGGCTCGGCCCCGCGGGCACGACACGGCTCGCCTGGACGCGCGAGGACGCCGCGGCGCGCGCATGGTTCGAGCGCCAGGCGGCCGCCGTCGGCCTGCGCGCCGAGCGCGACCCCGTGGGGAACCTGTGGGCGGTCCCGGACGGCGACGGCCCGTGGTGGGGCGTCGGCTCGCACCTGGACAGCGTGCGCAGCGGCGGCCGGCACGACGGCGCGCTCGGCGTCGCCGCCGCGTTCGAGGTCGCCGCGCGCGCCGCGGTCCCGCTGGCGGTGATCTCGTTCGCCGACGAGGAGGGCGCACGCTTCAACACCCCCACGCTGGGCAGCCGCGCGCTGGTCGGGCGGCTCGACGCGGATGACGCGCTGGCGCGCGTCGACGACGACGGCG
>DATCDC010000065.1:0-37231 GCA_036510915.1 Solirubrobacteraceae bacterium | reverse complement strand
GCGCCGCGCGCCGCTCACGACGCTGCCGGAGGCTGCGACGCTCGCCGGCCTGCCGGCTGACGGCCTCGACGACGTGCCGCTGGGCGTCGACCGCGCCGCGGCGGATGCGCTGGCGGCGTTCTACGCGTTCGCCGACGACGTCCTGCGCACGCTCCGCGCCGAGGCGCCCGAGGGCGCCGACCCCTCCGCGATCCGCCTGTGGCCCGAGCACTTCGACATCGCGTTCGACCAGGGGAGCGAGGCGGACGGGCGCCGCGCCGGCTACGGCGCCTCACCGGGCGACGAGCAGCACCCCGAGCCCTACCTCTACGTGGGTCCCTGGACGGCTCCGCCGGCGGGGCCGGAGTGGAACGCCACGGGCTTCACGGGCGCCGAGCTGGGCTACGCGGACCTGCGCGCGGTCACCGACCCGCGCGCCACAGCGCTCGCCTTCTTCCGCGAGCGGCGGGACGCGCTGCTCGACTCGGGCGTCGTGTGAGCGAGACGTCGCGTCAGGCGCCGCGAGATCCGCTCACACCGAGAAGAAGGCTCCGTGGAAGCCGAGCGGCACATGCTGGGGCAGCGCCGCCCGCGCCACCTCGGTGAACGTCGCCGCGTCGAGCGCGAGCAGGAACGATGTCTCGCTGCGCCCGTCGAGCACGACCGACAACGCGACGCCGTCGTCCTCGTCCGTGCCACCGGGCCGGGCGACGAAGACGGGCTCGCTCGGCAGGCAGCCGGGCTCGTGCCAGGCCGTGAACGCGCCGCTGTCGACGTCGATCTTCACGAGCTGGTCGCCGAGCAGCGCCTCGCGCGCGCCCGGGCGCGTGCCCTGTGAGCTGACGGCGTAGAGCCAGCGGTACGGCCTGCCGTTGCGGCGCGCGTAGTCGATCCGGCCGAGCTCCGCGTTCGGCTCGGCGAGCGGCCGGATGTCGACGGTGCCCGCGTCGAGGTCGAGCTCGCAGCGCTGCAGCTCGGCGCCGGGGAGCGTCGCGGTGCCGGCGCGCAGGTCCTCGATCATCAGCGCCTCGACGATCGAGCCGTCCTGGTAGGCGAACAGGTCGACGACGACGCGCCCGTCCTCGCGCTCGAACGCGTTGACGTGGTGGAAGCTGAAGAAGGCCGGCCCGGCGATCGCAGCGCGCTGCTCGCCGGTCTCGCGGTCGAAGACGTGGAACGTCGAGCCGCGCTCGGGCTCCCAGCGGAAGTGGTCGACGACGCCCCCGCCGCGCTTCAGCGCGCCCTTCATCATCGCCAGCTGGTCGATCACGAGCGGGAACGTCACGAGGATCACGTGGCGGTCGGTGATCGCGAAGCTGTGCATGTACGGGATCTTCGGATCGGGGATCGAGGCGATCACCGTGGTCTCGCGCGTCTGCGGATCCATGCGGTAGACGTTGACCTTGCAGTGGCGACTGATCTCGGTCGCGAAGCTGACGAGGTCGCCGCTGACCGGATCGGCGTGCGGATGGGCGATCGTCAGCACGCCGGGGACGTGCTCGGCCCACGGCGAGACGCCGATCGTCTCGAGCGTCTCGGGGTCGAACGTCATCGGGATCGGCGTCTCGGTCATCGCGATCGCCTCGCCGGCGAGCCTCACGACGTTGACGTTCGCGTTGTCGGTGAAGTCCGGACGGAACATCGTCATGACGCGCCCGAAGAGCGTGCGGCACGGGTCGGTGCCGAACTCCGAGGCCGCCATGTGCCCCTCCTCGGTGATGCTGCGGTACTGCTTCGTGCGCAGGAAGCGGTTGGCGTAGTCGACGCGCCCGTCGCGGATGCCGAAGCGGTGGAGCATCGCCAGGCCGTCGAACCAGTGGCGCATCTGCTGCTCGCCGGCATCCCAGCGCGAGGGGGAGAGGCGGACGAGCGTTCCCGTCAGCCACGCGGGGAGCTGACCGGTGACGGGCACGTCGTCGACGGCGATCTCGGCGCGCTGCTCGCGCAGGCCGCGGCGCAGGACCTCCGGCCCGTCGAGCTCGGAGCGGCTGGATGACGAGGTGGTGGCCATGGAGTGTGAGTAAACACTCACACACTGGCGGTGTCAAGAACGCCGGCGGCAGACGGCAGACGTCAGGCAGCGTCGGCGTAGGCCTGCGGCCAGTCCGCGGTGCGTCGCGCGCGTCGCGCACGATCGCGCTCCGCCCGGCGCCGGCGCCGGCGCGCCTCATGCACCGCGAGGAGCCCGCCCCCGGTGAGGAGCGCCACGATCGTCGCGGCCGGGATGCCGTAGAAGGCCACCTCCACGACGACGAGCAGCGCGGCCGCGAGCAGGATCACCCCGGCGCGCGCCCCGGCGCGTCGCCCGCGGGCGACGGCGAGCGCGACGAGTCCGAGGAGGCACAGCGCGAATGCGAGGAGTCCCATGCTCCTGCGTATTGTCGCAAAGCCGCCGGCACGACCCACACCACCTGAAGCCGACACGATTCCAACACGCCGCGCAGTCGCGGCCAACCCGGCGGGGGATAGCATCCCGAGCGATGGTTGGCCCCGGCCCGTCGCTGGACGAGGCGCCGCAGCACGCCGGCGAAGCCGCCGACCCCGCCGTCCCGCGCCGGCCTCCCCGTCGGCCGGGGATCGGGCGCATCGTCGCTCTGCTGCTCGTGATCCTTGCCGTGCCGGTGGCCGTCTCGTACGTGTCGGCCATGCTGCGCCCGTCGAACTCGGGGATCGGCGTGCGCAGCGTCGAATGGCTGCGCGACAACGGGTTCGCGTGGCTCGTGAACGACGTCGAGCACACCTACTACTCGCTGACCGCGCCGGCGAGGGGCGGGCCGGGGCTGAAGAAGCTGCCGGGCGTCGGCGGCGCCGTCGTCGCGTCCGCCCGAGGTCGCCGCGTGGCCACGATCTATCATCCGCCGCGCCTGGCTGCCGCGATCCACCCGCGTCTGCCGGGCGAGGGCGCGTGGCACACGACGGGGATCGACGTCGGCGGGCAGCCGGCCGTCCTGCTCACGACCTACCGCCCGGACCCGAACTACCCCCGGCTCGTCGCGGGCCTGGCATGGATCGATCACACGCGCGCGACGCTCAGGCTCCAGCCGGGCCGCTACGAGCCCACTGGGAGCGGCCCGCGCGGGACCTCGATGGTTCCCGTGGCCCTGCGTCACCGGCTGCTCGCGACGTTCAACAGCGGTTTCAAGCTCCAGGACTCCCACGGCGGGTTCTACGCCCGCGGCCATCTGTTCTCGCCGCTCGTCAGGAATCGCGCGACGCTCGTCGGGAACCGCGGCGGCAGCTTCGACGTGCGCAACTGGGCCGGTGGCCCGGCACCGCCGCCGGGCGTCGTCTTCGCACGCCAGAACCTGCCGCTGATCGTTGACAAGGGCGTGCTCAACCCGAATCTCAGCGACGGCCCGGCCTGGGGTGCGACGCTCGGCAACGCGATCCGCGTCTGGCGCTCGGGAGTCGGGGTGGACCGCCACGGGAACCTCATCTACGCCGCGGCGAACGATCAGACGGTCGGGAGCCTCGCGGCGATCCTGCGCCATGCGGGCGCCGTGCGCGCGATGGAGCTCGACATCAACTCCGAATGGGTGAGCTTCATCTCCTACGCCGCGCCGGGGGCCGCCGGCCCCAGCAACCTGCTGGCCGGGATGAATCGCCCGGCCACGCGGTACCTCACGCCGGACGACCGGGACTTCTTCTCGGTCTACGCCAAGCCGAAGGCCTAGCGGGTGCGAGGTCCCGCCGCCCACCGGCTCGCGGCGGGGCTCGCGCTGGCGTTGCTGGTCGCGGCGGCGGGCGCATCCCAGCTCCACGCCGCCGCGCAGCACCGGCCGCGGTACGCCGTGGGCCTGCGCGTCATGAGGATCGTCGATCCCTCCCGGGAGATCCGTCACGGGCGAGGGGCGCCGCAGCCCCGGACACTCGTCACGTCGGTGTGGTACCCGGCGGCAGGCCCGGCGTCGCGGGGGGATGTCGCCCGGGCCGCTCCGGCGAGTTCGGCAGGGCCGTTCCCGCTCGTGGTCTTCGGACACGGATTCGCCGTGCGTCCGTCGACGTACAGGATGCTGCTCCATGCCTGGGCCGAGGCCGGGTACGTCGTCGCGGCTCCCGCGTTCCCGCGCGAGAGCCCCGATGCGCCCGGTGGGCCGCAGCGAGCGGACGTCGTCAACGAGCCGCGCGACATGAGTGTCGTCGTCAGCGCGCTGCTCCGCGCGAGTGCCGACCGGACCGATCCGCTCACCGGGCTGATCGCGGCCGACAGCATCGCGGTGGCCGGCCATTCCGACGGGGCCATGGCCGCGCTGGCGGCGGCGTACGGCGCGCGGCTGCGGGATCCCAGGATCCGCGCGGCCGTCATCCTCTCCGGCGCTCGCATGGCGGGCGTCGGCGGCTTCGCGTTCCGTTCCGGAACGCCACCACTGCTGGCGGTGCAGGGCACCGCCGACGGCCTCAACGCCCCCCGGTCCACGGATGCGTACTTCACGCTCGCCGCGCGGCCCAAGTACCTCCTGCGGCTGGTCGGCGCAGGGCATCTGGCGCCCTACGTGCAGCCGGGGCCGTGGCTGACGCTCGTCACGCGCATGAGCATCGGCTTCCTGGATCGCTACGCGGGGCGCGTCCCCGGTGCACGCGTCCCGGCGCCCGGCGCCGACCAGCGCGCCACCCTGGTAGCGGCGCCGTAGGCCGGCGGGGATGCGGGATCCATTCAGCGCGGCAGACGGCGCATCAGCGGCCGTGGCAGGTGGCGCACGACGCTCATCACCCAGCGCAGCGGGGCGGGCGCCCAGACGACGGGGCTTCCCCGCCGCAGGCCCTCGGCGATCGCCGCGGCGACCAGTTCCGGCGTGGTGCTCAGCGGCGCCGGCTCGAGCCCCGCGGTCATCTTCGTGTGGACGAACCCGGGACGCACGACCATGACAGCGACCCCGCTGCCGTGCAGGTCGTCGCCGAGGCCCTGCGCGAACGCGTCGAGCCCCGCCTTCGAGGCGCCGTACAGGTAGTTCGCGGCTCGTGCGCGCTCGCCGGCCACGGAGGAGAGCACCACGATCGTTCCGTGCCCCTGGTCCAGGAGCATCCGCGCCGCCAGCGCGGCGACCGACACGCCGCCGACCGCGTTCGTCGCGAACACATCGAGCACCGTCTCGTGGTCGAGCTGGGCCCGGCCGGCCGGGCCGAGGACCCCGAACGCGACCAGCACCACGTCGACGTCGGCGCCGGCGGCCGCGAACGCCCGCGCGACCGCCGCCGGGTGCCGTTCGACGTCCCGGGCGTCGAACGCCACGCACTCGACCCTGGAGGCGCCGGCGTCGCGCAGCGTGGCGGCAGGCTCAGCGAGCCCGTCCGGCTGGCGGGCGGCGAGGACGATGGTGCGCGTGCCACGGGCGACCAGCTCGCGCGCGGTCGCCAGCGCGATCTCCGAACCGCCGCCGAAGACGACGAGGGTCTGTGCCCCCCCGACGGCGTCCCTCATGATCGGGCGCTCATCCGCCGACGGTCACACTGGCAATGAACAGCACAGCCCACGCGCCGAGGGTCAGGACCATGACGCGGTCCTGGACGAGCGTGGCCTCCGGCGTCTCGCCGGCGCCGCTGTCCAGGAGCGTCGTGTAGCGCGCGATCCCGGCACAGAACGGGAGCATCGACAGGTACGCCCAGAGGGCCGCGTCGTCGCCGCGCGCGCCCGCCGCCCAGATGACGTAGGCGGCGATGGCGATGCCGGCCGCGATCATCCAGACGCGGCGCAGGAAGCCCGGCGAGTACACGGCGAGCGTCGCGCGCGTCGAGATCCGCGGTCCGCCGTCGGTGAGTTCGGCGTGGCGCTTGCCTGCGGCGACCAGCAGCGAGGCGAACGAGACCACGATCAGGAACCAGCTCGAGATCGCGACGCCCGCCGCCGCTCCCCCGGCCAGGGCGCGCAGGACATGGCACCCCGCGACCGCGACGATGTCGACGAACGCGATGTGCTTCAGCCAGAGGGTGTACGAGGCGGTGAGGGCGACATACGCGATGGCGACGCCCAGCAGCGCGGTCGAGACGGCCGCGCTGATCCCGAGGCCGGCGACCAGCAGCACGACGCCCGCGACGACCGCGGTCCGCTTGGAGATCCGGCCCGCGGCGACCGGACGCAGGCGCTTGGTCGGATGCCGGCGGTCGGCTTCGCTGTCGGCGGCGTCGTTGATCAGATAGGTGCCGCTGGCGAGCAGACAGAAGGCGACGAACGCCGGGATGACGCGCAGCAGCACCGCCTCCTGTGTCAGGACGCCGGCCGCGGCGGGAGCCAGGAACACGAGGACGTTCTTGATCCACTGCCGGGGCCGGGCGCCGGCGACGAGTCCGCTCGCGGTTCCCCGGACGCGAGCGCCCCGGCGCCCTGCGGGCATCGGGGCGACGACCGAGCGCGCGCTCACGTGAGCGGCTCGCGGAGGACGACAGGGCGCCGGCACAGGTGACGGCATGAGCTGATCGCGATCGCGCGAGCCACACGACAACGGTGCAGCCTGGCGGGCAAAGGATGAGGAAAGGGCCGCGCGCGGCCGCGCCCGGTTCCGTGCGGCTCACGCGAGGCCCAGCCGTCGGGCGAGGTCCGATCGCAGGCGCGCGTCCGGGTCGATCCGCGCTCTGACTGCCGAGAAGCGCGCCAGGTCGGGGTACATCGAGGTGAGCATCTCGGGGCGCATGCGCGAGTCCTTGGCCAGGTACACGCGCCCACCGGCCTCGGCGACCCGGTCGTCGAGATCATCGAGGAGGCGCGCGAGCCCGTGTGCGCGAGCGGGAAAGTCCACGGCCAGCGTCCAGCCCTCGATCGGGAACGCGAGCATGCCGCGGCCCGCGCCGAGCCGCTTGAGCACCGCGAGCGGCGCGGGCACGCCCGAACGCGCGACGCGGTCGAGCGCGAAGCGCACGACGTCGGCACGGCCGGGAGGAACGACGAACTGGTGCTGGACCAGCCCTCCCGGCCCGTAGACGCGGTTCCAGTCGCGGATCCCGTCGAGCGGGAAGAAGAACGGACCCACACCCTCGACCGCGGAGCGCCGCCCTGGAACCATGCGGTAGCGCGCGGCGCAGCCGAGCCGGACGAGCGGCGCGGACAGCAGACCCGAGGGCAGGCCGCGTGGCGTCGGGATCCGGGGGGTGCCCGGCGCGGCGTGCCGGCCGGCGTCCGCGTCCGCGTGCTCGCCGAGGATCACCTCACCGCGTCCACGCGCGCGCGCCGGTGCCGTCATGTCGACCCACGCCACCGAGTAGCGCGCCGGATCCTCCTCGAGCAGCGCCAGCATCCGGTCGAGATCGGGCACGCGCCGATGCTCCGCGCGGATCGCAGCGGTGGACATCGGCGTCAGCCGCAGCGTTGCGGCGAGCACGACGCCGGTGAGCCCCATCCCGCCTGCAGTCGCCGCGAACAGGTCCGGGTCGCTCTCGCGCGTCACGTCGACGACGTCCCCGCCGGGCGTCAGGAGGCGCAGCGACGTCACGTGGTCGCAGAAGCTGCCATCGCGGTGATGGTTCTTGCCGTGGACGTCCGCCGCGACCGCGCCGCCGACGGTCACGAATCGGGTGCCGGGCATGACCGGCGGCATCCAGCCGACGGGCAGGAGGGCGGTCAGGAGGCCTGCGAGGCTCGCCCCCGCGCCGACCGTGATCTCGCCGCCGGCATCCACCGGACCGACGGCGTCCAGACCGGTCATGTCGAGGACCGTGCCGCCGGCGTTCTGCGCGGCGTCGCCGTAGCTGCGCCCCAGGCCACGGGCGATCGTGCCGCGATGGCCGGCCGCGGCGAGCGCCGCGACGGTCTCCCCGCCGTCACGGGGACGCCGGACCGTCGCGCGGGTCGGCGCCGTCCGGCCCCATCCGCTCAGCAGGCGCTCGGTGGTGTCCTGGGCGACCGCCGCCTGCTGCCGGAGAGCCATGTCCGGCACCCTCGCAGAGTCGCGCCGGCTGCGCTCCGCCGACGGGGAACGACGGCCGACCGGCCGACGACGTGCGTGCGCCAGATCGTCCGCGTTCGCCGGACAGCTTGCCATCCTCTCCGGATGCACGGACGCCTCTCCCTCCTCCTGCTCGGCGCGGTCGCCGCCGGCCTCGTCGCCTGCGGGGCCACCAGCGCGGACCCGGGTGGGCCCGCGCGCGGGACCGCTCAGGCCGCGGCGACACGGCTCGTCACGGTCGGCCGCTTCGATGCGCCGCTGTACGTGACCGCGCCGCCAGGCGATGCCCGGCGCCTGATGGTCGTCGAGCAGAGGGGCCGCATCCGCGTCGTGCGCGGCGGGAGGACGCTGGCGACGCCGTTCCTGGACATCACCTCGAAGGTGACCAGCGGCGGCGAGCAGGGCCTGCTCGGCCTGGCGTTCGCGCCCGACTACGGGACCAGCGGCCTGTTCTACGTCTACTACACCGGGCGCGACCAGCGCGAGTGGGTCGTCGAGTACCACCGCGCGAGCGCCGACCGCGCCGACCCGGCCTCCGCGCGCACCGTCCTGCGCATGGACGACCCGGAGTCCAACCACAACGGCGGCAACCTGCAGTTCGGCCCCGACGGCCTGCTCTACATCGGGACGGGCGACGGCGGCGGCGCGAACGACCAGCACGGCGCGCGCGGCAACGCGCAGAACCTCGGCTCCCTGCTGGGCAAGCTGCTGCGCATCGACCCGAAGGCCTCGGGTTCGCGCCCCTACACGGTGCCGGCCTCCAACCCGTTCACCGGGCGCGCCGGCGCGCGTCCCGAGGTCTACTCCTACGGCCTGCGCAACCCGTGGCGGTTCTCGTTCGACCGCGCGACCGGCGACCTGAGCATCGGCGACGTCGGCCAGGACGCCGTCGAGGAGATCGACTTCGCCCGCGAGGGGCGTGCGCGCGGGACGAACTACGGCTGGCGTCCGTGGGAGGGACGGCGGCGCAACTTCTCCGAGCCGGCGCCGGGCGCCGTCTTCCCGGTGATCACGAAGAGCCACCAGAGCGGCTGGTGCTCGATCATCGGCGGCTACGTCGTGCGGGATCCCAAGCTCCCGGCGCTGCGCGGGCGCTACGTCTACAGCGACAACTGCCTGTCGAAGATCTACGCGGCGAAGCTGCGTGCCCGCGGCGCCTCGGGTGACCACGCGCTGGCGCTGCCGGCGCTGAAGTCGGTGTCCTCGTTCGGCCAGGACGACAGCGGGCGCATCTACATCGTCTCGCTCGACGGGCCGGTCTATCGCCTCGTCGCCGGGTCTTGATGCTTCAGCCCGCGGTGCGCAGGCGGTCGCGGCGCGTGCGGGCCCGCTCCCGCCAGGGGGTCGCCGACGGCGCGGGCAGCTTGCGGATGAGCTCGAGCGCGTGCTCGAGGTCCCGGGCGATCTGCGCGGCGTCCGGGACGACGACCGCGTCGGCGTACAGGCCCGCGCACAGCCGCCCGCGATAGGAGATCGCGCCGATCGTCAGGGCATGGCCCTCGAGCAGCGGCACGGCCGGCCAGACGCCGAGCAGCTCGCGGCCGAGCAGGCCCAGGCGCACCGGCGGCCCGGGGACGTTGGAGACGATGACGCTGAAGTTCGCCCGCGCCGCGGCCGCCCGCGCGACGGCGCCGCGGCCGGCGGCCGGCAGCAGGTCCGCGGCGCGCAGCAGGGCGTCGCCGGTGCCGGCGTCCCCCGCGAGCTTGCGTGCACGCGTGCGCGCCCGCACGAGCTGCAGCACGCGCGCCGGGTCGGGCTCGCCGACCGGCAGGTCGACGGCCAGGAAGGAGATCCGGTTGCCGTGCTCGGCGGCGCCCTCGGCCGCGTCGCGCGTGCTCGCGGGCACCAGCGCCCGGACGTGCTCGTGATGCTCGCCGCGTCGACGCAGCGCCCCCCCGACGGCGAGCGTGGCGGCGGCGAGCAGGCCGTCGTTGACCGTCCCGCCGTGCCGGCGCGCGCCGGTGCGCAGCTCGTCGAGCGAGGCCACGGCGTAGGCGACGTGGCGCTCGCGGGTGACCGAGTGATCGAGCGCCGTCGCGGGCGCCGCGGCGGTCAGGGTGGTGAGTGTCGAGGTCGCGTCACGCAGGGCCGCCGCTCCGCCGGCCGCCGTGCGCGCGAGCGCCTGCGCGGCGCTCGCCCCGCCGCCGATCCGCCGTCCCGCAGCGTGGCTCAGCGCCTGCAGCGCCGACGGGCCGCGCGCCGGCGCCCAGTCGCCGGCGCCCCGCGCGCCGCCGAGCTCGTCGAAGAGCATCGTCGCGACCTCGATCGCCGCCATGCCGTCGACGAGCGCGTGGTGCGCCTGGCCGACGATCGCGAAGCCGCCGTCGCTCAGGCCCGTGACGAGGTAGAGGCGCCAGAGCGGGCGGTGGTCGTCGAGCGGCGTGGAGAGCAGCACGCCGGCGAGCTCGCGCAGCTCGGCCGGGCCTGCGGGCGCGCCGAGGCGCAGCGCGTGGACGTGACGCGCGATGTCGAAGCCGCGGTCGTCCGCCCAGTGCGGGTCCCCGAGGCCCAGCGCGGGGCGCACGACGCGCCGGCGGAAGCGCGGGATCGCGTCCAGGCGCCCGTCGACGTGGCGGCGCAGCGCCGCGAGCGCCGGCGCATCGCCGGCGAAACGCATCGTCCAGCCGACGTGCAGCGGCGCGCGGTCGGTCTCGAGGTCGAGGAAGGCGGCGTCGAGCGCGCTGAGGCGATCCGGGGTCGGCGGCACTGCCCCCATCCTGGCAGGAGTCGGCGCCGGAAGGGAAGGGGGCGGCGCCCCAACCCCCGGGGTGGGTGGTCGGGCGGGCGATACGCTCGCGTGATGGACGACGTCGAGCTCGTCCGGGCCGACAATCCCGGGCCGTTCACCCTCGAGGGGACGAACACCTGGCTCGTCGGCCGCGACCCATGCTGGGTCGTCGACCCCGGCCCCGCGATGCCCGGGCACCTGGAGCGGGTCGCCGCCGACGCCCGCGCGCGCGGCGGAGTCGGGGGCATCGTCGTCACGCACGACCACGCCGACCACGCAGGCGGCCTCGCGGGCCTCCTGGCACTCGTCGGCGGCGTGCCGGTCGGCGCCGCGGCGTTCGCGGGCGCGAGCGAGCGGCTCGCGGACGGCGCCCGGCTCGGTCCGTTCACCGCGGTCGCGACCCCGGGGCACGCGCCCGACCACCTCGCCTATCTCGCCGGCCGTACCCTGTTCAGCGGCGACGCCGTGCTGGGCCATGGGAGCGTCTTCATCGCCCCCGACCCGGGCGCACTGCGCGGCTACCTGGCGGGGATCGACCGGATGCTCGCGCTCGACCCGGGGGTGATCTGCCCCGGCCACGGGCCGATCGTGATGGAGCCGCGCGCCAAGCTCGAGGAGTACCGCGACCATCGTCTGGATCGCGAGCGCCGGCTGGTGGCCGCGCTCGACGACGGGCTGCGCACGCCTGATGAGCTGCTCGACCGCGTCTGGGCGGATGCGCCCGCGGTCCTGCGCCCCGCGGCGGCCGTCACGCTCGCCGCGCACCTGGACAAGCTCGACGCGGAGGGCCGGCTGCCGGAGGGGGTGGACCGCCCGGTGATCCCGGGGTACGGTCCCGGCTGATGAGCACGAGCGAGCAGCGCATCACGATGTGCCGGATCTGCGAGGCGCACTGCGGGATGGTGGCGACCGTCGAGGACGGGGTGGTCACGAAGCTGCGCCCCGATCGCGAGCATCCTCTGTCGGCGGGCGAGGCGTGCCCGAAGGGCATCGCCATGACCGACGTGCAGAACGACCCCGACCGCGTCGTGCATCCGCTGAGGCGCGGTCCCGACGGCGAGCTGCACCGCGTCTCCTGGGAGGAGGCGATCGCCGACATCGGGGCGCGCCTGCGCGCGGTCATCGCCGAGCACGGCCCGCAGTCGGTCGGCTGGTACTTCGGCAACCCGGGGGCGTTCTCGTACTCGCACGCGCTGTGGGTGAAGGGCTTCACCGAGGGCCTCGGGACGCCGCACTACTACACGGCTTCCTCGCAGGACGTCTCCAACCGCTTCGCCGCCAGCGCGCTGCTCTACGGCTCGCCCGCGCTGATCCCGATCCCGGACCTGCAGCGCACGCAGTTCCTGCTGATGGTCGGCGCCAACCCGTTCGTCTCGCACGGGAGCGTCCTGACCGCGCCGAAGGTCAAGGAGCAGCTGCGCGGCATCGTCGCCCGCGGCGGGCGCGTCGTCGTCGTCGACCCGCGGCGGACCGAGACCGCACGCCACTTCGACCACCTGCCCGTACGGCCGGACGGCGACGCGTGGCTGCTGCTGTCGGTGCTGAACGTCCTGGTCGAGGAGGGGCTCACCGACGAGGCGGCGCTCGCCGCGCAGGCCGACGGCTGGGAGGCGTGGCGTGAGCGCGTCCGTGCCTTCCCGCCCGAGGCGACCGCGGACCGGACGGGCCTGGAGCCCGGCGACGTGCGCGCGCTGGCACGGGATCTCGCGGCCGCCGACAGCGCGGCCGTCTACGGGCGCACCGGCTCGTGCCTCGGGCGCTTCGGCACGCTCGTCTCCTTCCTGCTCGACCTCGTGATGCTCGCCACCGGCAACCTCGACCGCCCGGGCGGAGGCGTGTTCGGCCTGCCGGCCATCGCGTTCGACGAGGTGGCCGCGCAGGCCGGCCTGGACACCTACGGCAAGGTGCGCTCGCGGATCGGCGACTTCCCGGACGTCCTCGGCGCGCTGCCGGCATCGCTGATGGCCCGGGAGATGACGACCGACGGGCCGGGCCGCATCCGCGCGTTCTTCACGAGCGCCGGCAACCCCGTGCTGAGCTGCCCGAACGGCGACGAGCTCGAGGCGGCGCTCGGCGGCCTGGATCTGTACGTCTCGCTGGACCTCTACGTCAACGAGACCAACCGCCACGCGGACTACGTGCTGCCGGCGACGACGTGGCTCGAGCGCGACGACCTCCCGCTCGCCTTCCTCGGTTTCTACACGACGCCGTTCGTGCAGTACTCCGAGGCCGTCGTCGCCCCGCGCGGCGAGGCGCGCGAGGAGTGGCGGATCATCGACGCGATCGCGCGCGAGATCGGCGTGCAGCCCTACGCGCTGCCGGCGCTGCGGGTCCTGGCGCGGCTCGGGTACCGGATGACGCCGCAGCGGCTGCTCGACCTGCTGCTGCGCACCGGGCGCGAGGGGGACCGCTTCGGGTTGCGTCCGCGGGGCCTCAGCCTGCGCTGGCTGCGCCGCCATCCCCACGGGGTCGTCGTCGGCGACGCGATCCCGACCGGCGTGCTCGCCGGCCGCATCCGCCATCGCGACCGCCGCGTCCAGCTCGGCGCGCCCGCGATCCGCGCCGAGGTCGACCGGCTGGGCACGGTCGCGGCCGGCGACCCGGAGTTCCCGCTGCGCCTGATCGGCCTGCGCGAGCTGCGCTCGCACAACTCCTGGATGCACAACGCGCCGCTGCTGATGCGCGGGACGCGCGCGCAGCCGCTGCGGATCCACCCGCAGGACGCCGCGCGGCTCGGGCTGGAGGAGGGCGCGCGCGCCCGGCTCTCCTCGAAGTCCGGGGCCATCGAGGTGCCCGTCCGCATCACCGACGAGGTGCGCGCCGGCGTCGTCGCGCTCGCGCACGGGTGGGGCCACCGCGGCGGCTGGACGGTCGCCAACGCGGCCGGCGGCGTCAACGTGAACCTGCTGATGAGCTCAGCCGCCGAGGACCTCGAGCCGCTCGCCGGGATGGCGTTCCTCAACGGCGTGCCCGTGCGCGTCGAGGCGCTCGCAGCGCGGGAGCACGTCGCCGCTCAGGGCGACGTCGTGCCGGCGACGGCCTGAACGGCCGGCGCGGCAGCGCCCGCCGCAGGCGCCTGCGGGGCGTGGACCGTGTCGCCCGTCGCCGGCGTGGAGGTCGCAGGCGCCGAGGTGGCGGTCGTCGTCGCGGGCGTGGTCGTCGCCGACCCGGGCCCGGGCCCGGACACGTCGGTCACGGGGGCCGACGGATCGACGGGCTCGTCGGGCGCGACGGCGCCGCCGCCGGTCGTGCTCGGGTCGGCCACGACGGCCGTCGGGTCGACCGGGTCCGGCGCCACGGCGACGGCCGGCGTCACGGGGGCGGCTGGGGTCGTGGCCGTCGCGGGAGCGGGCTTCCGCGCCGCCGGCGCCGCGGGCTCGGTGCGCGGATCGACGGGCGCGGAGGTGCGCAGCAGCCCGAAGGACGGGCTCAGCGCCGGGGCGCGCGCCGGAGCGACGGGCGGGGCGGGGGCCGGATCGACCGCGCGCTCGATCTGGGCGGCGCCGCCGGCGGTGACCGCGACGCAGCACACGACGACCGCGACCTTCGTGGAGACGGCGGCCGCGATGCCGCCGCCGGCCATCACGCTGCCGCCGCTCGCCGCGCCGGAGCCGATCGCGCCGCCGCCGGCCGCCGCGCCGGACCCGCCGATGCCGAGCAGCTGGGCCAGGCCCGCGATCGGCCCTGCGGCGGGCGCGAGCGCCGCGAGGTCGCGGCTCGTGCCACGCAGCGCAGTGCGGTAGGTGGTGCAGGGCTTGCAGTCGCGCAGGTGCCGGCGGGCACGGGCGCTCGTACGGACCCCCCGCTCGCAGGTGCGCGCGAGGTCGACGCGGATCTCCTCGCAGTCGCAGTCGCGCGCCTCACGGGCCTCGGCGAGACCCATGCGGGCGCGTACGAGCAGCGACTTCACCGCCGGGAGCGAGACGCCGAGCGTCACGGCGATCTCGGTGTACGTGAGCCCCTCGAGCTCACGCAGCAGCAGCGCCGACCGCTGCTGCTCGGGCAGCCGCTCGAGATCGCGCACGAGGCGCTCGAGATCCTCCCGGCGGCCGCTCTGCTCGATCGGGTCGTGCAGGTCGGAGGCGGCGACGTCCGGCAGCTCGGCCGGGATCGGCGCGGGGCGGCGCAGCTCGTCGATGCAGCGGTTGTGCGCGACGCGGTAGAGCCACGCGCGCAGCGCCACCGGCCGCTCGTCGGCGCGCAGGGAGCGGTAGGCGCTCAGGAAGACGTCCTGCAGCGCATCCTCGGCGTCCGAGCGCGGCCCGTACGGGAGCATCCGCCGCACATACGCGAACAGGCGCTGGCGGTAGCGGTCGTGGATGACGCGGAACGCGTCGTCGTTTCCGGCGCGGAACAGGGCGACGAGCTGCTCGTCGGAGCGCACACGCAGCATCAGCCCCCGCTGGGCTGGGCGGGCGATGCGCACCGGCGCCTTGAGAGCTGAGGCTTCCATTGCGAGCTTGGTCGAGCCTACCGGCCCGGACGGCAACCCGTCGCCGCCTGCAGCGGCCCGGGTTGTCTGCTGGAACGATGCTCGCGCGCGGAAGTTGCGCAGTTGCCGGATGCGGTCCCGGGTGCGTGCCGGCGACCGCGTCGCGGACCGCGGTTCAGCCCTCGATGTTCGACATCACGTGCTTGATGCGCGTGTAGTCGTCGAAGCCGTAGAGCGAGAGGTCCTTGCCGTAGCCGGACTCCTTGAAGCCGCCGTGCGGCATCTCGGCGACGATCGGGATGTGCGTGTTGATCCACACGCACCCGAAGTCCAGGCCCTTGGCCATGCGCATCGCGCGCCCGTGGTCCTTCGTCCAGACGCTCGAGGCGAGGCCGTACTTCACGCCATTGGCCCAGGCGAGCGCCTCGGCCTCGTCGCTGAACTGCTGGACGGTGATGACCGGGCCGAAGACCTCGTTCTGGATCATCTCGTCGTCCTGCTTGAGGTCGGCGACGACCGTCGGCTCGAACCAGTACCCGCCATTGAGATCGTCCCGCCCGCCCGCGTGGCCGCCGGCCGCGACGTTCGCATGGCCGGGCGCGCGCTCGACGAAGCCCTGCACGCGCTCGAGCTGGGCGCTGCTGATGACCGGGCCCATGTAGGTGTCGTCGTCCAGCGGGTTGCCGTAGACGGTGCCCTTCGCCTGCTCGGCGAGCGCGTCGACGAAGTCGCCGTAGACGCCGGGGCCGGCGAGCACGCGCGTGGCCGCGGTGCAGTCCTGGCCGGCGTTGAAGTAGCCGGCGCCCGCGATGCCCTCCGCGGCGGCCTCGAGGTCGGCGTCGTCGAAGACGATCACCGGGGCCTTGCCGCCGAGCTCGAGGTGCACCCGCTTGAGCGTGTCCGAGGCCGCCGAGGCGACCGCCTTGCCCGCTCGCACGCTGCCGGTGATCGAGACCATCTGCACGCCCTCGTGGCGGACGAGCGCCTCACCGATGTCGCCCTTGCCGAGGATCACGTTGAACACGCCCTCGGGCAGGTGCTTCTGCAGCACCTCGGCCAGCCACAGCGTCGAGAGCGGCGTGTTCTCGGACGGCTTGAGGACGACGGTGTTGCCCGCGGCGATCGCGGGGGCGAACTTCCAGATCGCCATCATGAACGGGTAGTTCCACGGCGTGACCTGGCCGATCACGCCGATCGGCTCGCGCCGGATCGACGACGTGTGGCCGCGCAGGTACTCGGCCGTCGCGCGGCCCTCGAGCATGCGGGCGGCGCCCGCGAAGAAGCGGATCTGATCGACGCCGGGCGGGATCTCCTCGCTGATCGTCAGGGCCAGCGGCTTGCCGGTGTTCTCGGACTCGATGCGTGCGAGCTCCTCGCCCCGCGCCTCGATCTCGTCGGCGATCCGCAGCAGCGCGAGGCTGCGCTCGGAGGGCGTGCTGTCACGCCATTCCGGGAAGGCGGCCGCCGCCGCGGCGACCGCGGCATCGACGTCGCCCTGGCTGGACATGCCCATCTCGGCGATGACCTCGCCGGTCGCGGCGTTGCGCACCTCGTGCACCCCGTCGCCGCCGGTCGGCACGCTCTTCCCGCCGATGAAGTTCTGGAGTTGCTTCGTGGTGGTCGACACGGTGTCCCTCTCCTGGCTCGGATCCGGCCCGCAAGCTACCAACCCGGCGGGCTCCGGACCGCACAATCCGCGCTCCTGCGGGCCGCCGGGGCGACCAACGCGCGGGCGCATCCCTACGCTTCCCAGCCGCAGTCGCAACCCAGCTCGACCAGAAGAGGATCAGCGCCGTGACCAACGTCGTCATCTCATCCGCCGCGCGCACCGCAATCGGCTCGTACGGGAAGTCGCTCAAGGACGTCCCGCCGACCGAGCTGGGCGCGACCGCCGCCCGCGCGGCGATCGAGCGCGCCGGCGTGGAGCCGGACGCCGTCGAGCACGTCGTCTTCGGCAACGTGATCCACACGAAGCCCGAGGACATGTACATGGCGCGCGTCGTCGGCATCAAGGCGGGCATCCCGAAGGAGACGCCCGCCTACACGGTCAACCGCCTCTGCGGCACCGGCGTCCAGGCGATCGTCTCGGCGGCGCAGGCGATCCAGACCGGCGAGGCGCGCGTCGCGCTCGCCGGCGGCGCCGAGTCGATGAGCCGCGGGCCGTACTGGATCCCCGACGCGCGCTGGGGTGCGCGCATGGGCGAGACGGCGATGGTCGACCCGGTGATGGGCGGCCTGACCGACCCGTTCCAGAGCATCCTCATGGGCGTCACCGCCGAGAACCTCGCCGAGCAGAAGGGCATCACACGCGAGGACCAGGACGCGTTCGCCGTCGAGTCCCACCGCCGCGCGATGGAGGCCCGCGAGGCCGGGCGCTTCGACGGCGAGGTCGTGCCCGTCGAGATCCGCGTCAGGCGCGAGAGCGTCGCGTTCACGCGCGACGAGCACATCCGCGAGCACGTCGACCTCGCGGCGATGGCCAAGCTCCCGACGGTCTTCAAGAAGGACGGCGGCACCGTCACCGCGGGCAACGCGTCCGGCATGAACGACGCGGGCGCCGCGGTCGTCCTGATGGATGCCGAGCGCGCGCAGGAGCTCGGCGCGCCCGTGCGCGCGCGCATCCTCGCCTATGCCTCGTGCGGCGTCGACCCGTCGATCATGGGGATCGGCCCGGTGCCGGCGGTGCACAAGGTGATGGAGCGCGCGGGCCGCTCGCTCGACGAGGTCGGCGTCATCGAGCTCAACGAGGCGTTCGCCGCGCAGGCTCTCGCGGTGATCCGGGACCTCGAGCTCGACCCGGAGAAGGTCAACCCCAACGGCGGGGCGATCGCGCTCGGGCACCCGATCGGCGCCACCGGCGCCCTGATCACCGCGAAGGCGCTCGCAGAGATGGAGGACAAGGGCCACGAGCTCGGCCTCGTGACGCTGTGCATCGGCGGCGGGCAGGGCATCGCGCTGCTGCTCGGCCGGGAGTAGCCGCTCAGGCGGCGCCCTGAGCGGCCGGGTAGGGCGTCCAGCGCTCGCAGGCGAAGGGGCGGGCGGTCGCGCGGAGGATCGGCAGGATCGTCGCGGCCGCGGCGCTGAAGTCGTCCATGACGCGCTGCACGAGGTCGCGGGCACGGGCGGACGGGCCGAAGGCGGTCGCGGCGATCTGGTCGAGCAGCTGCTCCTGGGTGAGCGCGGGCCCGGCGCGGCCGGTCGCTGGGATCGCCTGCAGCGCCACGGCGTCCCCGTCGACGCAGTGCGCGCCCCAGCGCGACACGAACGCGTAGACGTGGTCGACCGGCGGCGCGCCCGGCTCGTCGGCGGAGAAGCGCACGCCGTCCAGCCGGCCGAGGCGATAGGAGAGCTCCGTCCAGGTCAGCGCCACGAGCTGGACGGTCGTGACCCACAGGACCGACGTGCGCACCGCCGTGCCGGTGCTCGGGAAGATCGTCGCGGGCAGCGAGCCGTAGAGCGTCGGGCCGGCGGCGGCGCCGACGTCGAAGTCGTGCAGGTCGCCGGCGATCACGGCGAGGCGGCGCTCCGGCTCCCGCAGGTGGGCGAACTTCAGCGCAAGCGTCTCCGGCGAGCCGTTCGAGCCGAACGCCAGCAGCGGGTGGCGCCCGCCGGCGGCGCCCGCGAGTTCTGTGGCGACCCGCGTGCGAGCGGCCGCGTCCAGCTCGTCCAGCGGGGCGACCACCTCCCCGTCCAGCAGGTAGGAGCGCGCGGGCCGCGGCCAGGGGTAGCCGAGCGCCCGCGCGTAGATCTCCTCCGTGAACGCACGGCGCCCCAGCCCGCGCGTCCAGCCGGAGATGAGCGCGATGAAGTCCTCGTCGGACATCGCGAGGCGCGCGAGCAGTTCCGCCTCGCCGATCAGCGGCCACGCTGTCATCGGTTGACCCTAGATGAGAGAGTCCGGTCCGTGCCCATCGTTCGCCGGCTCTGGCGCAGTCCCGGCGCGTGGTTCGCGGCGGTGGCGCTCGGGATCCCGGCTGCCTGCGCGATCGACGCGACCCTCGCCCTGAACGAGGGCGAGCAGTGGGGCTTGGCGACACTCGCGTGGCTGGTCGTCGCCGGCGTGCTGCTCGAGCTGCCGCGCGAGCGGCGCCGCGTCGTCCTGTGCTTCCTGCCGCTGATCACCGCTGCCGAGTTCCTGCTCAGCCACGAGCAGGGGTGGTACGCCTACAGGCTGGGCAACATTCCGCCATGGATCCCGCCGGCCCACGGCATCGTCTTCCTGACGGCGCTCTGCGCGGTCGACGCGCGCCGCCTGCCCACGGCCCTCCTCGCCTGGACCGCGGCGGGTCTGCAGGCCGCCTACTGCGTGCTCAACCTCGCGGTCCGCGGGGACGAGCTGGGCGCGGTGCTCGGGGCCTTCTACCTCGCCGGCATGGTCGTCCTGCCGGCGGACGGGAAGCGGTTCTACGCGGGACTCGGTCTCGTCGTTGCGTATCTGGAGATCGTCGGGTCCTCGCTGGGGACGTGGGCGTGGGCACCGGTCATCCACGGCCTCGTCACGACCAACCCGCCGTCCGGGGCGATCGGCGGCTATGCGATGGTCGACGGCGCGGCGTTCGTGCTCGCCGGGTGCCTGACGTGGGTCGCCGCGCGCGTCGCCGCGCCGCGGCTGGTGCACGGCGAGTCGGGATAGCCGCCGCGCGGCGGTCCTACTGCTCGTAGCCCTCGACCGTCGGGGCGTCGCGGATCGTGGCCTCGCTCGGGTCAAGCCCGAACTCCTCCTGGGCACGGCGCTGACGCAGCAGGTCCCAGTAGCGGTCGAGCTGGACGCGGACGCGCTCGAGCTCCGCATGCTCGTCGTCCGTGAGGCCGGCATTGCCGTGGCTCTCCAGCAGCGCGTGCTCGCGTGCGACGAGCTGCTCGATGTGGTCCTGGATGCTCGCGTCATCGGTCATGACGAGCAGCGTACCCCGGTCGCCGAGTGACTATTCTCCGGCGCCCGCGGCGCGATGGTTCGCGCGCGGAGACATCGAGAGAGAGGGCACGTGCCGTACTTCAAGGACGACCGCGAGGTCTACGCCGCACTCGGCAGGCTCTTCCAGGACCTGGTCGACGACCAGGCGACCGCGCGTCAGTTCCGCCGGGCGGACACGATCGTGCAGTGGCAGTACCGCAACCCGCGTGCGGAGATCACGACGGTCGTTCCCGCCGAGGGCGAGGCGTCCGTGCATCTCGGCCCCGGTGCGCCCAAGCCGGAGGTCATCGTGGCGATGGACGCCGACACCGCGCACGGCTTCTGGCTCGGTCGCGTGAACGTCGTCACCGCGCTGTCCGCCGGGCAGATCAAGGCGCGCGGCCCGGTCGCCAAGATCCTCACGCTCGTGCCGCTCGTGAAGCTCGCGGTCCCGCACTACGAGGCGCTGCTCGCGAGCCTCGCAGCCGGCGACCTGGCGCCGGCCGCGCCCGCCGAGGAAGCCGCGCGTGAGGTCGTCGAGGCCGTCGCGGCCGCCGAGCCCGAGGGCGAAGTCACCGGGGACGTGGAGGAGCCTGCTGCGGTGGAGGAGCCGGAGCCCGCCGACGCGCCCGAGACGGCCGCGGAGCCGGAGCCCGCCGACGCGCCCGAGACGGCCGCGGAGCCCGACCCGGCCCCTGAGGCCGAGGTGGCCGCACCCGCCGGGGAGTAGGGCTCAGCCCGGCGTGCGTGCGCGCAGGCTGAGCTCCAGCTCGAACCGCGCCTGAGGGTCCTCGAGCGCTTCGCCGAGGAGTTCGCGGATCTGGGCGAGGCGGTAGCGGACCGTCTGCGGGTGCAGCCCCAGCTCGGCCGCGACCGCCGGCGCGCTGCCGCGGTGCTTCAGCCACGCGAGCAGCGTCGTGCTCAGCCGCACCCGGCGGCCCTCGGGAAGCGCGTCGAGCGCCGCGAGCCGCCGGCGGCCGAGCTCGGCGAGCGGCTCGTGTGCCTCGGCCAGCGCCAGCGCGGCGAGATGGTCCTCGGCGACGACGCAGCCGGCCGGCCCGACGATGTCCGCGACGGCTCGCGCCCAGCGCAGCGACCGGGCGGCGTCTTCTGGGGCGACGGCTGGGCCGATCGCCGCGCCGCGGCCGCCGAGCGCGGCGAGCAGCGCCCCGCGGCGGCCCGGGCCTGCGGGGTCGGGGACGAGCAGCACGCCTTCCTGCTCGCCCGGCAGGGCGAGCGTGT
Organism: Solirubrobacteraceae bacterium; assembly: GCA_036510915.1. Taxonomy (GTDB): domain Bacteria; phylum Actinomycetota; class Thermoleophilia; order Solirubrobacterales; family Solirubrobacteraceae; genus F1-60-MAGs163. Next base: position 16,082 of record DATCDC010000065.1, on the reverse strand, counting down.
CGGGCCCCAGTCCCGCGGCGACCGCCCCGGTCGTGGCCGCCCGCTCGAGAACGAGGACGGCGGCAAGGGTGCGCGGCGCCGTCCAGCCGCCGTCGCGGGCCGCCGTGGCGAGGGCATCCGGAGCGGCGGGCGGGTCGCGCAGCAGCAGCTCGGCGAGCGCCCGCCGGCGGGCCTCGCGCTCACCGGCCGCCGCGCTCTGAGCGTCCGCGTACCCGGCGACCGACGCCGCGGAGAGCTCGTCGATGTAGGCGAAGATCGACTCGGCGAGCAGCTGGACGGTCTTGGGCCCGGCGCCCGCGTCCGCCGCAGCCGTCCCCACGCGCCGCCAGGCCACGCGCGCGCCGACGCGGTAGGCGGCCTGGAGCGCGTCGAGGGAGCGCCCGTCGCGCCACTCACCGGCGCCCAGCTCGCGGTAGATGGCCAGCCGCGGCGCCTCGGCCGCCGCGTCGCCGATCAGCGCGACGAACTGCGCGAGCGCCTGCTCGACCCCGCGCTGCACGTTGCGGCCGAACCGCCCCTCGAGCGGTCGGGCGTACTCCGGGATCGCCGCGCCGATCGCGGCGATCGTCTCGTCGGCGAGCGCCGGGAGCTCCGGGCGCAGCGTGTCCGCGAGCTCCGCCGGGAGGGCACGCCAGGGGCGCTCACCGAGATGTCCGCCAGGCTGCATTGTCACCAAGCTAACAAGTTCGGGCAGCGAGCTCCGTCTGCGACGACCAAGAATTATCGCCCTTGGCGCTTCACGCTGCCCTCCATGACCCGCATGCAGCGCAACGCCAACCTCGCCGCCGTCGTGATCCCGTTCCTCGCCGTGTTCGTCGCGATCGTCCTCCTCTGGAACCGCGCGCTCGGGCCGTGGGACCTCGCGATCTTCGCCTTCATGTACCTCATCACCGGCTTCGGCGTGACGATCGGCTTCCACCGCCTGCTGACGCACCGCTCGTTCGCGACGAGCAGGCCGATCGAGTACCTGCTGGCCTCGCTCGGGTCGATGTCGATCCAGGGCCCCGTCATCGAGTGGGTCGCCGACCACCGCAAGCACCACGCCCACACCGACACCGAGGGCGACCCGCACAGTCCGCACGTCGGCGGTGGCCACGGCCTGCGCGGCCTGGCCCACGCGCACGTCGGCTGGCTCATGCGCAACCAAGGGCAGGCGCGCCCGTGGCACTACGCCAAGGACCTGATGGAGGATCCGGGGATGCGGCGCATCAACCGTGCGTTCCCGCTGTTCGTCCTGCTGAGCCTCGCGCTGCCGTTCGCGCTCGGCTACCTCCTCGTGGGCACGCTCAGCGGCGCGCTCGTCGCGCTCGTCTTCGCGGGCTTCGTGCGCATCTTCCTGCTCCACCACGTGACCTGGAGCGTGAATTCGGTCTGCCACTTCTTCGGCCGGCGGCGCTTCGACATCGAGGACCAGTCCACGAACGTCGCGTGGCTGGCGATCCCGTCGCTCGGGGAGGCCTGGCACCACAACCACCACGCGTTCCCGCGCTCGGCCCGGCACGGCCTTCGCCGCAGCGAGATCGACATCACCGGCTTCGCGATCCGGCTCATGAAGCGCGCGGGACTGGCCTGGAACGTCGTCGAGATCACGCCCGAGCGCCAGCTCGCCAAGGAGGTCGGAGCGGCCTCCCCGCCCGAGGACGTGCCGGTCGCCGCGTAGTGCGCCCGTCAGTCGTCGTAGCCCGGCTCGCCGGGGAGCAGCACGCGGGCGACCTCGCCCTCGATCAGCACACGCGGCTCGACGGGGAGCACCTCGCGGCCCGTCGCGTACGCCAGCAGCGTGTCTGCGCTCTCGAACGGCTCGAGCTGCTCGAGGTGCTTGATCGTGGGGAAGACGAGCGCCAGGTCGCCGGCGGCGTGCGCGTCCAGTGCGGCCTGCGGCGTGAACCACCCCATGTCGACGATCTCGTCACCGTCGATGACCGGCTCCTGCCCCGCCGGGATCGGCGCGAGGAAGAAGTGCGTGTCGAAACGGATCGACACGACGCGCGGCGTGATCCACTGCGAGAACTTGACGAGCCGGGCTGCGTCGACGCCGGAGATCCCGGCCTCCTCCTCGAGCTCGCGCACGGCCGCGAGCCGGTGCGCCGCGTCGCCCTCGCCCTCGTGTGCGTCGACCGCGCCGCCGGGGAAGACCCAGACGCCGCCCATGAAGCGGGCGTGCGGGGTGCGCTGGACGAGCAGCAGCTCGAGCGCCGCATCGCCGCCGCGCAGCAGGATCACCGACGCGGCCTGCCGCGGGGGCGTCTCGCTGCCGGTCGTGTTGAGCTCCTCTCCGGGGCCCGGGCGATTCATCTCCACCTGCGCAACCTACCAGCGCGACGGGACTTGCCTGACACCCTGTCAACTCTCTCCCGGACGGTCCGCTACCCTCCCGCCGACGATGACTGACACCGAGACCATGATGCGCTGGATCTGCGAGTCCTGCGGGTACATCTACGACCCCGAAGAGGGTGATCCCGACGGCGGCATCCCGGCCGGCACCGCGTTCACGGACATCCCGGACACGTGGTTCTGCCCGGTCTGCGGCGCGCGGAAGAAGGACTTCACCCTCTACACGGACTGATCTGGGCGCGCCTCGCGGCGCCGGATCGCCACCCACCGGCATGCCCGGTACTTGGAGTACACGGGCATGGCCGCCGTGCGGCGCCCGGCATCCGCGATGCGGGGCCCAGCTCAGCCCGTGAACGGGGCCTGGGGCGCACGCTACGCGGCGCTTGTGACCGCCGCCCTTGTCGCCACGCTGATCGCCTCGGCGGTGACCGTGACGAGCCGGTGGAGCTCGGCGTCCGTGATGCTCAGCGGCGGCATCAGGACGATCGTGTCGCCGAGCGGGCGCACGATGACGCCGCGCTCGCGAGCGGCGAGCGTGACCTGGTGGCCCATCCGCTCGGAGAGCTCGAAGTCGGTGAGCTCGATGCCGGTCATCGTCCCGCAGCGGCGGATCTCGCGGACGCTCTCGAGCGGCGCGACGTGCTCCTCGAGCAGCCCGCCCAGGCGGGCGATCGTCCCCCGCAGGCGCTCCAGCGTGCGCTCCTGCTCGAAGACCTCGAGCGTCGCGATCGCCGCGGCGCAGGCGAGCGGGTTGCCGGTGTACGTGTGGCCGTGGAAGAACGTCTTGAGCTCGTCGAAGCCGCCGAGGAAGCCCTCATAGACGCGCTCGCTCGTCAGCGTCGCCGCGAGCGGGAGGTACCCGCCCGTGATGCCCTTGGCGAGCGTCATGAAGTCGGGCGTGACGCCCTCCTGCTCGCAGGCGAACATCGTGCCGGTGCGCCCGAAGCCGGTGGCGACCTCGTCGCAGATCAGCAGGACGCCGTGGCGGTCGCAGAGCTCGCGCACCGCGCGCAGGTAGCCCGGCGGGTGGACCAGGATGCCCGCCGCCCCCTGCACGAGCGGCTCGACGATCACCGCGGCGAGACGCTCGGCGTGCTCGCCGAGCAGCCGCTCCATGTCCGCGATGTCGCCGGGCTCGGCCTGCCAGGTGTCGAACAGCAGCGGGCGGTAGAGCGCGTGGAAGAGCTCGATGCCGCCGACCGAGACCGAGCCGATCGTGTCGCCGTGGTAGCCGTGCTTCAGGCAGATGAACCCCGAGCGCCACCACTCGCCGCGCTGGTGGTGGAACTGGTAGGCCATCTTCAGCGCGATCTCGTTCGCCGTCGAGCCGTTGTCGGAGTAGAAGACGCGGCTCAGACCGTCGGGCGCGAGGTCGACGAGCCGGCTTGCGAGCTCGATGCCCGGGACGTGCGTCAGGCCGAGCATCGTCGAGTGCGCCATGCGGTCGAGCTGCTCGCGCACGGCGGCGTCGATGTGCGGATGGCGGTGCCCGTGGACGTTGCACCACAGCGACGAGACGCCGTCGAGGTAGGCGTTGCCGTCGACGTCATAGAGCGTGCAGCCCTCGGCGCGCTCGATGACCGGCACGTCCTCGTCGCTCCAGCCCTGCTGCTGGGTGAACGGGTGCCAGAGCACGCGGCGGTCGAGATCGGCGAGCTCGGCGGCGGTGCGGGGCGGCATGCCCGCACGGTAGGCCGCGGGGCGGACGGCTGGCGACCCGCTCAGAGGCGCCGCGCGCGGACCAGGTGCGGGCCCTCGCCGCCCGCCGCGACGCTCGCGGCGAGCTCGTCGACGTCGGCGCGGCGCTCGGGTGAGAGCCGCTCGCGGGGCACCGCGTAGTCGAGGACGACCTCCGCGCCGGGGACGCTCGCGATGAAGCCGAGCGTCTCCGTGAGCGCGGGGACCGTGGGATACGGGACGTGAGCGAGCGTCGTGGCGTCGCCCGATCCGCTGTACTTCGGCCATGCACATCGCGAGCAGCACCTACACCGCCCCGCTGGACGAGGTCGACCGCCACCGCGAGGCGCACCTCGCCTGGATCGCCGGGCACGTCGAGGACGGGAGCGTGCTCGCCGCCGGGCGCCGGACACCCCCGACGGGCGGCGTGATCCTGCTCGCGGCGATGGAGCCCGAGCGCGCCGCCACGTTCTTCGACGAGGATCCGTACGTGCTCGCCGGGGTGGCGAGCTACGAGGTGATCGCGACGTTCAGGCCGGGCGTACGGGCGCCCGGGCTGGAGGGGCTCAGCTGAGCCAGCGCCCGAGCGGCAGGGTGTCGCCGGCGAGCGCGAGCGCCGCAGGCTCCAGGGCGCTGTGCGGGAGGGCCGCGACCTCCACGCGGCCGAGTGCCGCGATCGTCGCGCGGTTGGATTCCAGCGCAGCTCCGGGCTGCGCCGGCCAGGGCGTCAGCACGACGCCCGCGACCCGCAGCCCCGCTGCGCGGGCGGCCTCGAGGGTCAGCAGCGTGTGGTTGATGGTCCCGAGGTCCGGGCGCGCGGCGATCACGAGCGGCAGGCCCAGGTCGAGCGCGTAGTCGCGGATCAGGTAGCCGGGCGTGAGCGGCACCAGCAACCCGCCGACCCCCTCGGCGACGAGCACGCTCGCCTCGCGCGCCGCGGCTTGCGCCGCTGCCACGAGCGCCGCCGGCTCGATCGTGACGCCGGCGAGCTCGGCGGCGAGGTGGGGGGACAGCGGCGGGCCGAAGGTCAGCTGCGTGACGTCCGCCGGCTCGAGGCCCGCTGCGGCTGCGAGCAGCTCGTGGTCCGGCGGCGGCGCACCCGGCTCGCCGGCCTCGTCGAGCCCCGTGACGACGGGTTTGACGACCGCGACGCGCTCGCCGCCGGCGCACAGGGCCGCCACGATCGCCGCGGCGACCACGGTCTTGCCGACGCCGGTGCCGGTGCCGGTGACGAAGAGGCCGCGCATGTCCGCCGTGTGCGCGGCTAGGCGGCGGCGCGGGTCGGCGCCACGTCGCGCGCCGCAGCGACGGGAAGGCCGTCGCCGGGCCGGAAGCCCGCCTTCAGCGCCGCGCGGCCGAGCACGCGCGCGGCCTCGCGCAGCTCGTTCTTGCTGTGGGTCGCCATCACGGCCAGGCGCAGGCGCGAGGTGCCATCCGCGACCGTGGGGGGGCGGATCGCCTGGGCGAACACCCCGTGCTCGATCGCCAGTTCGCAGATCGCCATGGCCTGGGCGGCGTCGCCGATCACGAGCGGGACGATCTGCGTCGTCGAGCTCGAGACGTCGAAGCCCTCGCGCGCCAGCTCGTCGCGCAGGGCCGCGCTGTTGGCCTCCAGGCGCTCGACGCGGCGCGGCTCGGTGATCAGCAGCTCGAGCGCCGCCAGCGCGCCGGCGACCGACGGCGGCGGCGGCGCGGTCGAGAAGATGAACGGCCGCGCGGTGTTGACGAGGAAGCGGGCCAGCTCGCGGTCGCAGGTCGCATAGGCGCCGTAGGAGCCCAGCGCCTTGCCGAGCGTGCCGACGACGACGTCGACCTCGCGCTCGAGCCCGGCCTCGTGGACGGCGCCCCGGCCACCCGGGCCGACGCAGCCGACCCCGTGCGCCTCGTCGACCGCGACGCGCACGCGGTGGCGCCGCGCCAGCTCGACGATCTCCCCGAGCGGCGCGACGTCGCCGTCCATCGAGAAGACCGAGTCGGTGACGATCAGCGCGCCGCGGCGCTCCGCGCGCTCCAGGCCCCACGCGAGGTGGTCCATGTCGTTGTGGCGGTAGACGAACGTGCGCGCCCGCGAGAGCCGGCAGCCGTCGATGATCGACGCGTGGTTGAGCTCGTCGGAGAAGACGATCTCGCCGTCGCGAGCGAGCGCGCCGACGACGCCCATGTTGGCCAGGTAGCCGGAGCCGAACAGGAGCGCGGACTCGCTGCCCTTGAAGGCCGCCAGGCGCTCCTCGAGCTTGCGATGGATCCGCATCGTCCCCGACACGAGCCGTGAGCCGCCCGCGCCGACGCCCCAGCGCATCGCTGCGTCGGCGGCCGCCTCGCGCACGCGCGGGTGGTCGGCCAGGCCGAGGTAGTTGTTCGAGCACAGGAGTAGCACCGGCTTGCCGTCGAGCACCACGCGCGGGCCCTGCGGGCCGCTCGTCATGCGCAGGCGCCGGTAGAGCCCGAGGTCCTGCAGCTCCTCGAGCCGGCGCTCGACGTCGACGCCGCTCACGCGACCTTGTCCTTGCGCTGCTTCGCGTAGCGCAGCTGTTTGGAGGGGTCCCAGAGGCGCACCTCGAAGGCGGCGCCCACGTCGGTCGGGTCAGGCGTCGCCCGGCCCGCGTCGTCGAGGTAGGTCTCGACGACGTCCGGCGTCTCACCCTCGAGCCAGCCCGAGCGGTTGTCCGGCCGCGGGTTGGCGCCGTTGTCCGGCTGGCGCGCGATGTTCAGCCCGAGGCCGGTGAACATCTCGCGATCCTCCTGCGGCGTGTTGCCGAGCGTCGTCAGGAAGTTGCCCATCATCACGCCGTTGACGCCGGCTCTGACGGCGAGCGGCTGCAGTTCGGCGAGGTTCTGCACGCGGCCGCCGCAGAGGCGGAACAGCGCGTCGGGGAGGATCAGCCGGAAGATCGCCACCCACTGCACGGCCTCCCACGGGTTCATCATCTCGCGCTCGCCGAACTTCGTCCCGGCCTTGGGGATCAGCAGGTTGATCGGCACGCTCGTGGGGTTGATCCCCGCGAGCTGGAAGGCCATCTCGACGCGCTGCGCAGGCGTCTCGCCGAGGTTCAGGATGCCACCGACGCACGTCTCCAGCCCGGCCTCCTTGACCGCGTCGATCGTACGCAGGCGCCCCTCGTAGCGCACCGTCGTGGCGACCTCGTCGTAGTAGGACTCGGCCGTCTCCACGTTGTGGTGCACGCGCTGGACCCCGGCCTCCTTGAGCTGCAGCGCGCGCGCGACGCTCATGTGCCCGATCGAGGCGCAGCGCTTGAGGTTGGTCTCACGCGCGACGAGCGCGACGCCGTCGAGGAACTTCTGGAAGTCGCGCTTGGAGAGGCCCTGGCCCTGGGTGACCATGCAGAAGCGGTGGGCGCCGGCGGCCTCGGCCGCGCGTGCGTGCTCGAGGATCTGCTCGGGCTCCATCATCGCGTGCATCGGCGTCTCGGCGTCGGCGAAACGCGACTGCGCGCAGAACCCGCAGTCCTCGGCGCAGCCACCGGACTTCGCGTTGACCAGCGAGCACATGTCCGTCGCGTCCCCGAAGCGCTCCAGACGCGCCTGCCAGGCGCGCTCGACGAGCGCCTCGATGTCCTTGGGATCGGTCAGCGCCCCGAGCCGGTGCGCCTCGTCCTGGGTGATGAGCGGGGGCATGCCCGGCAGCCTGCCACCGTGGGCGGACGGCGTCGGGTCGCGGTCCGCCGCGGGTCGCGGCTCCTGCTCGATGCCCCGAATGCGTCATCGGCCACCCGGAACGCGCGAGCGATGACGGTTGACGTCGTCATGTCCTCCGTGCTGCTGTACGCGCCCTGCAGCGAGCGTGCGCCCGCGGACGGCACCGTCGGTTCACGCACCGCCGGCGAGCAGCCCGTCGAGGACCGCATCGAGGTGCTCGCGCAGCAGGAAGTGCCCGGCGTCCGGGACGATCCGCACCTCGGCCGCCGGCAGGCGGTCGGCGAGGCGCCGCGTCTCCTGCAGCGGCACGATCCGGTCCTCCGCGCCCTGCCAGAGGATCACGGGCGACCCGACGTCCTCGAGCTGGAAGCCCCACTCGCAGATCAGCGCGCGGTAGTCGTCGACGATCCCGGCGGTGCCGTGCCGCGCGGCCTCGATGAACCAGTCGTGCGCCTCGTCCGGGCCCATCGCGGCGAACGCCGCCCGGTCGGCGGGCGAGTCGAAGCCGTGCGCCATCCGCGCGCTGATCCAGCGGGCGGGCACACGCCGCGCCAGCGCGAGCGGCAGGCGCGCGAGCAGCGGCGCGAATCGCGCGAGCGTGAACAGCACCCGGTCGGCGTCCAGGCCCAGGCCGCTCACGAGCTCCGTCGTCTCCAGCGGCCCGGCGCCGCCGACCGTCGCCACCGCGCTGACGCGCGCGCCGAAGCCGTGTGCGCAGGCGAGCGTGTACGGGCCGCCGGCCGACCAGCCGAGCAGGGCGAAGCGCTCCAGGCCGCGCGCATCGACGAGGACGCGTGTGTCGGCGAAGACGTCGGCGATGCGCATCCCGGGGCGGCGCGTCGATCTGCCGGTGCCGGGCCGGTCGGGCGCCAGCAGCAGCACGCCGCGCTCGCGCAGGCGCGCGTCGGCGAAGGCGATGTCCTGCCGGCAGCTCAGGCCGCCGTGGTGGTAGACGACCGGCGTCCCGTCGGGGTCGCCGTACTGGGCGTAGCCCAGCGCGCGGCCGTCCGGCAGCCGCAGCGCCAGGTCGCTCACGTGGCATCCTCGAGGTCCGCCAGCAGGGGGGCGTGATCGCTCGGCTTGGTGCCCTTGCGCAGGTCGCGGTCGATACCACACGCGCGCAGCCGCCCGGCGAGGCCGGCGCCGACCAGCAGGAGGTCGATCCGCATGCCCAGCCCGCGGTGGAAGTGGCCCTGGCGGTAGTCCCACCACGTGAACTGGGGCTCGTCCGGGTGGACCGCGCGGTAGGCGTCGACGAGGTCGCCCGCCTGGAGGATCGCGGCGACGCGCTCGCGCTCGGGCGCCGTCACGTGCGTGGCGCCGGCGAACGCCGCCGGGTCGTAGACGTCCGCGTCGGCGGGGGCGACGTTGAAGTCCCCGCCGATCACCAGCGCCGCCGCCGCGTCGGCGCGGAGCGCGCCCGCACGCGCGGCGATCGCGTCGAGGAAGGCCAGCTTCTCGTCGAACGTCGGGCTGCCGACCTCGCGCCCGTTGACGACGTAGGCGCTGGCGACGCGGAGGCCCAGGCCCGCCACGTCGGCCTCGATCCAGCGCGCCTCCTCGGCGCGCACCTCACCCGGCAGGCCGGTGCGGATGTCCGTCAGACCGAGGCCGCTGCGGGCCAGCACCGCGACCCCCGCCCACTGGCCGGCGCTGTGGTGGCAGGCCTCGTAGCCTGCGACGGCGAGCTCGTCGCAGGGGAACAGGTCCGGTGCGACCTTCGTCTCCTGGAGCAGGACGACGTCGGGATCGTGCTTGGCGAGCAGCTCGAGCACGCGCGGCAGGCGCGCGCGGAGCGAGTTGACGTTCCAGGTGACGAGCTTCATAGGCCGGGTTCCCGCCCGGCGGACCCTAGCTCGCCCGGCACATCCGATCCTTAGCTCCAGCTAACCCGAGCGCGAGATGGTTCGGCTCCGCAGTCGAGAGGGCACGGGAGCACATGATCGAGAACGGACAGGTATGGGCGAGCGGCGGGCGCACGGTCGTGGTGCTCGCCCAGGAGGACGCTCACGTCATCGTTCGCGACAGCTACGGATGGCGGCGGTCGCTGACCGAGGACGAGCTCGAGCACGGGTTCAGCCACAGCACCGATCAGGTGGAAGCGGTGCGAGGCGTCATGGCCCGCCGCGCACTCGCCGACATCCAGCCTGCCTAGGCGGCGCCGCCGAGGGCAATCGCCGGCCTCACGCGCCCTGCCAGCGCGCCGCTCGCTTCTCGGCGAACGCGCGGACGCCCTCGCGCATGTCCTGCGAGGCGAAGGAGGACTCGCGCAGCGCGATCAGCTCGGCCTCGACGTCCGGGTCCAGCGCGCCCTCGGCGGCGAGCAGCGCCCGGATCACGCGCTTGTTGCCGCGCACGCTGAGCGGCGCGTTGGCTGCGAGCTCGGCGGCCCAGTCGAGCGCGCCGGCCTCCAGCCCCTCGGCCGCGACGACGTCGTTCACGAGGCCCCAGGCGAGCGCGGTCGCCGCCGGGATGCGCCGGCCGACCAGGAACAGCTCGCGCGTGCGCGGGGCGCCGATCGTGTTGATGAAACGCCGCAGCCCCGTGTGCGAGTAGATCAGGCCGAGCTTCGCGGGCGGCATGCCGAACTGGACGCCGCGGGCCGCGAAGCGCAGGTCGCAGCACAGCGCGAGCTCGAGCCCGCCGCCGATCGCCGGCCCGTTGATCGCACAGACGGTCGGGATGTCGCTCTCCTCGAGCGCGTCCAGCGCCTCGGTGAACGGGTGCGCGACGAGCTTCTCGGCCTCGACGGCGAAGACGTCGTCCGGGATGTCGCCGATGTCGTAGCCCGAGGAGAAGTATGCGCCCTCGCCCGTGAGGACGATGCAGCGCGCCTCGGCGCCGCTGACGGCCTCGATCAGCGCGTCGAGGATCGCGTGATCCAGCGCGCCGCGCTTGTCAGGATTGGAGATGGTCAGACGCAGGACGCCGTCGGCCGGCCGGTCCTGCCGCAGTTCACCGGGCATGAGCGCACGAGGCTAGTGGGGGCGCGGCCGCCGTGCCCGCGCCGCGGCTACTCGAGGACGACGAGCGTGTCGCCCTCGTTGACCGCCTGGCCCTCCTCGCAGAGGATCTCCTTGACGGAACCCTCGTCCTCGGCCTCGACGGGCATCTCCATCTTCATGGACTCGAGGATGACGACGGTGTCGCCCTCGGCGATCGTGTCGCCGATCTGGCATTCGATCTTCCATACCGTTCCGGTGATGTGGGCCTCGATGTCGGGCACGTGCGGGACCTCCGGGAGCAGCGGGACGGGAGCGGTCTGGCACGATAGCCCGCGCCATGGACGCAACCCGCCTCATCGTCGTCATCGCCGCGCGCGAGGAGGCGGACCGGATCGCGGCGACGGTCGAGGGCGTCCGCGGGGCCTTCCCGGGAGCCCATGTGATCGTGGCCGACGACGGCTCGCGCGATGGCACCGCGCAGGTCGCCGCGGGCGCCGGGGCAGAGGTCGTGCGGCTGGATCGCCCCGCCGGGAAGGGCGGCGCCGCCGGGCGCGCGGCGCAGCGCGCGCTGGAGCGCGATCCCGAGCTCGTGCTGCTCTGTGACGCCGACCTCGCGGCCAGTGCGGGACGGCTGGCGCCGCTGCTCGAGGCGGTCGACCGCGGCGAGGCGGACCTCGCGGTCGCCGTCTTCGCGCGCAGGGTCGGGGGCGGATTCGGGTTCGCCGTCGGGTTCGCGCGCTGGGCGATCCGCAACCTGACCGGCCTGGAGCTGCGCGCCCCGATCTCCGGGCAGCGCGCGCTGCGCCCCGAGGTCCTTGCGGCCGTGACGCCGTTCGCGCCGCGCTTCGGCATGGAGATCGGCATGACGGTCGACGCGGTGCGCGCCGGCTACCGGGTCCATGAGGTGGAGGTCGACCTCGAGCATCGCGCGACGGGCCGGACGTGGCGCGGGTTCGCCCACCGGCTGCGCCAGCTGAAGGACTTCGTGCTGGTCTGGGCCTCGCGCCGCCTGCGGACGAGCCGCCCGGTCGCCTGAGAACGGCCGAAACCCGGGCGGTGTGTCCCCCACCGCCCGGGTGTTCACTCGGCCCCGTCCCCTGCCGGGGACGCGCCTGCAAGGAGGGTCAGGCCCGCAGTGCGCGTCTGCACGCGACCGAGCGGTGAACCGGCTGCTGCGTCACAGGAGGAGACGTGTGCGAAGTCACCTGGTTCATCACATCGATCACGCTCCGGAAGGTACGGAGGGACGGGCCGTCTTCCCACCGACAGACGGTCGGAACCTCACCCACCGAGTTTCGCCCGCCGGTCGAGTTCCGCCGTGCCGCGGGTAGGCTGCCGCCGTGATCCTTGCGATCGATCAGGGCACGACGGGCACCACCTGCCTCGTCTTCGACGCCGATGCCCAGCTCGTCGGCCGCGCCTACCGCGAGCTGCAGCAGCACTTCCCGCGCCCCGGCTGGGTCGAGCACGACGCAGCCGAGATCTGGGACGTGACCCGCGCCGTCGCGCTCGAGGCGCTCGAGGACGCGGGCGTCCGCCCCGGCGAGCTGGTGGCGATCGGGATCACGAACCAGCGCGAGACGGTCTGCGTGTGGGATCCGGCGACGGGCGAGCCGCTGCACCGCGCGCTCGTCTGGCAGGACCGCCGCACGGCGGCGCGCTGCGACGCGCTGCGCGCCGAGGGCCACGAACCGCTGGTGCGCGAGCGGACCGGCCTCGTGCTCGACCCGTACTTCTCGGCGACGAAGATCGAGTGGCTGGTGCGCGAGGTCGACGGGCTCGCAGCGCGCGTGCGCGAGGGGCGCGCGGTGTTCGGCACGATCGACTCCTGGCTGGCGTTCAAGCTCACCGGCGAGCACGTCACCGACCCCTCGAACGCCTCACGCACGATGCTCTACGACCTGCACGCGGGCGCCTGGTCGCCGGAGTTGTGCGAGCTGTTCGGCGTCCCGGCCGCGGCGCTGCCGGAGGTCCGTCCCTCGATCGGCGGGTTCGGCGCGCTGCGCGCCGGCGCGCTCCCGGGCCACGACGGAGTGCCCGTCGCGGGGATCGCGGGGGACCAGCAGGCGGCGCTCTACGGCCAGGCCTGCCTGGATCCCTGGGAGGGCAAGAACACCTATGGCACGGGCTCGTTCGTGCTCGTGAACATGGGCGACCGGCCTCCGGCGAGCCCGCCGGAGGGCCTGCTGGCGACCGTCGCGTGGTCGATCGGCCGGCGGACCGTCTACGCGCTGGAGGCCTCGATCTTCGTCACCGGTGCGGCGGTGCAGTGGCTGCGCGACGGCCTCGGGATCATCCGCGACGCCGCCGAGAGCCAGGCGCTCGCCGCCTCACTCGACGGGAACGACGGCGTCTACTTCGTTCCTGCGCTGACCGGGCTTGGCTCGCCGCACTGGGATCCGTACGCCCGCGGGACGATCGTCGGGCTCACGCGCGGCAGCGGCCGCGCCCACCTGGCGCGCGCCGCGCTGGAGGCGATCGCCTACCAGACGGTCGACGCGGTCCGCGCCGTCGAGGCCGTGTCGGGCCGCGAGCTGACGTGCCTGAAGGCCGACGGCGGCGCCACCGCCAACGCTTGGCTGATGCAGTTCCAGGCCGACGTGCTGGGGATCCCCGTCGTCGTCCCGGAGGTCGCCGAGACGACCGGGATGGGCGCCGCGCTGCTGGCCGGCGTCGGCGCCGGCGTGTGGACCCAGGCGGCCGTGCGCGGCCTGTGGCACGAGGGCGCGCGCTACGAGCCCGCGATGTCCGGCGACGAGCGCGCCGCGCTGCTGCACGGATGGAATCGCGCTCTCGAACGCTCGCGCGGCTGGATCGAGGCGTAACCTCGGGCGCCCGGAAGGGTCTGACTCATGATGAGCGACGAGACAGCGCAGCCGGGGCCGGAGGCCGACTCCGGCCTGGTGCAGATGAAGGCGCAGGTCTACAAGGACCCGCGCCCGCTCTCCGAGCTGCAGAAGTACTACGACTGGCCGCTCACGCACAAGCCGGACTGGGTCTACGACGTCGTGCGGATCGTGATGTCGCTGTACTCCTGGGTCGGCTTCCGTGCGACCTGCATCGACGCGCAGAAGGTGCCGACGAGCGGGCCCGTGATCTTCGCGCCCAACCACTTCTCGAACATCGACCACTTCTTCCTCGGCGTCGCGACGCGCCGCAAGGTGCAGTTCATGGCGAAGTCCCAGCTCTACAAGGGCGCCTTCGCGTGGATCATGAAGCGCGGCGGCGTGTTCCCGGTCCGCCGCGGCTACGCCGACGAGCTCTCCTTCGAGGTCGCGGACTCGATCCTCGAGCGCGGCGGGACGATCTGCATGTACTGCGAGGGCGGGCGCTCGCGCACCGGCAAGCTCGCCGAGCGCGCCAAGCGCGGCATCGGCAGGGTGGCGCTGGAGTCCGGGGCGACCGTCGTCCCGGTCGCGATCAGCGGCTCCCAGCGCGTGCGCAACTGGAAGCGGCTGCAGCTGCCGAAGGTCACCGTGCAGTACGGCGACCCGCTGCGCTTCGAGGCGATTCCCGAGGCCACGCGCGAGCAGCAGCAGGAGGTCGCCGACCAGATCTTCGCCGAGATCCGCACGATGTTCGAGGATCTCGAGACGCGCGGGCCCAAGGCGATCCGCGCGGAGCGCCGGGCGGCGCGCCACGCCGTTTCATCCTGACCGCGATCGGCCAGACCCGGTCCGTGACGGACGCCCGGGCGGCACTCCACCAGACCCTCCCGGCGTTCGCCCGCGGCGCTCGCCGGGATGGCGGCGGCGCTCGTGGCCCTCAGCGGTTGACCGTCTCGCAGTCGGACGCGACCTCGTCGCTGGCGTCGGCGTAGACCGTGTCGTTCCCGGGGCCGCAGGCGACGCGGTCGAACCCGCCGCCGACGACCTGGATGCGATCGTCGCCCTCGCCGCCCTGGATCGTGTCCTCGTCGAGGTTGCCCTGGATCGTGTCGTTCCCGGGGCCGCCGTCGATGATGTCGCGCCCGCGCTCGCCGAAGATGCGGTCGTCGCCCTCGTTGCCGAAGATCACGTCGTCGCCGCTCCGCCCGTGCAGCTCGTCGTTCCCGGTGCCGCCGTGGAGCGTGTCGTTGCCGTTCTCGCCGTCGACGTAGTCGTCGCCGCCGGCGCCGAAGAGCTCGTCGTCGCCGTCGGCCCCGAACAGCGAGTCGGAGCCCTCGGTGCCGGTGAGGACGTCGTTGGCCGGGGTGCCGGGGATGACGTTCGTCGTGGGCGCACCGTCGTTGGCCGGCTCGGCCGGGATCTGGATCACGGTCTCGCAGTTGCGCAGGCTGTCGCGGCTCGGGGCGTCGCTCTCGACGTAGACGGTGTCCCTGCCGGGCCCGCAGTCGACGCTGTCCTGGCTGTCGTCGGCGACGCGGATCTCGTCGTTCCCGCTGCCGGCGGAGATCGTGTCGCGGCCGGGACCGCCGACGATCGTGTCGGCGCCGAAGGAGCCCGAGAGGTAGTCGTCGCCGGAGCCGCCGTCGAGCTCGTCGTTGCCGGAGGAGCCGTAGATGCGGTCGTCGCCGGTGTCGCCGGTCACGGTGTCGTTGCCCTCGCGGCCGTAGAGCAGGTCACCGCCGGTCCCGCCGTCGATCGTGTCGTCGCCCGTGCCGCCGTCGATCGTCTCCGATCCGGAGCGCCCGAAGAGCGTGTCGTCGCCCTCGCCGCCGGTGATGCGGTCGCTGCCGCGCCCGCCGTCGACGAGGTCGTTGCCGGCACCGCCGTCGAGCAGCTTGTCGTTGCCCAGCTGCGCCTCGATGATCTTGTCGTCGCCCGCGCCGCCGAGGATCGTGTCGTCGCCGTCGCCCCCGTCGAGGTAGTCGGGCCCGTCGCCGCCGTCGAGCGCATCGTCGCCCGTGCCGCCGTTCAGCGCGTCGTTCCCGGGGCCGCCGAGCAGCCTGTCGTTGCCCGATTTGCCGGCGAGGCGGTCGTTGCCGTCGCCGCCGTCGAGCAGGTCGCTCTCGGTCCCGCCGTCGAGCGTGTCGTCGCCGGCCCCGCCGAAGAGCTGGTCGCTGCCGCGGTAGCCGCTCAGGAGGTCGTTTCCGCCGAGGCCGTCGAGCAGATCGGGCCCGCGTGTGCCGACGAGCGTGTCGGGGCCCTCGGTGCCGCGCTGGACGGCGAGCCCCGGCTGCACGGCCACGGCGAGCGGGCGCGTCCGGGCCGGGAGGCGCACGGACCGCAGGCGGTGCAGGCTCAGGGCGCTGAGCACCGAGAGCGTGCCGCTGCCGCGGTCCGCGACGTAGAGCCGCGTGCCGTCGGGGGAGGCGGCCGTGGCCCCCGGGCCCGAGCCGACGCGCACGCGCACGAGCAGACGACCGGTGGGGAGGTCCGCGACGGCCGCGACGGGGCTCGCGATCGACGCGCCGACGATCGCGCGGCGCCCGTCCGGGGTGATCGCGACGCCGCCGCCGATGGCGGCGCCGAGCTTGATGGCTCGGCTCACGCGGCCGCTGGCGAGGTCGACGCGCAGCAGTCGCCC
>DATCDC010000064.1:0-34338 GCA_036510915.1 Solirubrobacteraceae bacterium | reverse complement strand
ACCGCCCGTAGCTGCCGTCGGCGAGCCGTGCCTCGGCGCGCTCAAGTGCGGCGAGCTGCTCCTGCAGGTCGGCGGCGCGTCCCGCGTCGAACTCCTCCTGGTAGAGCTCCTCGGAGCCCAGGTCGCCGGGCTCGTCCGGGGTCTCGCGAGCGGCGTCGGCGAGCGCGCGCTCGATCCGCTCCCGTTCGGCTGCCAGCAGGTCACGTGCGCGGTCGGGTTCCACGGCGTCAGCCTACCCCGCCGGCCCGTTCTCGAAGCCAGCCGTGCAGCTCCTGCGGGAGCGCGGTCGCCTGCAGCGCGGTCGCGAGCAGGTCGGGTTCGAGCAGGATCGCACGCGAGACGAGCGCGCTCGTCACGCCGTGCTCCGGCCGGGAGACGACCTCGATCGTGTCGCCGGCGCCGATGTCGCCCTCCTCGATCACGCGCAGGTAGGCGCCGGGCCGGCCGGCCTGCGCGAAGCGCTTGAGGAAGCGGGGATCGTTCATCCGCAGCCCGAGCTTGAAGCAGGGCAGGCGCGGCTGGGCGACCTCGAGCAGCGCGCTCCCGACAGCCCAGCGCTCGCCGATGACCGCCTCGGAGACCGGGATCCCGCGCACGGTGAGGTTCTCGCCGAATGCGCCGGGGCCCAGGGGCGTCCCGAGCTCGTCCTCCCACCAGTCGGTGTCCTGCGCGCCGTAGGCGTAGACCGCCTTGTCCGGACCGCCGTGCACGGTCCGGTCCGCCTGGTCGTCGCCGCGCAGGTTGACGCCGCGCAGCGGCACACGACCCTCGACGGGGTCCTTCCAGATCGCCGTCCAAACGGTGTGTCCGTTGACCTCGACCGGGCGCGGGACACCGACGTTCACCGCTTCGACCGTGCCGACGCCGTCGACCATGGTGCCCAGCATGACAGCGCTCGGGACTCGGGCGCTTGCAGGGGGTAGGTTTGCGATGAGTTCGCGTCGCTGACGCCGTCTCCACATGCACTGCCCCGCCCGACCCGAGAGGACGCAGCAATGCCGCAGAGGATCACCCCGAACCTCTGGTTCGACACCGAGGCCGAGGAGGCCGCGAACTTCTACATCTCGGTCTTCGAGAACTCGCGCATCGTCAACGTCGCCCGCTACACCGAAGCCGGGCCCCGGCCCGCCGGCACGGTGATGACGGTCGAGTTCGAGCTCGACGGCCAGCTCTTCGTCGGCATCAACGGCGGCCCGCAGTTCACCTTCGACGAGGCGGTCTCCTTCCAGGTCACCTGCGCCGACCAGGACGAGGTCGACCATTACTGGGAGCGGCTGACCGAGGGCGGCTCGGAGGGCCGGTGCGGCTGGCTGAAGGACCGCTTCGGCCTGTCCTGGCAGGTCGTCCCCACCGGGATGGCGGAGGTCTTCGGCGACCCGGACCCGGCGCGCGCCGAGCGTGGGATGCAGGCCATGTTGAAGATGCGCAAGCTCGATGTCGCGGCGCTGCGCGCCGCGGCGGACGGCGTCGCGGCTCCCTGATCCGTCAGGGGCCCGGTGGGCGCGCCAGCCCGTGGGCGAACGCGTAGCGGACCGCCTGCGCGCGGTCGCGGACGCCGGTCTTCATGAAGATGCGGTTGACGTGCGTCTTGACGGTCGCCGGCGAGACGACCAGGCGCTCGGCGATCTCGGCGTTGCTGAGGCCGTCGGCGATCAGCGTGAGGACCTCCGCCTCGCGCGGGGTCAGGTCGTCGGGCAGGACGCCCTCGGCGGCCGGCGTCGGGCCGGCTGCCGGGGCGGCGGGGGCGGCGACGACGGCCTCGACGAGACGCGCCTGGACGGCCGGGTCCAGGTGCATGCGCCCAGCGTGCACGTCGCGGATGGCGGCCTCGATCGCGGCGGCGCCGGCGTCCTTGGTCGGGTATCCGCGCGCACCGGCGCGCAGCGCCGGGAACAGGGCGTCGTCGTCGGCGTAGGTCGTCAGCACCAGCACGCGCGAGGCCGGGCGGATCGCATGCGCAGGTCCATCAGCACGACGTCGGCGCCGGTCGCGACGGCCTGCTCGACGGCCTCCTCGCCGTCCGCCGCCTGGCCGACGACGTCCGCAGTCGCCTCCGACGTCATGGCGGCGTGGACCTTACGCGCAGCTGCGGGCGGTCAGCACGCCGGTGCGCCCGGTGGCGGCCAGCCGCGAGCGTCGCACCCACAGGATTGCGGCGCGCAGCGCGATGTCCGTCACGGCCATGAGCACGAGGGCGGCGACCCAGGCATGCTGGGAGTGGATGCCGACGCTCGCGGAGAAGCGCGCGATGTCCGGGCCCAGGCCGTGATCGGCGGCGAAGGCGAACGCCATGCGGCCGCCGAACGCGAGGATCGTGACGGCGAACGCGAGCCTCCCGGCGTGGGCGACGACCGTGCCCGCCGAGGTCAGCTCGAGCGTCGTCGCGTGCGCGCCGATCATCGCGCAGGCCGCGCCGGTGGCGACGCCGAGCATGACGAGGACGCCGTCGGCGCCCGCGGTGGGGACGCCGTGCAGGAAGCCGGCCGCGATCAGACCGGCGATGACGAGCTGGAGGCGCAGCCGGCGGTCGGTGAGCTCACGGCGGCGCATGGCGATGAGCACTGCGGCGAGGCCCAGGAGGCTGAGGAGGTAGTCGAACGTGGTCATGGGCGAACCGTACGATCGTCCTGCCCGTCCGTCGTCGCCCTGCGGGTTGGTCCTGCGCGTCAACCCATGGGTTGACGCGGCTCGATCACCGGTGTCCCGATCGTGCCCGGCGTGAGGGCGGACGCCACGAGCGAGCGCCCCGCCATCTCCGCCCTGGACCGGGGAACGGGTTGGCGCAGCACGCTGCCTCCCGCCACACGAAGGTGGGCGGAGCGCTCCTGTCTCGTGGTGTCGGACGGATCCTGAGACGGCGATCCGCCAGGGCCACCGGACGCTGCTCGCGGAGTGCCGGCCTGGGCCGCAGCCGGCTCGCGTTGGTCATGCGCGACGTCCATCCACAACGACACCGCGGGCCCGGAATGGTTGCGGTACATATGTACTTTTAGGCGTTCCTATGCTCCGCTTTATCGAGCGCAGGCCGCCACGCCTCCGAGCGCAGGCGCCTGAGTAGTATCGACGGCGGTACGTGTTCAACCAGGGGGGCTGGCGGAGGCCGGCTGAGATAGCGCCCGCGATCCGGCGCTGACCCTTCGAACCTGTGGGGTAATGCCCGCGGAGGGAGCGATGACGACGAGGCTCGAGGCCTCAGATCGAGAGCCTCGGACCACAGCGGAGGGCCACGGCGGCGTCGCGCTCCGCGACGTGCGCTTCGCGCATCCCGGCCGCGGGCGCCGCGCGGCGCCCGTCGCGGCCGTCGACGGCGTCACGCTCGCGGTCGCCGAGCGCGAGATCGTGGCGCTCGTCGGGCCCAGCGGCTGCGGGAAGACCACGCTGCTCGAGCTCGTCTGCCGCCTGATGGAGCCCGACAGCGGCACGCTGGCGAGCGCGCCCGCCGTCCTCATGCCCCAGCGCGACCTGTTGCTGCCCTGGCTCGACGCGCTCGACAACGCGGCGCTCGCGCTGCGCATCCATGGCGCGGGCCGCGACGAGGCGCGCGCGGGCGCGCGGCCGCTCTTCGAGGCGTTCGGCCTGGAGGGCTTCGAGCGCGCCCGGCCCTACGAGCTCTCCGGCGGGATGCGCCAGCGCGTCGCGTTCCTGCGCACGCTGCTCTCCGGCAAGCCGGTGTTGTGCCTCGACGAGCCGTTCGGCGCGCTCGACGCACTCACGCGCACCGAGATGCGCGACTGGCTCGGCGCGGCGCTCACGCGCGAGCCGCGCACGACGCTGCTCGTGACCCACGACGTCGAGGAGGCCGCCGTCCTGGCGGACCGGATCGTCGTGCTGACACCGCGCCCCGCGCGCGTCGCCGCCATCCTGGAGGTCCCCCTCCCCCGCCCGCGCCGCGGCACCGACCCGGCGGTCGTCGCCCTGCGCGAGCAGGCGCTGGAGGCGCTCGGCGCATGATCGCCGCCTTCCTGATCCTGCTCGTGCTGATCGGCGGCTGGGAGGCCTATGCGCGCCTGGGCCACGTCGACGAGTTCATCCTGCCGGCGCCCACGCAGGTTGCGACCGCGCTGTGGGACGACCGCGGCCTGCTCTGGCACAACCTGCTCGTCACCGCGCAGGAGATCGGCCTCGGGATCCTGCTGGCGCTCGCGCTCGGCGCGCTGCTGGCGATCGTGATCCACCTCTCGCCGACGCTTCGGCGCGTCGTCTACCCGCTGCTCGTCGGCTCGCAGGCGGTGCCGATCGTGATCATCGCCCCGCTGCTCGTCGTCTGGTTCGGCTTCGGGATCGCGCCGAAGCTCGCGATCATCGCGCTCGTCTGCTTCTTCCCGGTCGTCGTCACGACGCTCGACGCGCTCGCGGCGGTCGATCCCGAGCAGCGCAAGCTGCTGCACACGCTCGACGCCTCGCGCTGGCAGGAGTTTCGCTGGGTCGAGGCCCCGGCCGCCCTTCCCGGCGCGCTCAGCGGGGCGAAGATCGCCGTCGCCGTCGCGGTGATCGGCGCCGTCTTCGCCGAGTACGCGGGCTCCAGCGCGGGCCTGGGCAACGTCATCCTCCAGGCCATCCCCCAGCTGGAGACCGCCCGCGCCTACGCCGCCGTCGTGCTCCTGGCAGCCTTCGCCATCCTGCTGTTCCTCCTCCTGACCCTCGCCGAGCGCCTGCTCGTGCCGTGGGCGCGCCGTGACACCGAATGGAGTGGTCGATGACCCGCCGTACCGCCCTGCCCCTCGGCCTCGCGCTGCTGGCGAGCCTTGCGCTCGCCGCGTGCGGGGCCAAGCACGAGAACACGGGCGCCCCGGCGACGAGCGACCTGCGCCTCGTGCTCGACTACCTGCCGAACGCCGACCACGTCGGGATCTACTCGGCGCGCGCCCGCGGGGACTTCCGCCGGGCCGGGCTCAACGTCCAGATCCAGACGCCGTCGGATCCCTCGGCGCCGCTGAAGCTCCTGATCGCCGGGAAGGCCGACCTGGCGATCTCCTACCAGCCCGAGGTGCTGCTGGCGCGCGACAAGGGCGCGCGGATCCTCAGCGTCGGCGCGGTCGCCACCGAGCCGCTGACCTCGTTGATGAGCGTGAACAACCGGCCGGTGTCGCCCAAGACGCTGGCCGGCAAGCGCGTCGGGACGGCCGGCATCCCCTACCAGGACGCCTACCTCGACGAGATCCTGCAGACCGCGGGCGTCGACCCCGGGGCGGTCAAGCGCGTGAACGTCGGCTTCAACCTCGTCCCGGCGATGCTCAGCGGCCGCGTCGACGCGACGCTCGGCGCCTTCTGGAACATCGAGGGCGTCCAGCTGGCGCTGCAGCACAAGCGCCCGCGGATCCTGCCGGTCGACCGCGTCGGCGTGCCGACCTATGACGAGCTCGTGCTCGTCGCGCGGATCGACACCGTCGAGCGCCACGGCGCGCTGATCCGCCGCTTCCTGCAGGCGCTGCAGCGCGGCACCCGCGCCGCGCGCGCCGACCCGGAGGCCGCCGCGGGCGCGCTCGTCGCCGCCGCGCCGGACATCAAGCGCCCGTACGCCGTGGCGACCGTCAGGGCCACGCTGCCGGCGCTCTTCCCCCAGGATCCGAAGGACCCGTTCGGCTGGCAGGACCCGGCCGAGTGGAACGCCTACAAGGACTGGATGGAGCGCAACAGCCTGCTCACGCAGCCCGCCAACGTGGGCCAGGCGCTGACGAACGAGTTCCTGCCCGGGCAGGGCGTCGGGCAGGACGGCGCGACGGCGGGAGGCTGAGCCCCGCCGGCGGTGTCGCGCGCAGCGTCCCACCGCCGGGGACGGCCCCGAGCGCGTGGGCGCCGGCGAGCCCCGCCCAGCGCCCGTAGGGCTCGAACAGCTCGCGCACCTCCTGCTCGGTGGCCCGCGCGCGCGGGTTTCCCAGAAGGTGGCGCCCGGCGAAGCGCAGGTAGGCCAGGTCGCCGGCGGGCAGGCGATCCATCCGCCCCTGGCCATGCAGCGCCAGGACGTCGACGGTCCACTGGCCGATGCCCGGGATCGCGCGCAGCCGCTTCCAGCCGCGCTCGTGATCGGCGGCGTCCAGGTCCACGCGGCCGCAGGCCACCTCGCGCGCGGCCCGGCGCAGTGCCAGGGCGCGGCCGGCGCTGAGGCCCAGCGCCTCGAGCTCGGCGGGCGCCGCGTCGGCGAGCGCCTGCGGGGCGGGCAGGTCGCGCAGGCCGCAGCGGCGGCACGCGCGGCCCATGCGGTCGAGCATCCGGCGCTCGATTCCGAGCGCCTCGCGGAACTCGATCAGCTGCTCGCAGATCGCCCAGGCGAGCGCCTCGAAGGGCTCCGGGCGGCGCGAGATGCGCAGCTCGGGGCGCGTGCGCACCGAGCGGCCGATCAGCGGGTCGTCGCGGAAGGCGTCGTGGAACGGGCGCAGGTCGTCGTCGAGCGCCAGTGCGAAGCGCATCCGCACGATCGCCTCCGCGGCGAGGTCCGGCGCTTCGGCCTCGGCGACCAGCACGACGCGCGCGGCCTGCGGCTGGGCGACGCGCACATGGACCGGACGGCCGTCGACGTGGACGAGGCGCTCGAGCACCGCGCCGACGCGCCGCGCGACGCCGTCCGGGCCCGCGCGCGGCAGGCGGAACGGCCACGGCGGCCGCACCTCCCGCTCGACGCGGTGCATCAGTCGCGGTTCAGCAGGTGGACGTCGACGAGGAACGAGCGCGAGGCGGTGATGTCCAGGCCACGCGCGCGGCCCGTCTTCTTCGCCAGGCGACGCGAGCCGCGGCCGGCGCGGCGGTGGGCGATGATCGCGGCGGTCGCGATGCCGGCGACGAACGAGGTCGTGGCGAGCGCCGCCGGGCTCGCGGCGAGCTGCGCCGCGGTCCGCTGGGCCGGAAGCGGGGGCGCGTCGCGCACGACGACCCCGTCGACCTCCTCGATGTCCTCGATCTGCTGCAGGCTCTGGGCGTCGCTCATCGCTCAGCGATGCTACTCGTGGGCGAAGACATCGTGGTCCTCGCGGCGCGGCTCCCACACCTTCGCGTCCGCCGGCCAGGCCGGGGCCGCGTCGGCCTTGAAGCGCCGCTCGTACATCCGGTAGCGCTTGACGATCCGGCCGCCCATCGCCTCCATCCCGCGGTTCATCGCGGTGTTCGTCTCGAGGATCCAGCCCATCTCACCGCCGCGGATCGGCCCGATCTCGGCCATGTCGAAGTGCTCGACGTAGAGCTTGGCGGCGACGCCGGTGTGCTGGAACTCCGGCTTGACGCCGAGGAAGCCGACGCGGCAGCGGTCGATGACCCTGCGCTTGCGCAGGAAGCGCCACCAGCCCAGCGGCAGGAGCTTGCCGTTCATCCTGCGCAGCACCTGGTTGACGTCCGGCACGGTGATCGCCACGCCGACGGTCGCGCCGTCGCTGATGCGCTCGGCGACCATGAACCACAGCGGGTCGAAGACGAGCTGGAGCTCCTGCGCGTAGGCGTCGAGGTCGGCCTTCGTGTACGGCACGAAGCCCCAGTTGTGCGACCAGGCCTGGTTGTAGATCTCCGCGAAGCGGTCGAGGTCCTTGCGCAGCGAGCGGCGCGTCATGTGGCGCAGGCGGATGCCGTGGTCGGGCTCGACCTTCGCGGCGAGCTCCTCGATCACCGGCAGCATGTTCGCGCGGTCGTTGATCATCAGCTCCCACATGAAGAGGTCCATGGCCTTCTCCAGGCCGGCCGCCTCGCAGAGCTGCTGGTAGTACGGCGGGTGCCAGGGCTGGCGGATCATCGGCGCGCGATCGAACCCCTCGACGACGATCCCGCTCTCGTCGTTGACGGCGAAGTCCATCGGGCCGACCATGCGGTCGCAGCCGCGCTCGCGCAGCCAGGCCTCGGCGGCTGCGAGCAGCGCGTCGGCGACCTCCTGGTCGTTCTCCAGCTCGAAGAAGCCCCAGTTGCCCCAGCGCGATCCGTGGTGGGCGTTGTAGTTGCGGTCGATCTGCGCGCTGACGCGCCCGACCGCCCGCCCGTCGCGGTAGGCGACGAACAGCTGGACGTCGGCGTGCTTGTAGTACGCGTTCAGGTGCGGGTTGAGGAACACCCAGCGCTCGAGCCGCAGCGGGGGCACCCACTGGGGCGAGCTAGCATGCAGCCGGTACTGCAGGTCGATGAACTCCCGCAATCCGCGTCTGTTCGTGACCGGCCTGACTTCGATCCTCACAGCGGGCCACCTTATATGTCTCAGACCCACGTCGACGTCTTCGCCAAGGCCCGGGGCCACGACCGCGAGGAGCAGCTGCGCGCGGCGCGCGAGGCGGACGTCCTGCCGTACTTCCGCGTCCTCGACGGGCCGGCGCGCCCGGTCGTGATCATGGAGGGCGCCGAGCGCATCATGCTCGGGTCCAACAACTACCTGGGCCTGACCGCCGACGAGCGCGTCGTGCAGGGCGCCCAGGACGCGCTGATGCGCTACGGGACCGGTCTGACCGGCTCACGGCTGCTGAACGGGACGATCCCGCTGCACCTCGACCTCGAGCGCGAGATCGCCGACTGGATGGGCACCGACGACGCGCTCGTGTTCACCACCGGGCATCAGGCGAACCTCGGGACGCTCGGGACGATCCTCGGGCCCGGCGACACCGTGATCGTCGACTCCGGCGACCACGCGAGCATCCTCGACGGCTGCCTGCTCTCGCGCGCCAAGCTGCGCCCCTTCCGTCACAACCGCCTGGAGAAGCTCGAGAAGTCGCTCGTGCGCGCCCAGGCCGACGGCGGCGGCGTGCTGGTCGTCGTCGACGGCGTCTTCTCGATGGAGGGCGACATCGCGCCGCTGCCCGAGATCGCCGCGCTGTGCGGGCGCTACGGCGCGCGCCTGATGGTCGACGAGGCCCACGGCGCCGGTGTGCTCGGGCGCCGCGGGGCCGGCACCGCCGAGCTGCTCGGCGTCGAGGACCGTGTCGACCTGCGCGTCGGGACCTTCTCCAAGTCGCTGGCCGCCTGTGGCGGCTTCGTCGCGGGCGACGCGGACGTCGTCGACTACCTGCGCGTGCAGTCGCGGGCCTATCTCTTCACCGCCTCGTCGGTTCCGGCGGCCATCGGCGCGGCGCTCGCCGCGCTGCGCGTCCTGCGCTCCGACGAGGGGCACGACCTGCTCGCCGCGGTGCTCGGCAACGCGCGCTACCTGCGCGACGGGCTCGAGGGCCTGGGCTTCGCGGTCGTGCAGGCCCAGCAGCTCGACGCGAGCGCCCAGCTCGACGCTCCGGGCGTCGTCGACGGGACGATCGTCACGCCGATCGTCCCGATCCTCGTCGGTGACGACTGGAAGGCCGTGCTGCTGTGGCGTGCGCTGTACGACGCCGGCGTGTTCGTGAACACCGCGCTGCACCCGGCGGTGCCGCCGGGCGGGGCGCTCCTGCGCACCAGCGTGATGGCCACGCACGAGCGTGCGACGGTCGATCGTGCCCTGGAGGCGTTCGCGACGGTCAAGCGGTCCTTCGAGGCCGAGCACGGTCCGCTGCCGGGTCCCGGCGAGCTGCATCCGGGCCCCATCGCGGACGCCGCCTGAGCTCGGCGCGGAGCCCATCACGGCCCAACCACAAAACACGCGCTCTGAGCGACACTTCCGCCGCGGCGGGCGTTGACCGATCGATGGGCCGTTGCGTAGGTTCCTCACCGCGCCGGAAAGCGCTCGGGGAGTGGGAGAAGCTCTTGCCGACAGGTTCCGTGGGGAGGCCTGTCGGACGGTCCAGATCCGCTCCGGAGGACCCCGGGCGCTGACGTACGCCGGTTCGACATCCATACATTCCGAGGAGGCCGCCCGCCGGGGCGGAAGGAGGATCCATGACGCCAGGAGCAACGATGTCCCCTGCGCCGCAGCATCTGCAGGCGCTCGAGCGCGCGAACGCCGTGAGGCTTGCGCGTGCCGAACTGAAGCGGCGCATCGCCGCCGGGGAGATCTGCGCGGCCGACGTCATCATGCGATCGCCCTGGGAGGCGGAGTCGATGACGGTCGCCGACCTGCTGACGAGCCAGCGCCGCTGGGGTCAGACGCGCTGCCGGCGGTTCCTGCAGTCGATCCCGATCTCCGAGAGCAAGACCGTCGGCTCGATGACCGAGCGCCAGCGCGTCGCCGTCGCCGAGCAGCTCCGCGAGCAGGTCGCCGCCGCGCCCGCCGAGATCGTGCGCGTCGAGCAGCTCACGCCCGCCCTGGCCGTCGCGGGCCTCTGAACCACGCCGCGAACGTCCCGGACCGCGCCCTCTGGGCGGCGGTCCGGGACGTTCGGCGTTTCAGGGGCTGGGGGCGACGATCTCCAGGATGTGGCCGTCGGGGTCGCGGAGGTAGATCGATGTGAGGCCGCCGCGGTTGAAGACCTCTGTCGTCGGGACGTCGCGCGAGCGCAGGTAGTCGCGCCAGGCGCCGACCTCGTCGATCGAGCCGACACCGAGCGCGATGTGGTGCGTGGCGCCCGTCCCCTGCGTCCCGGGGTCCATCACCGGGTACTCCAGGAACGACAGGATCGTCCCGGGCGCCGGCGGCTCGCCGGCGTCGGTCGAGAACCAGAAGTGCCGTGTCCCGGGGTCGTCGTCGTTGGCGCTCTCGCGCGTGAGCGCCATGCCGAGCACGTCGCGGTAGAACGCCGTCGTGCGCGCCAGGTCGGCGCTGATCAGCGTCACGTGATGGATGCCCGTGATGCGCATGCGGCGTGTCGGCGTCGCGGCGACCGGCGGCATCACGGCCTCGGGTGCCTCGCCGAAGGGCGGCGGGCTCTGGGGCAGGTCGGTCACGGGCGGAAGTCTATGCGCGCCAGCTCATCCCGCCGGCGCGTCGGCGGAACTGATCGCGGAAGAGCAGGAACGCGGCGAAGAAGACCACCGCAGCGACGACCAGGACGATCGCCTTCGAGGGCTTGGCGAAGACCGCGAGCGGGACGGCGGCGGCCATCGCGCACAGCCCCGCCAGCAGCGCGCTGTGCGAGCGGAAGCCCGCGAAGTGCTCGCGCAGCGCCAGCTCGAGCGTCGCCAGGAAGACGAGCGCCAGTCCGAAGGCGAGCAGGATGCCGCGCGAGCCGCCGCCGCGCAGGATCGCGACGCCGAGCACGATCAGGCCCAGGAAGATGCAGATCTCGGTCAGCGGGACGGGGTACCAGGGCGGCCGCGGAGCCTCCGCCAGGGGCGCCTTGCGCGCCCGCGGGCGCTCGTGGGCGTCGTGGCGCGCCGGGGCGGCCGGGACGTCGGGCGATGCCGCGTCGTCGACGCGCTGCCCGGAGCGCGACGCGGGGCCTCCCCCGCGCTTGCGGCTGCGCCGTCCCATGTCAGGTGGCTAACGGGCAGCCCGAGGAGAGCTTGACGTGCCACCAGCCCATCAGCATGCCGATGATCCCGAGCCGCGGACGCACGTGCCAGGCGCCGCAGCCGCCCTCGCCGAGCTCACGCTGGGTGATGCGCACGAAGCGGTGCTCGCCGGGAGCGAGCAGCATCCGCTCCAGCCGGATGCGGGCCTGCTCGCGGCGCTCCTCGCGCAGCGCGATGACGCGCTGGGCTTCGGCGACACGGCCGGCGAGCGCGTCGCGCAGCGCCTCCAGCTCGCCGAGCGTCAGGACGCGCGGGCCGGACGTCGCAGGCACGGTCGTCTCGACCCCGCCGTCCGGGAAGGACGCGGCCACGGCGGCGGCCAGCCGGCGCTCCAGTCGCGCCACCTGCGCACGCAGCGCACGCCGGGCGGCGAGCTCGTCGCCCGGAAGCGATCGCGAGGGGGCGACCGGACGGGCCGTCCGCGCGTCGAGTGGCCGCTGCATGGCACCTGCCTCCACGCCGCGCAGTCTACCCCCGGCGGGGGCGTTCACGCGAGGGTCAGGGCCTCCTGGCACGTCCACAGGGCCTCCTCGACGTGGATCGCCGGCACACCGGGGATTCCGACGGCGACGAGCCGCAGCCGCGCCGTCGCGCGCCCGGGCAGGGCCTCCGGCGCGATCTGGCCGAACAGCTCGCCGAGCGCCCGCTGCGCGTCGGCCAGGACGATCCGCCCGGCGGGCAGCGCGCTCGCCCCGATCCGCTCGCCGCGCCCCGCGAGGCGCAGGCCCGGAGCCCCCGCGACCGCGGCCGCGTCGAGCGCCGTGACCGGCACGCCGGTCTCCAGCAGCGCAAGCAGCAGCGCGTCGTCCAGCACCGTCCCCCCGCGGTATCCGCCCTCGACGAGCCGGACGATCGCCGCCTCCTCGATCGGCGTGCGCCGGACCTCGGGATCCAGGCCCACGTGGCGGAAGAAGACGCGGTAGGCCGCGGGAACCGGTTCGCGGCGCAGCTCGACCGCGCGGCGCCCGCGGAAGCGGTCGGCGAGGACCGCCAGGCGCTCGGCGATGCCCGGGTCGCGGCGCCCCTGCGGCGCATCGACCGCGATGCTCGCGCAGCGCAGGTCCGGGAACTCGGCCGCGAGCTCGTCCGCCACCGCGCCGGGTTCCAGCTCGGGATCCGGCGCAGACTCGCCGCTCACGCAGGCGCCCCCCTGCGGCGCGCCTCGGCCACCAGCGCCCGCAGCCGACCGGTCAGCGCGGCCGGCCCCAGCTCGCCGACGGTCGTGGCCGCGACGACCCCGCCGGGCAGGATGTAGGTGACCTGCGGGCAGACCGCGACCCCGTAGAGGTTCGCGAGCGCGCCGTCGCGGTCGTACGCGACCGGGAACGCCCACGCGTGGCTCGTGACGACGCCACGCAGCGCGGCGCGGTCGCTGCGCACGGCGACGGCGGCGAGTCGCACCTGCGGCACCGCGCGGCCCGCCCGCGCGAGCGCGTCGACCTCGCCGGTGCAGCGGTCCTGCCCGGAGGCGAAGAACACGACGGCCGCCGGGCCCGTGCGCGCGAGGTCGCAGGAGTTGAGGATCCCGGGGCCCCGCACCGAGCACGCCGGGCGCGAGCCGGCCGCGCCCTGATCGGCGTGCTGGGCGACGTTGACGTCGCCCTCCTCCCCGCCGAGCGCCAGCGGTGCGGCGAAGCGCGGCGCGACCTTCCCGACCGGCGGGCCGGTCGAGGAGACGCCGTGCGTGCGCAGGGTGTTGATGCCGACGACGACCAGCAGCGCGACGCCCGCCAGCAGGAGGATCACGCCGGGGAGGCGCCCGCGCGTCGTCGCTCCGGGGAGTCTCGGTCGCCCCGCGCGCTGCGGCGCGGAGGCCTGCCGGTCGGGTGCGGGCGCCTGCGGCTGCTCGCCGTCCGCCGGGCCCTCGCCGAAGCCCAGCGGGCCGTCGGCGCCGCCGTTCACGCCGCGGGTGCGCGCTCGACCTGCGCGGCGCCGCGGCGGCGTGCGCGCACGGGGCGCGGGACGAGGGCGCCGCGCTCGGCGAGCACGAGCACCGCGGGGAGCACGATCAGCACGCCGAGCAGCGCGACCGCGAGGTCGATCACCGTGACGAAGCCGAAGTCGCGCAGCATCCGGATGTCCGAGACGATCAGCACGGCGAAGCCCGCGATCGCGGTGACCCCGGAGGTCAGGACCGCCACGCCGGTCGAGCGGTAGGTGCGCTGCAGCGCCTCGGCGACGTCGTGGCCGGCCTCCCGCTCGCCGCGGAAGCGCTCGCTGAGCAGCACGCTGAACTCCGTCGCGATCGCGATCACGAGCGCGCCGAGCACGATCGACAGCGGGTTCAGCGGGATGCGCGTCAGGAACAGGACGAGCGCCGACCAGCCGGTCGCGAGGACGATCGGCACCAGCGGGACGAGCGCGCGACGCAGGTTGCGCAGCGCGAGCAGCAGGACCAGGCCGACGGCGAACAGGCCGGCGAGCAGGGTCTCGATGCGCCGCAGCGGTGAGGCCAGGCGGTCGTTGGCCTCAGCGGCCAGCACCGGCAGGCCGGCGAGGCGCGCGGTGACGCCCGGCGGCGGATCCAGCCCGGCGCGCATCGTGCGCAGCACCTGGAACTGGCGCTCGAGCGGCATCAGCCGCAGGCCGAAGGCGAGCGTCGCCGTCCGCCGGTCCGGCGTGATGACGCTCTGCGAGAAGTACGCCGGCACGGCGTCGAGCAGGCCGTCGACGCGCGCCCGCGAGGCCAGCGAGGCCTTCGTCGTGAAGAGGTCGGGCAGCGAGAACGCCGGGCACACGTCCGAGCGCCCGCACCCGCGCGTCGCGCTGAACTTCAGCTTGCGCAGGATCTTCGCCTGGTAGCGCGTCATCCACGCGACGACGGCCGGATCGGTCACGCGGCGGCCCTCGACGACGACGTCGACCTCGCCGCCCACGCCGCTGATGTCCTGCAGGCGCCTCAGATCGTGCAGCGCGCCGAGGTTCTGCGGCACGAGCTTCTGCACGTCGGACTCCACGCGCGTCTGGGTGTCGAGCGCCCACCCCGCGACGGCGATCACGCCGGCGATCGCGAGCACGCGGCCCGGGCGCCCGATCGCCGCCCGCAGGGCGCCGTCGCCCGCGCGCTGCACGCCGCGGCTGACCGCGCCCCACGCCGCCGAGCCGCTGACGATCTCCCCCGCGCCGTTCCATGCCGCCTCGACGCCGGTGCGCGCACGGGTGAGTGCCCCCGCGTCCGCGTCCGGGTCGGCGGGGCGGGCCGCGCGGCGCGCCGCGAGCGACTGCACCGCGACGCCGAGCGTCAGCGCGCTGACGACGGCCAGAGCGATGCCCACCACGAGCAGGATCCCGAAGCCGCGGACCATCGGCACCGGCGAGAGTGCCAGCACGAGGAAGCCCGCCGCCGTCGCCGCGGCGGCGATCGCGATCGTCGGCGCGCCGCGCGCGGCGACCCGCGCGACGTTCCCCTCCAGCTCACCCGGTTCCTCCTGGATGCGCGACTGGAGCTGGACCGCATAGTCGACCGCCAGGCCGATGAGGATCGGGATCACCGCGATCGAGGCCATCGTCAGCCCGACCCCGCTGATCGCCATGACGCCGAACGTCAGCCCGGCCGCGGCGAGCGCGACGAGCAGCGGGATCAGCCGCAGCCGCGCGCGGAACACGAGCAGCAGCGTGAGCGCCATCACGATGACCGCGGCGATCAGCAGGATCAGGATCGAGTGCGAGATCGCGCTCGAGAGCTCCTGCACGACGACGGGGGCGCCGGTGACGGCGTACTGCCCGGCCGACAGGCGCCAGTTCTGCATCTGCGTCGCGGCGCGGATGTTCGCGATCGCCTCGCGGCGCGCCCGCTCGCCGATGCCCGCCTTCAGGCGCACCTGGATCAGCGCCCCCTGCGGGCCGGGGAAGATCGAGGCGAAGCGCGCCTTCGGCGTGCCGGCCGGGCGGCGGTCGTCGAACACCAGGCGCGAGATGAACTGCGGGTCGTCGAGGCTCGGCGCGGAGGTCAGCCCGTAGCGCAGGGCAAGCTGGAGCAGCTGTGCCGTGAACTTCGCCTGGACGAGCTCTGCGGCCTGCTGGGCGTACCGCGTCGCCGCCGCCCTCCCCAGCCCTCGCGCGAGTGCGAGACGGTAGGCCGCGTCGCCGGCCCTCCGCGAGTCGCTCGCCTGCCTGGAGGTCGCCGCGGTGAGCTGGTCGGAGATCTGCCCGACGGCCTCGTTGAGGAACGTTCCCGGGCCGAAGACGACCTTCGCCGGCTTCGTCGCCGCCAGCCGCGCGCACGGCCCGGCCGCGCCGCCGGCGGGCTTCTGGCCCGCCGGGACGTTGCCGGCCAGACACCCCTCGAGGCCCAGCACCTGATCGAGGTCGGAGGTCAGGACGACGCGCGAGACCGGCTCGCCCACGAGGATGTAGATCGCGTCGTCGCCGAAGCGCCTGTGCAGCGTGTCCGTCGCGGCGAAGCCCGCAGTCGAGCGCCCGACGAGCGTGCTGGTGTCCGCGTTGGGCTCCAGGCGCAGCGCGAGGAGCGCCCCGGCAGCGGCGAGGACGAGCACGGTCGCGGCGACCGGGATCGGCCGGCGCGCCCCGAGGGCCATGAGCCGCCCGAGCAGCCGCGAGAGCATCGGTGGAACCGTACCGCCGCCCGGGGCGTCAGGCGCCGATCACGGCGCCACGCCGAACTTCAGCGGCGGCGGGTTGGCGCCGGCCGCGACCTGCGGGTACTGCGTCGTCTTGCCCGACGCGCTGAAGTCGCTCTGCTGGCGGCACGGGACGGCCGGCACGTTCGCCGGATCGCCGCCCAGCGCGTAGAGGTTGATGCGGTCCGTCAGCTCCTGGCCGATCGCCGCCGGCGTGATCGGCGACAGCGACGGCGTGATCCCGATCGAGCACTGGTTCGTCTTGAACTGGATCATGCCGCCGGGCAGCGCGTCGAAGGCGCGCGGGAAGACGTACGGATTGGGCCGGTTGGACTTCACGCGCTGCGGGTAGCTCGTCAGCGCCTCGGGACTCAGCGGGTTCGTCGTGCGCAGGTAGCGCACCTGGCGCCCGTTCGAGGCGGCGACCGCGTTCGTCGCGGCGGCGGTGTTCGCCATGAACGCCGTCAGCTCGTTCGGGTAGGCGCCGACGAACTGCAGCAGCGGCGTGATCTGCGCCAGCGACGGGTCGAGCGCCGCGAAGAACGGCGTCGCGCTCTTGAGGAACGCGTCGGTGGCGGGCAGGCCCTTGACCGACGCGGTGATCGCGGGGTCGAGGTTCGTGAACAGCGCATTGAGGTCCGGCGCCAGCTTCTGCAGCGACTGCGCCGTCGGCGTGAGCTGCTGGGCGACCGGCTTGAGCTCGTTGACCAGCGGGTTCGTCGCGTCCGCGAACTGCACGAGCCGGTTCAGCGTCAGCGTCGACTCCTTCTGGAAGGTCGGCAGCGCCACGAACGTCGCCGCCAGCTGCGTGTTGAGCCTGCCGGTCGTCGCGAACACCGTGTTCGCGTTCTGGATCAGGCTGCGCAGCTGCGCGTCACGGGCGCTCAGCGCGCTGAAGACGACGCCCGTGTTGCGCACGAGCCGGGACAGCGCCGGGGGATCGCGGTTGAGGACCGTCGTCAGCGCCGTCGCCTGTTCCTCCAGCGGGTCCAGCAGCGCGATCGAGTCGTTGATGTCGCGGCCGCGGCCGGTCACCGCGAGCGCCTGCGAGATCTGCCAGACCCCGAACGCCACGCGTGTCCTGGTGTCGAACGCCCGCGTGATCTCGTCGAGCTGGACGGTCGGCGCGACGACCCCGGTCGCCAGGCGCCCGCCGTCGGGGACCGCGGGCGAGTTCGGCCGCCCCGGCGTGAGCTCGACGTAGGTCTCCCCGAGCAGGGTCTTCGCGCGCAGCATGACGCGCGAGTCGCGCTTGACCGGCGCGTACTTGGGCTGCAGCTCGATCGTCACGTCCGAGTTGCCGGTGTGCGGGTTGGCGACGATCGACTTGACCTTGCCGACCGAGACGCCGGAGATGCGCACGTCGGCCTCCTGCGCGAGCTGGCCGGCCTGCTTGAAGGGGATGACGACGCGGTAGCCCTTGGCGCGCAGCGGCGTCGAGCCGCCGAAGGCCACCCAGAGGAACAGGAGCAGGCCGAAGCACGAGAGCGCGAACAGCACCATCGTGAGGATGCGGCCGACGCTGGGGGCCTGCTTCTGCATCTAGCCCCCTGCCGCCTTCGCCGGGGCGCTCGCCGTCGTGGTCGACGCGACGGGCGCCGCCGCCGCCGGGCCGCTGCCGGGCGTGGTCGTCGCGGGCGGTGCGACGCCGAGGCCGGCGGCCTGCGCCCTGGCGATATCGGCGCTGTGCGCACGCACGCGCGCGCTGGCGGCCTTCGCAGCCGCCGCTCCGGCGCCGGTCGGGCAGACCTCGGCGGTCGTCGGGGCGTTCAGCAGCGCGGCCAGCGTGCCGAGCACGGGATTGACCTTCCCGATCGCCTCGAGCGTCGCGAGCGAGGAGCAGTTGCCGTAGACCAGGCCGCGGCGCGTCGGTCCGTGCGCGTCCTGCGAGCCGAAGATCGAGGCGCCCTCGTGGTTCAGCCAGCCGAGCCAGTAGAGGTAGCCCTTGCCCTTCGTCGGGCCGCTCGTGGGCTCGTAGGCGAGCTCGTTGAAGAGGGTGTTGAGGACGCTGAGCGACTGGTTCAGCCCCGGCAGCGCCGTCGCGAGGTTCGCCGCCGCCGGGCGCAGCGCGGAGACGGTCGGCTGGGCGGCCTTCGTGAACGGGCTGAGCTGGTTCTCGATGACCGGCTTGGTCTCCTTGGCGAAGCTCTGGAAGCCCTTCTGCGCCGCTTCCAGGCCGTTGGCGGCGGGCAGCAGCCTGCCGAGCGTCGGCCCGAGCTGCGCGGACAGCGTCGAGGACTTCGACAGCGCGGAGTTCGTCGCCTGCAGCGCCCCCGGGAGCAGGCTGATCGTCTGGCTCAGGCTCGCCTGCTGGTTGGCGAAGCTCTGGAAGACCCGGTTCGAGGAGTCGACGAACTGCGCGAGCTGCGTGTCGCGCGAGCCGAGCTCCTGGGCGATCAGGCGGAAGTTGTGGATCGAGCGCCGGATGTAGCGGCTGCGCGTGCGCAGCGCCACGCCGATGCGCGTGAGGTAGCGCGCGGTGGGGTCGAAGCGCTTGAGCGTCGCCGACAGATTCGCGGCATTCCCGTTCAGACCCTGCCCGGCGCCGGCGACGAGCAGACGCAGGTAGGCGCGCGTGTCCGTGTCCAGGCCGGCGAGAATCTCGTCCGGGTTGATGTCCGGGCTCGTCTGCGAGACCGGGAGCGTGCCGCCCGCGGGGATCTTGCCCGCCGACCTGTGACCGGGATCGAGCTCGATGACCATGTCCTGCAGGCCGGTCTTCGGCCGCAGCAGCGCCGTCGCGTCGCGGTAGATCGGCGTGTACTGCTTCTTGAGCTTCATCTGGACGACCGCGCGGCCGTCCTTCAGCGTCACCTTGCCGATCTCGCCGACCTGGACGCCGGCGACGAGCACCGTCTGCCCCTGGCCCGGCGTGACGGCCTGCGCCGTCTGGAACTCGGCGTTGTAGTCGACGAAGCTGCTGCCGACGAGCGGCACCCACGAGGGCAGGTAGAAGCGCTGGTGGGAGAGGATGAAGCCGCCCACGAGGATCGCGATCGCGGCGATCGCGAGGATCGCGATGAAGTCCCGGAGGTGCTTGCGGATTGCGAGTGCCATCTCAGCCCGCGTCCGATGGCCCTGCCGGGAAGGCGTTGTAGTCCGGGATCGGCTGCGTGTAGCACGCCTTGTCGGCGCGGTAGGCCGGCTTCGTGCCGCCGTTCCAGGCCGGGCGCGTGCCGAGCGGCTGGCCGACGGAGTTGCCGTAGAGCGTGCCGCCGGCGCCGAGGTTGCCGCCCGTGAGCTTCACGCTGTAGTTGCCCCCGCCGGTCTGGAAGCGCACGTACTGGCCGTTGCCGTCGAAGTTCTGGCCCTCGCCCGCGAGCCCGACCATCGAGTACCAGAACTCCTTGTAGTTCTCCTGGTTCGTGGAGAACGGGCCGTCCTGGAGCTTGACGTCGCCGGCGGGCAGGATCACGTCGGCGACGCACTTCGACAGCAGGTCGCCCTGCTGCAGGACCGGGATCGTCTCCGAGCTGGCCTTCGCCAGGCTCGCGGTGGCCGGCTGCAGGTCGCCGACGAGGCCGCCGAGCTGCTCCTGCGAGACGAGCTTGCGCGTCGGCGCGATCCACGGCGTGACCGCGTCGATCGTCGGCTGCGTCTGCTCGACGCCCGGGACGAGCGCGAGCGAGAAGGCGCGCACGTTCGGCAGCGCCGCGTTCAGGCGCCCGAGCGAGGTGTAGGCGGTCTGCACCGTCGGCCCGAGCAGCGCCACCGACTGCTGCAGGTTGCTCTGCTGGCTGGCGAGCGCGCCGAGCGTCGTGTTGAAGTTCGTGACGAGGTCGCCGAGCTGCTGCTCGCTGTCGGCGAGCTTGCGGCCGGTCGCCGCCAGGCCCTGGACGAGGCCCGTCAGGTCGGACGGGACGACGCCCTGCAGCGCCTGCTGGGTGATCGCGCTGTCGCGCAGCGCGCTCTTGCCGAACGAGATCGCGCTGTTCAGCGCCTGCGCGGCGGACTTGCCCTGGACGTAGATCGTCTGGTCGGCGTCCTCGGCTGCCGTCGGCTTGGCGGTCAGCGCCGTGCCGAGGCTCGCGAGCGTGATCTGCAGCTGGCGGCGCGTGTCCTGCTGCAGCGCGGTCAGCACCTGGTCGAGCTGGACCGGCGTCGCCGTCTGGGCGACCGGGATCGTGTCCCCGTCGGAGATCGTCGGCGCCGAGGGCGTGCCCGGACGCAGGTCGACGAAGAAGTTGCCCTCGAGGAAGATGCGCGGGCGGATCTTCAGCTCGGCGTCCTTGTGGATCGGCAGCCCCTGGTCCTGCACCTCCATCGTGATGACGGCGTTGTTCGTGCCGTCCTGGCCCTCGACCCTGGTGACCTTGCCCACGTTGACGCCCGCGATGCGCACCGGCGAGTTCAGGCGGATCGAGTTCGCCGACGGGAAGACGGCCTTGAACTCGAACGGCCGCGAGAACGGGTTGTTCTTCGTGAAGCCGAAGTAGGAGATCAGCAGCACGCCGAGCAGCACCAGGATGCCGACGCGCACCGGGTTGGCGCCCGTGCGGTCCTTGCGCAGCGTGCGCGGGCGATCGTCGTTCTTGCGCCGCAGGCTCGCCATCAGGGCCGGGTGTTGTCGTGGAGGGTGGTCGGGGCCATGCCCGGGACGTTGCCGATGACGACCTTGTTCGGGATGAACTTCTCGTTCGCCGCCTCACACGTCTTCGGCTGCCCCGGCGCAGCGGTGAACGGATAGGGGTTGGAGTGCAGGAAGTTGTTCCCCGGCGCGGGCCCGTTCGCGGGCGCCGAGGACGGCGAGCCCTCGTTGTTGGGGCCGCTCGGCGCCGCGATGATCGAGAAGCGCTGCAGGGTGCCGTTCGAGCCGCCCTCGCTGAGCAGGCTCGAGGCGTTGCGCAGCGCCACGCCGAGGTAGTTGCAGACCGTCTGCGCGGGCGTGATGAAGGCGATCGTCGGCTCGAGGATGCCGGCGGCGGTCGCGAGGTCGTTGACGCCGAGCTTCACGAGCGGGTCGGTGCTGAACGCCTCGACGGACTTCAGCGTCGTCGCCACGCGCGCGTTGAACGCGGGCGAGCGCTGCAGCACCGGGGTGCCGATGCGGACCGTGTCGGCGAGGTCCGGCGCCGCGTTCGCCAGCGCGTCGACGCCGGGCTGCAGTTGGTGGAAGAGGTCGGCGCTGTTGGCCAGGAACTGGCGGATCTGCGGCAGGTCGCGGATCGCCGTGGTGAGCGCCGGCACGCCGCCGACGATCGACTGCTGGATCGGGCCGGTGACGCCCGCCAGCGCGCTGAAGGTGGAGTCCAGGTTGCGGTAGAGCGCGGCCTGCGTCTCGGCGGCGGGCGCGACGACCGAGGCGGCGCGCGCGAGCCCGCGCAGGAACCCGCGCAGGTCGGTCTTCGTGCTCGACAGGTTGCGCATGACCGGCCCGAGCTGCGTGAGCAGCGGGTCGAGGTCCTTGATCGCGAAGTTCAGGTCCGCGCCGCGGCCGGCGAACCCGTTGCCGAACGCCAGCAGGTTGGCCTGGATCGCCCGGCGGGTCGGGTCGCTGAACATGTTGAAGACCTGGTCCAGCTCGACGGGCTCGGGCTTGGCCTGGGCGAGCGGCAGCGTGCCGCCGTCGGGGACCGTCTTCGAGCTCGTGCCGCGCGTCAGCTGGACGTACTTCAGCCCCAGAGCCGAGCGCGGGCGGATGATGACGAGCGTGTCGACCGGCAGCGGCTTGGCGACGGTCTGCAGGTTGAGGTCGATGACCGCGGTGACCGCGCCGTTGGGATGCGACTGCGGCGTGATGCCGGAGACGAGGCCGATGCGCGTGCCGCCGATGCGCACGTCGTTGCCCTTCACCAGGCCGGCGGAGTTCGGGACGTCCACGCGCACGTGGTAGGTCGGCACGAACGGGAGCCCGGAGTTCGCGTTGTAGGCCAGGTACACGGCGACGATGACGACGAGGATCGTCGCCGCGCCGATGAGCACGGGGTTTGCTGCGATCGAAGCTGCTCCGCCGCGCCGTCTCATTCGCCCAGGAGATAGTCGAGGAGGGATTGGACGGAGCGCGCGTCGGGCGCCTTCTTCGACGTCGACGAGGTCGTCGTCGGCGCGGCGCCGGCGCCCGGCTTGACGCCGCTGTCGCCCGGCAGGATCGTCGCCGGCAACCTGATCGCCGACGGCGCCGCTGCCGTGCTGGTCGTCGGGGCGGGCGACCCGGTGGCGGCGCTCCTGGAGGAGACGGCCTGCGTGCCCGCGGCGGCGGTGGTCGCGCTCGGCGACGTCGTCGAGGACCCCAGGTCCTTGTTGAAGTTCGCCGTGCAGCCGAGCTGGTTGACCACGACGAACGTCTGGCAGGTCGTCAGCACGAGCCGCGCGCGCAGGTAGTGGCCGTACTGGTCGTAGCCGTTGATGCCGCCCGACCCGTAGAAGACGAAGTCCATCAGGCGGTTGATGCCGCCCTGGGTCTTCAGCGAGGTCAGGAAGGCGCTCAGGTTCTGCGTCAGCGGGACGGCCGTCTTGGAGAGCGTGCCGAGGCTCTGCACGAGCGGCAGCGATGCCTGCAGCGCCGGGCCGGCGATGTCCGCCGTGTCGCCCAGGCTCTTGAACGCCGTCGTGCCGGCGCTCGTGAAGGCCGGCGCACCGGTGACGAACGTGTTGAGCGAGTCAGCCGAACGGGCGAGGTCCGACACGACCGGCGTGAACTGGTCCGACAGGGTGCCGAGCTCGTTCATCGTCGGCGTCAGCTGGCGCAGGAACGGCGGGAAGAGCTTGATGTTCGCCTGCAGCGCGATGCTCTTCTCGGCGGTGGCGGTCGCCGTCTTGGCGGAGGCGTTGATGAAGCCCTGGATCTGCGCGCGATCGCGTGCCAGCGGCGCGAGCACCGTGTCGCCGTTGACGGCCAGCGCGGCGAGCGTGCGGTTCTGCTGGGCGAGGATCTCCAGTACCTGGTCGAACGCCTTGAAGGCCGGGTTGGACTGCTTGAGCGCGGCGTTCAGCCCGGCGCCGTTGCCGGCCAGGCCGGTCCCGAGCTCGTTGATGATGATCGTGAACCGCTGACGCAGCGGCAGCCGCATGATGTTGTTCAGCAGGTCGATGTCGATCGCCTTGGCGGTGTTCGTCGAGGGCAGCAGGTGCTGGCCCTTGCCGGGCCCGCGCCTGATCTTCGGCAGCAGCGGCGCGGGCGGCGTGCCCGGCGCGCGCGGCTGCGTCGGCTGGCACTCGATGAACTTCTCGCCGATCAGCGACTGCGGGCGCACCATGCAGAAGGCGTCGGTGCGGAAGTCCTGGTAGTTCGAGTCGCTGATGTCGAGGACGACCGCGGCCTTGTTGTCCGGCGTCAGGTCGAGCGCCTCGATCTTGCCGACGCGGACCCCGGCGATCTTCACGTCCTCGCCCGGGATGACGAACGAGGCATTCTTGAAGATCGCGCGCACGCGGTAGGCGTTGTCGTTGCCCGAGCCGAACGCGAGCGCGGCGAGGACGCCCCCGAGGAGGACCAGCGCGATGACGATGAACGTGATGCGCCTCACGCGATCACGGCCCGGGCGGGACGATCGAGGATTGGCAGTCGAGCTTGCCGCCGGTGTCCTGCCACGGCGCGCTGCCGTCGGCCGGGCGCTGGATCGCGGCGCCCGGGCAGCGCTGGACGATCGACGGGCCGTTCTCCAGGCCCGGGGTGCGGAGCGCGGGCGGAACGGGGACGAGCGTGTCGTTCGAGGCGTCGTACTTGAAGGCGTTGAAGACCGGGGCGACGCGGGCGAAATGCCCGTTGGCATCGTAGTTCGAGGCGCCCTGGCCGAAGTCGCGCAGCCAGCCGACGAGGTCCGGCGAGTACGGGCGGATGAAGTTGAAGACGGGCGTCGACTTGTTCAGCGCCCTGACCGCGTTCGGGAACGACGTCGAGGCGACGTTCGCGAGTTGCGGCGCGCTCGTCAGCAGATCCGTGAGGTCGTTGCTCGCCCCCGGCTGCTGGGCGAGCTTGGCGAGCTGGGCGATCGTCGGCTGGGACTCGTCGAGCAGCGGGCGCAGCGTCGCCAGGAACGGCGCGAGGTTCTTCGAGGCGGGCTTGGAGGCCGCGACGAGCTTGTCGACGTCGTCGAGCGCGAGGCGCAGGTCGACGAACGTCGTGCTCGCGCGGCGCAGCGTCTGCGGCAGCAGCGAGAGCGCCTGGGAGAGGGACTGGTTCTCGGCGGCGATCGCGCCGGTCGTCGTGTCCGCGTTGGAGACCAGGTCGGTCAGCGTCGGCGCCTTGCGCGCGAGCGTCGTGACGACCTGCGAGGTGTCCTGGACGAGCGTGTTGAGCGCGGCCTGGTCGGCGTTGAGCTTCTGGAGCACGCCGGTCGTCGCGGACAGCGCCGGCGGGAAGTAGCGCCCGGCCGCGTTCGCCTGCAGGCCCTTGCCGGCGTACCACGTCGCAAAGCCCTGGATCGTGTCGGCGAGGCCCTTGCGCGTCGGCGCGTCGAGCGTGTTGAAGAGCTGGTCGAGGTCGACGATCGTCGTCGTCTTGTCCGCGGCGAGCACCGCGCCGTCGGCGAGCTTCGGCGCGTTGTCCGGGCCCGGGCTGAGCGCGATGTAGCGGTTGGCGACGCCGGACAGCGACGTCGCGCGGATGATGGCGGTCGTGCCCTCGTGCAGCGGCGCATAGGGCTTGTCGACCTCGATCGTGATCTCGGCCTGGTTGTTGGCCGTGAGCTGGATGTCCTTGACCGAGCCCACGCGCCGCCCGCCGACCTGGACGTCGTTGTCGTTGACCAGCTGCCCGGCCGTCTGGAAGACGAGCTTGTACTGGTGTGCGCCGCTTGAGCCGAGCAGCAGGATCGCCACGAGGGCGACCGCGACCACGAGCGCGCCGAGCGTGAGCGCCCGGGCGGTGGTCATGCATCCCCCTGGTGGGTGAGGCGGCGTGGTGTCTGCGAAGGCGGAATGGTCGTCGGTCTGGTCGGTCGGCGGTGCTCGGGGGGATCTC
Source organism: Solirubrobacteraceae bacterium (assembly GCA_036510915.1). GTDB lineage: Bacteria > Actinomycetota > Thermoleophilia > Solirubrobacterales > Solirubrobacteraceae > F1-60-MAGs163. The sequence goes on along the minus strand of DATCDC010000064.1, from coordinate 9,579 downwards.
GTGGTCCGGCGGGACCGCTCACTCCATCCCGAGCGGCCCCTGCGCCGCCCCGGAGAGGAACTGTCGGACGAAGGCGTTGTCGGAGTTGAAGAGCTCGGCGGCCGGACCGGACTCGACGATCCGCCCGCGCCAGAGCACCGCGATGTACTCGGCGACGCGGCGCGCGCTCATGATGTCGTGCGTGATGACGGTGTAGGCGCCGCCGTTCTCCTCGTGGATCTCCTGGATGAGCTCGCACAGGAGGGCGGTGCGCACGGGATCCAGGCCCGAGTCCGGCTCGTCGAAGAGCACGATGTCCGGGTCGAGCACGAGCGCGCGCGCGAACCCGGCGCGCTTGCGCATCCCGCCGGAGAGCTCGTTGGGGTACTTGTCGCCGGCCTCGCCCAGCCCGACCTCCGAGAGGCGCCGGCCGACGATCTCGAGGATCTCGTCCTCGCCCTTGTCGGTGTGCTGGCGCAGCGGGAACGCGACGTTGTCGAGCAGGTTCATCGAGCCGAAGAGCGCGCCGTCCTGGAAGAGGACGCCGAACTTCTTGCGCATCGCGAAGAGCTCCTCGTCGCGCATGTTCGGGACCGACTCGCCGTGCACGACGACGTCGCCGTCGTCGGGGTACAGCAGCCCGACCATGTGCTTGATGCAGACCGACTTGCCGGTGCCCGACGGCCCGAGGATCATCGAGATCTTGCCCTCGGGCAGGCCCATGTTGAGCCCGCGCAGGATCTTGTTGCGGCCGAACGCCTTGTGGACCTCGATGAACTCGACGGCGTCCGGCGCGCCGGTCGGGCGGTTGAGGCCGGTGTGCCAGCGGTACTCGTCGTCCTGGCCGCGCTCGGCCTCGTGCACGACCGAGACGCGCGCGGCGTCCGCGTCGGCGTTCGGGTGCTCGGCCTGGAACTTCGCGACGGCCGGCGGCAGGTCGGGCTGGTCGAAACCGGCGCCGGTGCTCGCCTCGGCCTCGACCGCGGCCTCACGCGCGTCGATCCGCTCGGTCAGCGATTCGCCCGCGAGCTGGTCCTTCGTCGGGAGGTCCTCGGCCGGCGTGCCGTCCGCGTTGCTCCGGAAGTCGTCCTCGCCCATCCTCACCCTCCGATCGGGGCGCGCGGGTTCGCGCCCCAGAAGACCTGCGTGCCGAGCATCCCGATGAGGTGCACGAGCACGATGTTCAGCACCATCGACTTCGCGGTCGCGGTTCCCACGCCCACGGGGCCGCCGCTCGCCGTGTAGCCGTAGTAACAGCCGACGAGGACGATGACCGTCGCCATGACCATGGCTTTGGTCAGGCTGAAGACGAGGTCCGGTGGGTTCTGGAACTGCCAGAAGATCAGCGAGTAGCCGCCCTGGGAGACCTCGCCGATCTGGACCACCACCGCCAGGTAGCTCGCGAAGAAGCCGGCGCCGATCGCCGCGATGTACATGAACGGCAGCACCATCCAGGCGGCGAGCAGGCGCGTCGCGCACAGGAACGTCATCGAGTCGATGCCCATGACCTCGAGCGCGTCGATCTCGTCGGAGATCCGCATCGAGCCGAGTTCGGCGACGATGCCGGTGCCGACCTTGGCGGCCATCATGTAGCCGAAGGCGTAGGGGACGAGCTCGCGCAGGTCGCACCAGGCGGCGAAGACGCCCGCGTAGGCGGGCGCGCCGACCGAGCGGTTGAAGTACGCGCCCTCGATCCCGCACTGCAGGCCGATGATGAAGACCAGGCCCCAGATGACGATCGTCGAGGAGACGATCAGCACGCCGGCCTGGCGCAGGGTCTCGCCGAAGTAGCGGATGACCTTGAGGCCGACGACCTCGCCGAGGATCCGGCCGCAGAACTTCGAGATCTCACCGAACGACGCGAGCCAGTCGCGCGGGACGCTGAGCCAGCTGCTGCCCATGACGGTTGGCCGTCCGCCTCAGCGGATGACGTTGATCTCCGGGTGGGTGGCGAGCAGCGTCTGGGTGAACACGTAGTTGAACGCGAAGACGCCGAGGAAGGCGATGACGACCGCCTGATTCACGGCACGGCCGACGCCGGCGGCGCCGCCCGAGGCGGTCATGCCCTTGTAACAGCAGACGATCGCGATGATCGCCCCGAACATCAGACATTTGAGGACCGACCCCCAGAGGTCCGTCACCGAGGCGTTCGTGAAGAAGGTCGCCCAGAACGGCCCGAGCGGGGCGTGGTTCACGAGCGTGGTCATGATCCCGCCGAAGATGCCGAACAGCAGCGCGTAGACGTCGAACAGGCCGGTCACGAGCATCAGCGCCAGGAAGCGCGGGACGACGAGGTTCTTGATCGGGTCGACGCCGAGCACCTGGAGCGCGTCGAGCTCCTCGCGGATCTTGCGCGCGCCGAGGTCGGCGGTGATCGCGGTGCCGGCGACGCCCGCGAGCACGATGGCGGTGACGAACGGCGCGAACTCGCGGATCGACGCGAGGACGAAGAACCCGCCGAGGCGATCGAGCGCGCCGAAGAGCACGAGGAAGTTGGCGGCCTGCAGACCGGGTGCTGCATAGCCGAATGCGACCGTCGAGATCAGCAGCGGGAACCAGCACAGGCGCAGCGCGAACAGGAACTGGGAGATGAATTCGCCGCCGTAGGGATACGGGGGACGGATCGCGGAGACGATCGTCTTGCCCGTGAGGATCATCATGTCCCCGATCTCCTCGAACAGCTCCCTGGCAGGGCTGATCGCCCTGTCGGCGGTGCTTCGAACCATGCTCCCCTCCTCTCCCTGTGACGCACACGACCGCTCTCCCGCGGCCCCGGCTGGCGGGACTCTACGGGAGCGCACGGATCAGTCGCAAACGACAACCGTCACCGCGCGGCGATCCGGCGCATTCGGCGTGGCCCGCGCCGAGTCCTGTGGTAGCGTCGCGCGGCGTGAGGAGGCCCCTGTCGCTGTCAGGTCCAGGGATCGCGGTCGTGGCAGCGCTGGCCGCCACCGCGGGTCTCGCCGCGGGCTGCGGCGGAGGCACCCGCCAGGACGCCGGTGAGAAGGACGCCTCCTACCGCGTCCGCGTCGTCGACGCGCGCTTCCCGCGCAACCAGGGCCTGGCCGACACGGTGCCCCTGTCGATCACCGTGCGCAACACGGGGACGGCGACGATCCCGAATGTCGCGATGACGGTCGACGGGTTCAACTACATCTCGACGCAGCCGGACAACGCCGACCCCCAGCGGCCGGTGTGGATCGTGAACCTCGGCCCGCGCAACGGCGTCACCGCCTACGTCAACACGTGGGCGCTCGGCCCGCTCGCCGCCGGCCGCGCGCGCACCTTCCGCTGGCTCGTCACCGCGGCCAGCGCCGGGACGCACACGCTCCACTACCGCGTCGCCGCCGGGCTCAACGGCAACGCCCGCGCGGTCACCGCCGGCGACCAGGCGCCCGAGGGCGACCTCACCGCCCGCGTCACCCAGCGCCCCCGGATCAGCAAGGTGGACCCCAAGACGGGCAGGGTCGTCAGCGTCGGGCAGTAGGGGTCGTCGCCGCGGAACCCAAACGGCCGGCTGCCGCGGGAGGGGACCGTGGGTGGATGCCCGGGGCCGCACGGCGGCCATGCCGGTGTACTCCTGTACCCGGCATGCCGCGGGGTGGCGCCGGGCGCCGCCCACGGTCCCCTACCGCGGCAGCCGAGGGGCGATGATGCGGTAGGCCTTGAGCCCCAGGCCCAGCCGCTCGCGGTCCTCGGACTGCGTCGGGTCCAGGCCGGTGAGCTCGCGGACGCGGTCGAGGCGGTAGGCGACGGTGTGGCGGTGGGCGTAGATCGTCGCCGCGGTCGCGTTCATGTTGCAGTTCTGCTCGAAGTACGCCTCGAGCGTCCCGACGAGATCGGTGTGGTACTGGTCGTCGTAGCGCACGAGCGGCGCGACGGTGTCGTCGTAGAACGAGCGCACCTCCTCCGGGTGGGAGGCCAGGACGCGGAACAGCAGGCGGTAGGTCCCGGTCCCGATCTCCGCCAGCGCGCCCTTGGCGGTGTTGCTGTCGCCGCGCCGCAGGACGTCGAGCACGAGCTCGGCCTCCTGGATCGCGCGGCCGAGCTCGGCCGGGTCGACGTAGAAGCTCGAGAGGCCGACGGTGCCGTGGCGGCCGAGGCGTTCGGCGAGCGCGCGGGCGCGCGCAAGGGTCTCCTCGGGCGCGTCGTCGCCGCCGACGGCGGGCAGCAGTGCGTACACGCGCGAGGCGTCGGTGCCGCCGTCCATGTGCTGGGCCAGCGCGCCGGGATGGTCGCCGGCGATCGTCGCGACGACGTGGCGCGGGCGGTCGGTGCTGAGCTCGGCGCAGAGCACGACGACGCCACGCGAGAGGTCGCAGCCGAGCCGGCCGGCGCGGCGCACCACCTCGCGCGGGTCCAGGTCGGGCCGCGAGCGCAGGTCCTCGAGGAACGACCCGCGCAGGTTCTCCTCCACCTCCTCGCGCGCCTCCTCGACGGCGACCTCCGTCAGGCAGGTCATCGCCGCGATGTGCAGGAACTCGGCCGCGTCGGCATCGAGCTCCGCGGTGCCGCGGACGAGCAGCACCGACCCGAGCAGCTCGTCGCCGCTGACGATCGGCGCCTCCTGAGCCACCTCGGCGGGCACCGGCGCCGGCCGGTCGCGCACGCGGTCGCCGACGTAGCGGCGCAGCACGGCGAGCGTGCGCTCGTCGACCGACTCGGGCGCCGGCCCGGCGGCCGCCGCGCCGAGGCGCGGCACCACGATCACCACGGGCGCCCCGGCCGCGTCGGCGGCCAGTGCCGCCACGCGCTCGAGGCCCTCGCCGCCGAGGACGGCGTCGACCATCCGCAGGTGCACCTCGCGCAGGCGCGCGATGAGCTCCCGCCCCGGTCCCGCCCCCGGCGCTCGCGGGGCGGCGGACCCGCGCTTGGATTCCGCCGCCCCGCTCACGCGAGTCCCGCCTACGCGGCGGTGGCCGCCGCGTCGGGGTGGGCCTGCAGCACTTCCTCGCCGGACTCGCCGGTCCGGACGCGCCATGCCTCCTCGACGGGGATGATGAACACCTTGCCGTCACCGACGGCGCCGGTGCGTCCGTGCTTGAGGATCGTGTCCACGATCGTCTGCACGTCCTTGTCGGCCACGACGCACTCCAGCTTCACCTTCGGCCGGAGGTAGTTCGTGAGCACCGCGCCGCGGTACGTCTCCACGATCCCCTTCTGCCGACCTGAGCCCTTCACCTCGCTGATGGTCAGCGAGGGGAAGCCCAGGTCCAGCAGATCCATGCGGATCGGCTCGAACGCCTCGTGGCGGATGTATGCCTCAACCTTCTTCATGCCGTGACCTCCGTCGTGCTCGCGGTCGCTACTGCCGGCGAACCGTACTGCGGTGCCGCGCCGTAGCCCACGAGCTCCGGGGCCGGGATGAACTGCTCCGGGTAGCCGTACATGCCGTGCTCGGAGATGTCGAGACCGGCATCCTCTTCCTCAGCCGTGACACGCAGGCCGTAGGTCTTCTTGATGACCCAGAACACCGCGAGGCTCGTGAGGAGCACCGAGGAGAAGACCACCACGACACCGAGTGCCTGCACGCCGAGCTGGTGGAAGGACCCCGTGTACACGAGGCCGGGATCGCCGACCGCGTTGTACTTGGCGAGCGCCGGCAGGGTGAACAGGCCGCAGGCCAGCGTCCCCCAGACACCGCACAGCCCGTGCGCGGTGAGTGCGCCGACCGGGTCGTCGAGCTTCTTGTCGATGGCGTAGACGCCGAACGGGATGATCACGCCGGCGAGGAAGCCGATCACGACGCCCGCCCACGGGGCGACGTAGCCCGAGCCTGCCGTGATGGCGACCAGGGCGCCGATCATGCCGTTGCCCGCCATGCCGATGTCGATCGTGCCCGTGATCAGGCGGTTGGTGCCCAGCGCGCCGAGCACGCCCGCGCCTGCTGCCAGCAGCGTCACGAGGCCGACCTCGGTGAAGCGCCCGTCGAGCGCGATCAGGGTCGAGCCCGGGTTGAACCCGAACCAGCCGATCAGCAGGATGATCACGCTGAGGCCGAACAGCGGCATGTTGTGCCCCGGGATCGCCCGTGGCTTGCCGTCGGACCCGTACTTCCCGCGCCGCGCACCGAGCAGCAGCAGCACCGCCAGGCCGCCGGTCGCACCGATGAGGTGGACCGCCGTCGAACCGGCGAAGTCCTGCATGCCGAGGTTGGACTGCAGCCAGCCGCCGCCGAAGACCCAGCCCGAGAAGATCGGGTAGATCAGCGCGGCGAAGACGATCGCGTAGATGACGTAGACGCCGAACTTGATGCGCTCGAGCGTCGTGCCCCAGACGATCGCCAGCGAGACCGCGCAGAACGCGAACTGGAAGAGCCACTTGGACTCGACGGTCGCGTCGGAGAGGCCCATGACCGGGAAGGCGGTCAGTGGATCACCGTAGTTGCGCAGGAAGAAGCCGGTGTCCCCGATCACGTGGCCCGGCGCGCCGCCGAAGGCGAACGCGAAGCCGCACGCCCAGTACAGCAGCGCGGCGATCGAGAAGTTGGTCAGGATCTTCGCGACCACGGTCCCGGCGTTCTTGCCGCGCGAGAAGCCGATCTCGAGGAACATGAACCCGGCCTGCATGAACAGCACGAGCACCGCTGCGATGAACACCCACAGCGAGTTGATGCCGACGGACTGGGGCAGAACCCCGGCGCTGTAGGCATCGGATGTATCGGCGAACGCAGATGCTGTTGGCAGCAGCAGCGTGAGCCCCAGAGCGGCGCCGGCAGCGCGGACCGCGAACGAACGTCTCATGAATCCTCCTGGCTTGGAAGTGCGACGCGGAGTCTGCGGACGGGCGGCCGATCTCACATTGGACGGGTGTCGAAAGATCGACGGGAGGGTTTCGCCCACCGGTCGAGACGCCGCTCGGCGGGCTGAGACCACGTGGCGAACCACGGGTCCGCGATGTTGGACATCGGGATAAGGTGCGACGACGGCGGCGCACCTAGCCTGAGGACCTGTACAGGTGCGTCATTCCGCGCGCGCGGCCGTGATGTCGACGGCGCCGCGATCCGAGCCCCGCAGGAGGACATCCAGAGACCGATGGCAAGCAAGACACGACAGCACAACGTCAGCGCCGCCCAGTGGGCCGCGAACGGCGACGCCGCGGGTCAGACCGACCTGATGGATCCGAGCGCCACGAGCTACGGCGAGAACGTCTTCAGCCCGGCGGTGCAGAAGGCCCGTCTGCCGAAGGACGTCTTCAAGAAGCTCCAGGCGACGCTCGAGAAGGGCGCGGCGCTGGACACGGCGCTCGCCGACGCGGTCGCCAAGGAGATGCGCGAGTGGGCGATGGAGAAGGGCGCCACCCACTACACGCACTGGTTCCAGCCGCTCACGAACCTCACGGCGGAGAAGCACGACTCGTTCTTCAATCCGGCCGGTGAAGGCCTGGCGATCGCCGAGTTCTCCGGCAAGGAGCTCATCCAGGGCGAGCCGGATGCCTCCTCGTTCCCGACCGGCGGCCTGCGGGCGACGTTCGAGGCACGCGGCTACACGGCGTGGGATCCCACCTCGCCGGCGTTCATCCTCGAGAACCCCAACGGCGCCTACCTCTGCATCCCGACGGCGTTCGTGTCGTGGACGGGCGAGGCGCTGGACCAGAAGATCCCGCTGCTGCGCTCGATGGACGCGCTGTCGACGGTCGCCCTGCGCGCGCTGAAGCTGTTCGGGGACAAGACGTCCTCGCGCGTCTTCACGACGGTCGGCCCCGAGCAGGAGTACTTCCTGATCGACGAGCAGTACTACTACGAGCGCCCCGACCTCTACACCACGGGCCGCACGCTGTTCGGCGCCAAGCCGCCCAAGGGCCACGAGCTCGACGAGCACTACTTCGGGTCGATCCCCGAGCGCGTGCTGGCGTTCATGCTCGAGTCCGAGGAGGAGCTGCGGCGCCTGGGCGTGCCGGTCAAGACCCGCCACAACGAGGTCGCGCCGGCGCAGTACGAGCTGGCGCCGATGTTCGAGAACTCGAACGTCGGGTCCGATCACCAGCAGCTCACGATGCAGGTGATGCAGAACGTCGCACGGCGCTACGGCCTCGTGTGCCTGCTGCACGAGAAGCCCTTCGCCGGCGTCAACGGCTCGGGCAAGCACAACAACTGGTCGATGGGCACGGACACGGGCTCGAACCTGCTCGATCCGGGCGACACGCCCGCCGAAAACCTGCAGTTCCTGTTCTTCTGCGCCGCGGTGATCGCGGCCGTGGACAAGCACCAGGAGCTGCTGCGGGCGACCGTCGCGAACGTCGGCCAGGATCACCGCCTGGGCGCGAACGAGGCGCCGCCGGCGATCATCTCGATCTTCCTCGGCCAGGAGCTCGAGACGGCGTTCGACGCGGTCGCCTCGGGCAAGCCCGCGGCGGACGCCTCGGGCAACTTCCTGGGGCTGGGCAGCCCGGTGCTGCCGCCGCTCCCGCTGCATGGCGGGGACCGCAACCGCACCTCGCCGTTCGCGTTCACGGGGAACAAGTTCGAGTTCCGCGCGCTGGGCTCCAGCATGTCGCTGGGCCTGGTCAACGCGACGCTGAACACGATCGCGGCCGAGGCCATCGACGAGCTCGTCGACAAGGTCGAGGCGCTGCAGGCCAAGGGCAAGAAGCACGAGGAGGCCGTCCTGGAGGTCGTCAAGGGCATCTGGAAGAAGCACCGCCGGATCGTCTTCGACGGTGACGGCTACTCCGAGGCCTGGCACAAGGAGGCCGCCAAGCGCGGGCTCGCCAACCTGCGCACGACCCCGGACGCGCTGCCGTGGCTGGTCGAGGAGCAGACCGTCAAGGTCTTCGAGCGCTACGAGGTCCTCAGCGAGCGCGAGCTCGAGTCGCGCTTCGAGGTCGCCGTCGAGCAGTACTCGACGAAGCTCAACATCGAGGCGGAGACCGCGGCGTCGATGGCCCGCACGATGATCCTGCCGGCGGCCGCGCGCTACCTGACGGAGCTCAAGGCGGCGGGGCTGACGACGGTCGCCACGGAGATCAAGGCCGTGACGGACGCGCTGATCAAGAACCTCAAGGCGCTGGACAAGGCGAACTCCTCGCATCCGGCCGAGGAGGGCCTGGAGCTCGCGAAGTACATGCGCGACAAGGTCATTCCGGCGATGGACGCGACGCGGGCCGCCGCCGACCAGCTCGAGAAGCTGGTCGCCGACGACCTCTGGCCGCTCCCGAAGTACTCGGAGATGCTGTTCATCAAGTAGCGCCGCAGCATCCGACGCACCCCGCCGACGGCCCCGTCGCCCCTGTGGCGGCGGGGCCGTCGGCGTTCGTCAGGACGGCGTGAGGGCCTGACCGACGACCAGGCACTCGTGGGCCGGAAGGTTCGTGCCGATCGACACCAGGCCCGTGATCGTCGCGCCTCCCCCGGAAGCCTCTGCAGGCGGCGACGATCGAGCAGCTGAGGCGCTTCCTGGCCCTCCGCGGTGGTGAGGTCTGAGGACGGCAGGCGTCGCCTGTCCGGCCCACCGGCGGCGTTCCCAAGCCTTGACACATCCGTGTCAAGGTTGGCCGAATCGCTGCTAGTCTGCCGGGCATGCGTGATTACCTCGCCGCCGTCCGCGAACGCGTCGTCGTCTTCGACGGCGGCATGGGCGCGACGCTCGAGCAGTTCGACCT
>DATCDC010000063.1:0-20792 GCA_036510915.1 Solirubrobacteraceae bacterium | reverse complement strand
TGCCCCCGCTTGGAATCGAACCAAGAACCTTCGGATTAAGAGTCCGCTGCTCTGCCAATTGAGCTACAGGGGCGACGAGCGGCTGTGAATGGTAGCCGCTGGGATCTGCGACGGGTCAGCCGCCGAGCGGCGACGTCCCGGTGCTGGTTGCCTGATTGGCCGCACCGTTGACGCGCGCCTGGTCGATCTGCTTGCGCTGGATGTCGAGCTGTGCCTTGGCCTGCACGCGCTTCGCCGGATCGGTCAGCTCGACCGCGCGTTTGCCGGCGATCAGGCTGCCGCGGGTGTCCCCGGCGATGTAGCGGGCGATCGCCAGCTGCGTGTAGAGCGCGGCGCTGGGGCCGCGGCCGGCGATCACCGCCGCGAGCGCGTTCGCCGCGTCGGTCGGCTGGTTGAGCCCGCTCGTCCCGTAGGCGGCGACCATCAGCGAGGCGACCGTGTCGTCGGGCTTGTTGGGGTTCAGCGCGAGGTAGCGCTTCCAGGCCGCCGAGGCGTTCTCGAGGCCCGCGAGGCCCTTGGGCGTGTACTGGCCGGTCGCCTGGCTGTAGCCGGTGATGGAGGCCTGCTGGACGCGGGCCTTCGCGAGTGACGCCCAGGCCTGCGCGTCCTTCGGGTTCGCCGTGACCTGCTGCGTGTACGTCGTGACGCGCTTGTCGTAGAGCGAGGTGCCGGCGCTGCTGCTGCCGTTGCCCGTCACGGCGTTCAGCAGGCCGCCGTTGGTGGCGCCGCCGATTCCGAAGAACACGAGGCCTCCGGCCATGATCACGGCCAGCCCCAGGTAGATGACCTGGACGGAACGACGCCGTCCACGGCCACGCAGGTCGAACAACATGGCGCTCAGGATACGGGTGCGCGGTCCTCGGTGGCGCCAGCCGCCGCGCCGTCGACGTCGGGAGGCGGCTCGTCGTCCTCGTGCTCGCGCTCGTCCCACCATTCAGCCCAGCGCCCGGTGATCGTGCCGCTCTTGGGCTGGAAGATGTATGCGAGCCCGATGCTCAGCTCGAACAGGATGATCAGCGGGAGCATCGTGACGATCATGGTGATCGGATCCGGCGTCGGCGTGGCGACCGCGGCGACGATCGAGATGCCGAGGATCACGTACCCCTGGCGCTGCCAGAGGATGCGCGCGTTGACGATGCCCGCCCGCGTCAGCGCCAGCACCGCGACGGGGATCTGGAAGATCAGGCCCATCAGCGCCAGGAAGAGGACGACGAACTTGTAGTAGACCTGCGCCTGGATGAGGATGTCGAACTTGTCGCTGTTGAAGTTCTGCAGGAACCCCACGGCTCGCGGCAGCGCGACGAGGTAGCCGAAGAGCACGCCCGCGATGAACAGCACGGGCACGAGCAGCATCAGCGGCAGCGCGACCTTGCGCTCACTCGGGCTGAACGCCGGCAGCAGGAACGCGTACAGCTGGTAGAGGATGAACGGCAGCGAGAGGAGCAGCGCGGCGTAGCCGGCGACGGTGAACGTCGCGACGAACGGCTCGGCGACCCCGAGGGTCACGGGCTTGCGCCCGTTGTTCCTGGGCGTCGCGGCGTGGGCGAGTCCGAAAGCCTTCGACGCGCGCGCGAGCTCGGCGACCGACGCGGCCGCCTGCGCGCGCTGCGCGGCGCTCACGCCCGGTTGGGAGGCGAGGTTGCCGACGGTGCGCTGCAGCGAGGAGAGCGTGACCGAGAGCTGCCCGGAGGCGGCGCCGAGCGCCTTCTCGAAGCGCGCGGTCTCCTGCTGGGAGGACTTGTTCTTCGTCGAGTTCTGCGCCTCGGTGAACGGCTTGTTGACGATCCGCAGGATCGCCCCGTTCTCCGCGTAGCAGAAGGCGAACGCGACGACGAAGACGATGATGCAGAGGATCAGGCGCGAGCGGAGCTCGTCGAGGTGGTCGACGATGCTCAGCCGATCCTCGTGGCCGATCGGCTTGACGGCCGGCATCGCTCCGCTCTACGCGTCGGCGCGCGGCTCGTCGGCGCGCGGCTCCGCGGCGGCGGGCTGGACGGCGGGCGCCGGCGTGACCTCGGGCGCCGGCTCGGCGGGCGCGGCCTCGAGCTTGGGCTTCGTCACCGCCGCCTCGTCGTCCTTGTCCTTGCCGGTGATCGAGTCCTTGAACTCGCGCATTCCCGTTCCGAGCTGCTTGCCCAGACCGGGCAGGCGCTTGGGACCGAGGACCAGGAGCGCGATCACCAGGACGATGACGAGTTCGAGCGGGCCGATGTCGGGCATCGCCGCGAAGCGTAGCGCCGCCGGCCGTCGCGGACGCCTGGACGCTCGTTCGAGCGCGCCTGGACGGTGTGCCGATGCGTCACGCTCGCGCGAATTCCCCGTCGTAGAGCGGTGACACCGACCATCTGGGTGCCACCGCATCGTTTTCCGTCCAGGCGTGTTCAAGCCCCCAGACCGCGGCGCCGATGCGATCCGCGTTCGACCCCCCAGACCATGCGCCACGAACCCGACAGCACCACGCAGATCCGCCAGGTGGTCCTCCCCTCCGGCAGGACGATCGAGATCGTCTACCTCGACGAGCCCGTGATCGCCCCCGCCCCTGCGGTGAGTTCCCCGGACGAGGATCGCCAGGTCGCGCTCGCCGAGGCGGCGGCCGACCTCACCGTCTGCGGGCTGTGCGGCTGTGCGTTCGTCCAGCCCATCGACTGGGACGAGGCCGGCATGCGCCACTGGCGCGTGACACTGCGCTGCCCCAACTGCGAGGCGCACGGCACCGTCGTCGTCGAGGACGAGGTCGTCGACCACTACGACCTGGCGCTCGAGCGCGGCTCGGCCGCTCTGGCGCTCTCGCTGCACGGACTGGTGGAGGAGAACATCGACGCCGAGGTCGCGCGCTTCGCGGCCGCTCTGAGCGACGATCACATCCTTCCGGAGGACTTCTAGGGACTACGCGTAGCGGGCGACGACGCCGCCCGCTACGAGTTCGAGCGCCTCGCGCCGTCGCGCGTCCAGGCTCGAGGGCAGCTCCGCGCGCGCCTCGTCAACGAGCGTCAGCGCCGTCGCGCGCGCCTCGTCGAGCGCGCCCGTCGCGGCGATCCGCTCACAGACCTCCTCGGCCGCCTGCGGCGTGGTGATCGAGCGCGGGTCGAGCGCGGCGAGCCATGGGTCGCGGTCTCGCGCGATGATGAACGGCAGCGTGACGGTGCCGTCGAGCAGGTCGGTGCCGCGGTGCTTGCCCGTGCGCGACGCGGGCCCCGAGACGTCGAGGACGTCGTCGAGCAGCTGGAACGCCAGGCCGATGCGCCGCCCGAAGCGGTCGAGCCGCAGGCCGGGCTGGTCCGCCGCGTGCGCGCCCAGCCCGCAGGCCGCCTCGAACAGCCGGGCGGTCTTGAGCTCGCAGCGCAGCAGGTAGCGCTCGAGCGTGATCCCGGCGTCCCAGGCGTCCGCGCGCTGGAGCAGCTCGCCGCGCGCGAGCGCCGAGCACGCGTCGCTCAGAATCCGCACGGCTTCGGCGCGGTCGCCCGCGGGCGCCTCGGTCAGCTCGGTGAACGCGCGCGCGAACAGCAGATCCCCGGCGGCCGTGGCCATCCCGCGCCCACCGCGCGCGACGACCGTGGGCCGCCCGCGGCGTAGGCTCGCGGCGTCGAGCACGTCGTCGTGCACGAGCGTGGCGCTGTGGATGAGCTCGACGGCCGCCGCGGAGCGCACGACCGTCTCGGCGGCGTCCTCGTCGGGGAGCTCGCCGGCGGCGAGCAGGACGAGCAGCGGGCGCAGGCGCTTGCCGCCCGCGGCGATCGTCTCCCCCGCGTGCTCGGCGAGGACGGGGCCGTGCCCGGCGGCGCCCTCGCGCAACCGCTCCTCGACGCGCGCCATCAGCGCTGCGACGTGCGGGCCTCCCGCGCGGACGAGCTCGACGGTCTCCGGAGCGCCGCTCACGCCGTCGGCTTGCGCCCGGCGTGGATGGCGATGATCCCGCCCGCCGTCAGCAGGTAACGGACCTCGACGAGCCCCGCGGCGTCGAGGCGCTGCGCCAGCTCGTGCGCGCCGGGGAAGCGCTTGACGGAGTTCGGGAGGTACTCGTAGGCGTCGGGATCGCCCGCCACGCGGCCGAGCAGCGGGACGACGCGATCGAACCACGCGCGGAAGAACGTCGAGAGCGGCGGCCGCGTGGGCGTCGTGATCTCCAGGACGACGACGTGCCCGCCGGGGCGGGTGACGCGCGCCATCTCGCGCAGGCCCCGGTCCAGGTCGGAGAAGTTGCGCGCACCGAAGCCCACCGTCACGGCGTCGAAGCGATCGCTCGCATACGGCAGGTCGAGCGCGTTGCCCCACTCCCAGACGAGCGCCGGGTCCTTCGTGCGCGCCCGCGCCAGCATCTCCTCCGAGAAGTCCGAGCCGATCACGTTCCCCGACGCTCCGACGCGCCGCGCCAGCTCGATCGCCAGATCGCCGGTGCCGCTGGCGACGTCGAGCACGCTGTCGCCCGGGCCGACCTGCGCGAGATCGGCGGCGCGGCGGCGCCACTGATGGTGCAGGCCGGCCGTCATGACCGAGTTCATGGCGTCGTAGCCCCCGGCGATGCGATCGAACATCGCGCGGACCTGCGGCTCCTGCAGCGTGCCGCTCGCCGGCCCTGCGGACGGGGCTCCGGAGGCCATGACGGCTAGCGGAGCGACGACAGGAACATCACCATGTCGTTGAACTGCTGCGGTGACGTCTGCTGCAGCCCGGCGAACGACGGCATCGGCGCGGTCGGGTTCAGGAGCGTGCGCTGGATCGCCGCGGACGGGAGCCGCGCGCCGATCTTCGTCAGCTCGGGCCCGGGGCCGGCGTTGCCGGCCTCACCGAACCTGTGGCACGCGCCGCAGCCGGATTGGCTGACCACCTGCTGGCCGGCCTTGTAGGTCGCGACGGCCTGCGCGCCCTGCGCGGTGACGTTCTTGGGGACCGGCACGTCGATGCTCGTCGGCGGCGCGGCGGACGCGCCGAGGTAGGTCAGGTAGCCCATCGCGGCGATCGTGAAGATGCCCGCCGTGGTGGCGATCGGCCGGCGCTCGGGCCGGCGCTCGGGGCCGCGGTCGTAGAACGGCAGCAGGAACAGCAGGATCATGCAGATCGTCGGGATGCCGATCGTGGCCAGCGGGACCAGCGCCGGCGGCTTGATGATCCGCAGCAGCTCGAAGAGGAAGAAGAAGTACCACTCGGGCCGCGGCGTGTAGGTCGTCGTCGTCGGGTCGGCCTTCGGGCCGAGCTCCGCACCGAGGAAGTAGGACATCAGGATGATGACCAGCATCACGATGCAGGCCATCGCGCTGTCCTTGGCGATCGCGTAGGGGAAGAACGGCTTCCCCTGCGATTTCATGACCCCGTAGTCGCGGAGGTACTGCTCCTTCTGCTGCTTGTTCATGCCGAGACCTTCTCCTCACGGAGCGCCTCGGCCGTCTTCGGCTTGAGCCACGGCGGGGCGGTGGTGCCGAGCCGGGCGACGAGGTACAGGTGGAAGCCCATCAGCGCGGCGATCGCGCCGGGGACGAGCAGCATGTGGATCGAGTAGAAGCGCGACAGGGTGGTGGCCCCGAAGTACGGGCCGGCGCGCAGGAAGTCGTTCAGGTACGGACCGACGAGCGGGCCCGTGCCGTTGATGTTGACGCCGACGATCGAGGCCCAGTACGAGCGCTGGTCGAACGGGAGCAGGTAGCCCGTGAACGACATCGTCATCGTGAGGATCAGCAGGACGACACCGATGACCCAGTTCAGCTCGCGCGGGTACTTGTACGCCCCGAAGAAGAACGTGCGGCCCATGTGCAGGAAGATCAGCACGACCATCACGGACGAGCCCCACTTGTGCATGCCGTGCACGAACTCGCCGAGGAAGACGTCGTTGTTGATGTGGCGGATCGACTCGTAGGCCTGTGTCGGCGATGGGGTGTAGTACATCGCCAGGAAGACGCCCGTCACGGCCTGCGAGAGGAACGCGAACATCGTCGCGGACCCCAGCGTGTAGAACCAGTTGGTCCCCTTCGGGATCTTGCGGAACATCAGCCAGCGGGCACCGCCGGAGAGCGAGGTGCGCTCGTCGATCCAGCCGACCGCGGAGGTGCCGGCCTCGGCGCCGTGCTCGACCGGCGTCTGCGGGCCGTACGTCTTGCCGGGCCGCTTGGGCTTCGGCTTGAGCTGATCGGGGACGGGCGGGGCGGGGACCTTGATCTTCGGCATCTCTCAGAGCCCTCAGGTGTTCGGGATCTTGCGCAGGTCGGGGGTCGACGGGTAGAGGTACTGGCCGATGCCGTCCAGCGGCTGGCCCGGGTCGCGCGGCGAGAAGCGCTGCAGCTCGCTGTTGACCGAGAAGCGCGGGCCGATCAGGACCTTGCCCTTGGCCACGCGGGTGTAGAAGCGGTCCAGCGGGCGCACCGGCGGGCCGCCCTGGACCTTGCCGACGAAGTCGTACACGCCACCGTGGCACGGGCAGATGAAGCGCTGCGCGGCGTTGACGTAGTGCACCGGGCAGCCGAGGTGCATGCACGACGTCGAGATCGCGATGTAGTTGTTGTACTGGTCCTGCTTCTCCATCACCTGGTCGACGCGCGGGTTGAACTTCCGCACGTAGACCGTGGACTTGCCCGAGTCGCCGATGCCCTCGACCAGGTTGATCGTGCGCGGGACGTAGGTGTCGGGCCCGAAGTCCTCCGTGTTCCCGACGACCTGCCAGGGCTGGTGGTACTCCTCGAACACCGGGCCGAAGGCGAAGCCGAGCGCCGGCAGCAGGAAGGCGGCGGCCGCGACGCCACCGGCGACCTGGCCGGTCGTGGTCATGAACCTGCGGCGGGTCACCGTCTCGCCCTCGAAGGCGCCGGGGATCTGCCGATCGGCGGTGTACGTGCTCTTGATCTCTTTGCGGTCTGCCACGGAGGCTCCAACGTCGTGCGGCGGGTCCGCTCGCCGCTTGGCGGCGCGAACCTTAGCTGCCGGGAAGTCTACGGGGGGGCGTGCCCGAACGCCTCGCCGCTCAGCGCGCAGGCGCCACGTCGCCGCTGAGCTGGCGCGCTGCGGCTCTCAGGGCCTCCGCCGCGCCCGGTTCACCGCGCCGGGCGGCGACCTTTGCGGCCTCCAGCGCGGGGCCGGACCCCCAGCCGATCGCGGCCGCCCCGGCCTCCCAGGCCGCGTCGGCCAGCTCGGGCGCGTCCTGCGCGCGCGCCAGCGCGCACAGCGCGATCACGTCGGCGAGCTCGCGCACGGCGTCGACGTCGCCGATCCCGGCGAGCCCGGCGAGCCCGAGCGCGTAGAGGCGATCGCCGGCGAGCAGCGCCAGGTCGAGGTCCTCGGTGCTCAGGATCCGTGAGCGCCCCAGGTGCAGCAGATGTCCCTCGTAGGCCGCCTCGACGACGGTGGCGATCTCGAGCTCGCTCCCCGCCGCCCGCGGGCCGGAAGCGCTGCGCGCGCCGAGCTGCGGGTCGTCGGCCGCCAGCTGCGGGCCGTCCGCGAGCAGCGCCTGGGACAGCAGACCGCCGTCGCCGTCGAGCGCCTGCGCGACGCGCTCCAGCCCTCCGGGCATCTCAGGCGACCTCGGCGAAGGCCGCGTGGGCGGCCTCGATCGTGCGCTCGACGTGCTCGGCGGTGTGCGCGAGCGACGGGAACCAGGCCTCGAACTGCGAGGGCGGCGGGTAGACGCCGCGCGCGAGCAGCTGGCGGCACCACGCCGCGTACCGCTCGAGGTCGCAGGCGCGGGCCCCGGCGTAGTCGAGCACGGGCTCCTGACTGAAGAAGACCGTCAGCAGCCCGGTCGCCGTCGAGACCTGGACGGGGACCGAACCGGCGGCCTCGCGCAGGCCCTCGGCGAGCGCGATCGTCGTCGCGTGCAGGCGCAGGTAGGCCTGCTCGTCGAGCTGGGCGAGCGTCGCCATGCCCGCCGCGACCGCCACGGGGTTCCCGCTGAGCGTGCCGCCGTGGTAGACGTCGCCCGCCGGCGCGATGCGCTCCATCAGCCCGCGCGATCCGCCGAACGCCGCGGCGGGCAGCCCGCCGCCGATGACCTTGCCGAGGACGGTGAGGTCCGGCGTCACGCCGGTGAGCTCCTGCACGCCGCCGGGCGCGACGCGGAACCCGCTGATCACCTCGTCGAAGACGAGCAGCGCGCCGTTGGCGCTCGCGCGCTCGCGCAGCAGCTCGAGGAAGCCCTCGACCGGGCGCACGAGGCCCATGTTCGCCGGAAACGGCTCGGCGAGCAGCGCGGCGAACTCGTGCTCCTCGGTTGCGCGCACGAGCGCGCCCGGATCGTTCCACGGGACGATCACGGTGCTCGCCGTCGCGGCCACGGGGACGCCCGGGCTCGACGGGATCGCCTGCGTGGCCAGACCGCTCCCGGCCTCGGCGAGCAGTCCGTCGACGTGGCCGTGGTATGCGCCGGCGAACTTCAGGAGCTTGTCGCGGCCCGTCGCGGCGCGCGCAAGCCGGATCGCGCTCATGGCGGACTCGGTGCCCGAGCTCGTCATGCGCAGCATCTCGATCCCGGGGAAGCGGCGCGAGACCTCCTCGGCCAGATCGACCTCGCCGGCCGTCGGCGCGCCGAACGTCGTCCCCGCGCGTGCCGCCGTCTCGACGGCGTCCAGGACGGCCGGGTTGGCGTGGCCCAGCATCAGCGGGCCCCACGAGCAGACGTAGTCCACGTACGTGTTGCCGTCGACGTCGGTGAGCTCTGCGCCCTCGCCGCGTTCGATGAACAGCGGGTCGCGCCCGATCGCGCGCATCGCGCGCACGGGCGAGTTGACACCGCCGGGCAGGTACTGCAGCGCCCGGGCGTAGAGCTCCTGGGAGCGGGTGTCGCGCAGGGAGATCGTCACGGCGTCCGCTGCAGCCAGCGGGCCGCGTCCTTCGCGTGGTAGGTGATGACGATGTCCGCGCCGGCGCGCCGGATCGACGTGAGCGCCTCGAGCACGGCGGCCCGCTCGTCGAGCCAGCCGGCGGCCGCGGCCGCCTTCAGCATCGAGTACTCGCCGCTGACGTTGTACGCGGCGACCGGCAGGTCGGTGGCGTCGGCGACGCGGCGGATCACGTCGAGGTAGGGCAGCGCCGGCTTGACCATGATCATGTCCGCGCCCTCCTGCACGTCCGACAGTGCCTCGCGCACGGCCTCGCGCCCGTTGCCGGGATCCATCTGGTAGCTGCGCCGGTCGCCGAACGCCGGGGTGGAGCCCGCGGCCTCGCGGAACGGGCCGTAGAAGGCCGAGGCGAACTTCGCACTGTAGGCGAGGATCGGCACGTCGGTGAAGCCGTCGGCGTCGAGCGCCGCGCGGATGACGCCCACCCGCCCGTCCATCATGTCGCTGGGGGCGATGATGTCGGCCCCGGCGCGCGCCTGGCTGACAGCGGTGCGGGCGAGCAGCTCGAGCGTCGCGTCGTTGTCGACGGTGTCCCCGTGCAGCACGCCGCAGTGGCCATGGCTCGTGTACTCGCAGAGGCACAGGTCGGCGATCACGAGCAGGCCGGGGTGGGCGGTGCGGATCGCGCGGATCGCCTGCTGGACGATGCCGTCGTCGTCCCAGGCGCCCGAGCCCTCCTCGTCCTTGTCCGCCGGGATGCCGAACAGCAGCACGGCCGGAATGCCGAGCGCGGCGACCTCGCCGGCCTCGGCGACCGCCGCGTCGACCGGCAGCCGCGCGACGCCGGGCATCGCCTCGATCGGCGTGGGCGCGGCGGTGCCCTCCTCGACGAACATCGGCATCACGAGGTCCCCCGCAGCCAGGCGGGTCTCGCGCACGAGGTCGCGCAGAACCGGTGTGCGCCGCAGGCGCCGCAGGCGGGTCGCGGGGAAGGCCATCGCAGGGCATGGTAGGCCAGGGCGTCCGGCACGCGCGCGCGGCGATCCGCGAGACTGGGCGGGTGAGCGACCCCGTGAGCATCCTCTTCGTCGGCGACCTCGTCGGCGGCCTCGGCCGTCGCACCCTGCTCGGGCTGCTCCCCGGGCTGCGCGAGCGCCTGGCGCCGACGTTCGTCGTCGTCAACGGCGAGAACGTCGCCGGCGGCCTGGGGATCACCCCGAAGCTCGCCGACGACCTCTTCGCGGCCGGCGTCGACGTGATCACGCTCGGCAACCACACCTATCACCGCCGCGAGATCTGCTCCTACCTCGATCAGCACGAGCGCATCCTGCGGCCCGCGAACTACCTGCGCTCGCAGCCCGGGCACGGGACCTGTGTCGTCGAGCGCGACGGCGTGAAGCTCGGGGTGGTGAACCTCTCGGGCAACGTCTTCCTGCGCGCCGGACACCCGGCGTTCCCGGAGGCCGACGCCGCCGTGGCCGCGCTCACGAAGGCCGGCTGCGACCACATCCTCGTCGACATGCATGCAGAGGTGACGAGCGAGAAGGTCGCGCTCGGCTGGCACCTGGACGGACGCGTGACCGCCGTGGTCGGCACGCACACGCACGTCCCGACCGCCGACGCGCGCGTCCTGCCGGGCGGGACGGCCTACATCACCGACGTGGGCATGACGGGCCCCCGCGGCGGCGTGATCGGCGTCAAGAAGGAACAGGCGATCGAGTCGCTCGTGACGATGATGCACGTGCGCTTCGACACCGCCGTGGACGACCCGTGGCTCAACGGGGTGCTGATCAGCTGCTCGGCACCAATGCGGGCGCAGGCGATCGAGCAGCTGCTGCTGCCGTGGACGCCTCCGCCTGCGTGACCGGCGCCGGAACGACGAGGCGGCCGATCAGCGCGATCAGCGCGACCGGCACCACCCACACGAGGTAGAGGTAGAACCAGTACGTGGTCGAGAGCTGGACGGCGAGCAGGATCGCGCCGCTCAGCGCGGCCAGCCCGACGACGTCGTCGCGACGCGGGACGAACGCGATCCCCGCCGCCAGCACGATCGCCCCGAGCTGGACCGCGTGCTGGGCGACCCTCCAGCCGCCGCCGTAGAAGCCCCAGACCGAGAACGGGGCGCCGCGGGAGGCCTGATAGCCGATCGTGTGGTCCCAGACCGTGCGCGGGTCGGTCTTCGTGAAGACGAGCAGCGCGCACGCGCCCAGCACGATCGCCGCCCCCGCGCAGAAGGCGCCCAGGCGGGTGAGCCGCGAGCGCCCCGCGCCCGTGCCGAGCGCGTGGGCGGCGAACAGCGGCAGCAGCGCCAGCTGGGCGAACTTCGTCATGCCGGCGGCCGCCGTCAGCAGGCCGCGCGGGAACGGCCGCTGGTGGACGTAGATCGCGCCGAGCAGGAGCGCCGCCGGCAGCGCATCGTTCGTCCCCGAATTCGTCGCGAAGATGGTGAACGGAAACGCGACCCAGGCGTAGGCGAGGACGACGCCGAGCGCGGTGTCGCGCATGCGCCGCCCGATCAGGAACAGCAGCCCGACGCAGGCGATGTCGAACGCGCCGGCCGCGGCATGGGCGGCCGGCAGGTCGTCCCAGGCACCGTGCCAGGGCCAGATCAGCTCGAACGGCACGTAGGCGAGGTAGAGCAGCGGCCCGTAGGTGTCGCCGTGGTCGTTGTCGTGCGGGAACGCGCCGTAGAGCGCGTGCCCGTGCATGAGCTTGTCGGCGCCGATCACGCCCGCGTAGCCGACATCGATCACGTTGCCGTCGACGATGTTCAGGCCGATGCGAAAGCCGATCAGGAACAGCGTCGCGACGCCGAGCCACTGCCACGGCACGAGCAGCCGGAAGGGCTGTGCAGGCGCCCTCCCCCGGCGCCGCAGCCCGACCCAGAGCAGCCGGCAGAAGAGATAGGCGAGCAGCGGGTAGGCGAGCGGGACGGACATGCCGAGGTTCGCGTGGTTGAAGAACGCGAGTGAGACGCTGAAGCCGACCATGGCCAGCAGGTCGAGGTGCAGCATCCGCAGTGGGCGGCGCGGGTCGATGAACGGCAGCACGAACAGCACGCACAGCGTCACCCAGATCCAGGTGGTGTTGATCGACTTGCCGAACGCGCCGCTGTACCCGCGCGCCATCGTCCAGGCGACCTGGAACCCCGTCCAGGCCTCGAGCACCTGACCGCCGTTGATCGCGATCTCCGTCTGCCCGATCTGCTGCTGGGGATGCCCGCGCGTCGCGCGGGTCCAGAGGTTGACCTCCCAGCGTGTGGCGTCCTTCTTCACCGCGTCGTACGTCGACCCCGGGTGGCTGCGATGGGCCTCGGCGAGCTTCGGGACGCGGGCGGCGATCGCCTTGGCGCGCTCGGCGCCGATCGGCCCGACGCTCGCGACGACGCCGGGCGCCGGCGGCGTGAGCACCGTGCTCGGCAGGGTCGGCGCCGTCGTCGCGGACCGGGCGCTGGTGGTTGCAGCGAGCGCGCCCGGAGCGGCGACCAGCAGGGCGAGGGCGGCGGCGAAGGTCGCCGCGCCCTTCACCGCCCGAAGCTCCAGAGCTTGTTGGCCAGGAAGCTCAGCGGCGTGACGGCGACGATCGCGATCGCCTGAGCGGGAAGCTCGGGCATCCCGGCACCCTCGACGAGCGCCGCGAGCAGGCCGAGGCCGGCGAGGAACGCGACGACACTGACCGTCAGGAAGCGCGCCGCCTGATGGTGCACCGGCCGGTGGTGGTCGTCGAGCTTGAACGTCCAGCGGCGGTTCCAGAGGAAGTTGTTCGAGACGGCCACGAGGAACGCCACGGTGGCGGCGAGCAGGTAGGGCATGCCCGCCGCGTTGAGCGCGAGCGCGAACACCGCGAGGTTCACGACGTAGCCGCTGGCGCCGACGATCGCGAAGCGCAGCAGCTGCAGCCAGGCGTCGGGGCGTCGCACCGCGGAGCGCACGCGCTCGCGCAGCGGAAGCGGCGCGGGGCGCGCCGGGGCGGCGATCCGGACGGCTGCGGCCTCTTCGGTCATCGACGTTCAGGCTAGCGAGCGGGGCCCGCTATCAGCGCAGGCTGCGCAGTCCCTCGTACTTCGCGGCGCGCCGGCGCCGGCCGCCGATCAGCAGCCAGACGAAGAACGCGAGCGCCACGAGCGACACCGGCGGGGCGATGATCGAGAGGGCCGCGAGCAGGATGGCGACGCCCTCCCCGTAGACCGGCAGGTGCGAGCGCGCCTCGTCGTCGAGCCGCACGGCGGCCCGGCCGAACACGTCGCGCACGGCCGTGCCCGAGACCCAGGCCGCCGCGAGGCCCGCGGGGATGCCGGGCCACCAGGTGTAGCCGTCGTCGGCGAGCGCCCCGCAGAAGAGCAGCGCCCCCATCCCCATCCCGATCCCCTGGACCGAGGCGACGAGCTGCGGGCGCTGCGCGATCTCGTTGCGCAGGATCAGGCCGACCAGCCCGAGCGCCGCCATCGCGACGAGCCACCAGGAGGACTCCAGGAACGCGAAGTGCGTGCCGCCGAAATCGACCAGCACGTTGGCGCGCGCCGCCGCGCCGGCGACGAGCGCGGGCAGGAACGGGCGGATGCCGGTGGCCTCGGCCAGCCCGAGGCCCAGGAGGATGTCGAGGGTCAGCTTCACGATCGTCCGCTACGGTGCGGCGGCCATGATGTCAGAGGACAGGTGCGGCGCCTCACGCGGCGAACCCCGGCGTATGGATGCACCCCGCGTGGGGTCGGCTGCCCGCGACCTCGAACGCTACGCCGGGCTGTTCGCGTCGCGCACCCGCGTGATGACGTCCTCGGCGATGCGCGACCTGATGGCGATCACCGAGCGCCCCGAGGTCATCTCGCTCGCCGGCGGCCTGCCCGACACCTCGACCTTCCCCGCGGAGACGCTGGCCGCCGTGATGGCGCGCGTCGCGGCCGACTCCTCCGCTCGCGCGCTGCAGTACGGCCCGACCGAGGGCATGCGCGCCACGCGCGAGACGATCGCGCGCGTCATGGCCGCCGAGGGCGCTCGCGTCGACCCCGACGAGGTGATCGTCACCACCGGCGGCCAGCAGGTCATCGACCTCGTCTGCAAGACGCTGATCGACCCGGGCGACGTGATCGTCGCCGAGGGCCCGACCTACCCGGGCGCCGTCCCGACCTTCTCCTCCTACCAGGCGGACGTGGTGCAGATCCCGATGGACGCGGACGGCATGCGCGTCGACGAGCTCGAGGAGACGCTCGCGCGCCTGGATCGCGAGGGACGCCGGCCGAAGTTCGTCTACACCGTGCCGACCTTCCAGAACCCGGCCGGCGTGACGATGTCGCTCCCGCGCCGGCGGCGCCTGGTGGAGATCGCGCGCGAGCGCGAGCTGATCGTGCTCGAGGACAACCCGTACGGGATGCTGCGCTTCGAGGGCGCGCCGCTGCCGACGCTGCTCGAGCTCGACGGCGGGCACTTCGTGGTCTACGCCGGCACCTTCTCGAAGATCCTCTCTCCGGGGCTGCGCCTGGGCTGGGCGGTCGCTCCGCGGCCCGTGCTCGCGAAGCTCAACCTCGCGGCGCAGGCGGCGACGCTCTGCCCCTCGTCGTTCACCCAGCACTTCGTCAACGCGTACTTCCGGACGGGCCACTGGGAGCGCTACGTGGAGGAGCTGCGCGGCCTCTACCGCGCGCGGCGCGACGTCATGCTCGCGGCGCTGGAGACGCACCTGCCGCCGGAGGCCACGTGGACGCGCCCGCAGGGCGGGCTGTTCGTCTGGGCCACCCTGCCGGACTATCTCGACACGACCGACCTGCTGGCGCTCGCGCTCTCGCACAACGTGGCGTTCGTCCCGGGCCGCGCCGCGTTCCTCGACGGCCGCGGCGGCTCGTCGCTGCGCCTGAACTTCTCCGGCTCCGACGACGCGGCGATCGAGGAGGGCATCCGGCGGATCGGCGACCTCGTGCGCGAGCAGGTCGGCCTCTTCGCCACGCTGACCGGGCGGCCGGCCTCCCGGCCGGGCGGCCATGGTGCGCAGGCCCCGCAGCCGCGCACCGACCTCGCCGACGTGCTCGCGATGCCGCGGCGCCCGCGCGACGAGCGCCGCTCCGACGCGCGATGAGCGACGCGCGTCGCGTCGCGGTGCTCAAGGGCGGGCGCTCGCTCGAGCGCCAGGTGTCGCTGGCCTCGGGCACACGCGTCGAGCACGCGCTCGAGCGCCTGGGGCACACGGCGATCGGCATCGACGTCGGGCCGGATCTCGTCCGGGCGCTGAACGAGGCGCGGCCCGGCGCCGTCTTCATCGCCCTCCACGGCCGCGACGGCGAGGACGGCACGGTGCAGGAGCTGCTCGAGGCGCTCGGCCTGCCCTACACGGGTCCGCGGCCGGCCGGCTGCGCGTTCGCGCGCGACAAGGTGCTCGCCAAGCACCTCATGCTGGCGGCGGGCATCCCGACGCCCGCGTTCCTCGTCTTCAGCGACACGACGCTGAAGGAGATGGGCGCCGCCGACGCGCTGCCGGGGATCGGCGCGCGCCTGGACTTCCCGGTCGTCGTCAAGCCGGCCTGCGGCGGCAGTGCGCTCGGGGTGCGCTTCGCCGCGTCGCCCGAGGAGGTCCCGGGCGCGCTGCTGGCGGCGCTCTCCTATGACGACAAGGTCCTCGTCGAGCGCTACGTGCACGGGCGTGAGCTCGCGGTGTCCGTGCTCGGCGGCATGGCGCTGCCGATCGTCGAGGCCGTCCCCCACGACGAGGACTTCTACGACTTCGAGGCGCGCTACACGATCGGCCGAACGACCTTCCACTGCCCGGCGGAGCTCGCGGACGAGCAGACCGCCCGGGCGCTCGCCCTCGCGGCGCAGGTGGCCGAGCTGCTGGGGCTGACGGCCGGCTGCGCGCGCGTCGACCTGCTGCTCGAGGAGGGCACGGGCGCGCTGCAGGTGCTCGAGGCCAACGCGATCCCGGGAATGACCGAGACGAGCCTCACCCCGCAGGCGGCCGAGGCGGCGGGCATCGGCTTCGACGCGCTCGTGGCGCGTGTGCTCGAGCTTGCGCGCTGAGCGCCGGCCCGCGACCTACCCGTCGGAGGCGAAGTCCTCCGGCGAGACCTGGTCGAGGAACTCCTTGAAGCGGTCGACGACCTCCTCGGTGTCCTCGACCTCGTGCTCGAACTCGATCGCCGACTCGGCGATGACGTCCTCGGCGGCGAAGATCGGCGCGCCGGCGCGCACCGCGAGCGCGAGCGCGTCGCTGGGGCGCGAGTCGATCTCGATCTCGCGCTCGCCGACGACGAGCGTCACGGTCGCGAAGAAGGTGTTGTCGCGCAGCTCGGTGACCGCCACCTGCGTGCACTTCGCCTCGAGCTCGCCGAGCACGTCGAGCATCAGATCGTGGGTCATCGGCCGCGGCGTCGAGGCGCCCTGGAGCTTCATGAGGATCGCCGCAGCCTCAGGGTGCCCGATCCAGATCGGCAGGAACTTGTTGCTGTCGACCGTCTTCAGCAGCACGATCGGCTGCTTGCCGACCATGTCGAAGCTCACGCCGTAGATGACCATCTCCTGCACGAACCATCTCCCGGAGCTCGGGTGGGCGGTACACGCCGGAGCATAGCCCCCGCCCCGGGTCGCACCGGCGGATCGGACCGCGCACCGGTCGTCGTCGCGCGGCTCGGGACACCTGGTTGGAGCGCTCGCCGGTGAGGAATCGCGTCGGAGGTCGTGTCGGGCGATGAGCCGGGTGGTGGGCGCCGACGTGACCGACGACGTCGAAGTGCGACCGATGACTGCCGCCGACGCGCCGGGGTCTGGGAGTTGATCGTGCGCTGCTACAGCGACCCGCACCCCAAGCACCTGGCGACCCCTTCCCGTGCCGAGCTGTCGCCCGCACTGTTCTCCCCGGAGGCCAAGGCTCTCATGGGCGTGATCCGAGCGGAGACCCTCGGCCCCGCGTGAGTGGCGACCCTGCGACGCCACGACCAGCCGACTCCGGCGGCCAAGAGCCATCGACCGGTGGTCGGCGTGACGGTAGGGTCCACACTCCAGCGCGTCCGAGGCACCCCGCATCGGTGCCAAACCCATTCGTCCTGAAGGAGAACGAGCATGCCGAGCGATCAGCCGAACATCCTGGTGATCTGGGGCGATGACATCGGGATCACGAACCTGAGCTGCTACAGCGACGGGCTGATGGGCTACAGGACGCCGAACATCGACCGGATCGCGGCTGAGGGCATCCGTTTCACGGACTCGTATGGCGAGCAGAGCTGCACGGCCGGTCGGGCGGCGTTCATCTGCGGCCAGAACCCGATCCGGACGGGTCTCACGAAGGTCGGGATGCCGGGCGCGACGGTCGGCCTGCAGGCGGAGGACCCGACGATCGCGACGGCGCTGAAGGCTCAGGGGTACGCGACCGGCCAGTTCGGCAAGAACCACCTCGGCGACCGCGACGAGTTCCTGCCGACGGCGCACGGCTTCGACGAGTTCTTCGGCAACCTCTACCACCTCAACGCCGAAGAGGAGCCCGAACTCGACGACTACCCGACGCCCGAGGACTTCCCGAACTTCCGGGAGCGCTTCGGCCCGCGCGGCGTCATCCGTTCGTGGGCCGACGCGGACGGGACCCAGCGCATCGAGGACACCGGCCCGCTCACGAGGAAGCGCATGGAGACGGTCGACGAGGAGTTCCGCGACGCGGCCTTCGACTTCATGCAGCGACAGACCGAGGCCGAGACGCCGTTCTTCCTGTGGTTCAACTCGACCCACATGCACTTCCGCACGCATGTCAAGCCGGAGAGCAAGGGCCGGGCGGGCCGCTGGCAGTCGGAGTACCACGACACGATGCTCGATCACGACGACCTGGTCGGTGAGCTCCTGGATCGCCTGGACGAGCTCGGCATCGCCGAGAACACGATCGTCGTCTACTCCACCGACAACGGGCCGCACATGAACTCGTGGCCCGACGGCGCGATGACGCCCTTCCGGGGCGAGAAGAACACCAACTGGGAGGGCGCCTACCGCGTCCCCGAGGTGGTGCGGTGGCCCGCGAGGATCGCACCAGGCCAGGTCCTGAACGGCATCATCACGCACAACGATTGGTTCCCCACGCTGCTCGCGGCGGCAGGCGTGCCGGACATCGCCGACCAGCTCAAGGCGGGCATGGATCTGAACGGCACGATGTACAAGGTCCACCTCGACGGCCACAATCAGCTGCCGTACCTGACCGGTGAGGTCGCGGACAGCCCGCGGAACTTCTTCTTCTACGTCTCGGACGACGGCGACCTGACGGCAGTGCGCTTCGACAACTGGAAGCTCGTGTTCCTCGAGCAGCGAGCCACGGGGACCCTGCGCGTCTGGGCCGAGCCGTTCGTCCCGTTGCGCGTCCCGAAGATCTTCAACCTGCGCACCGACCCGTTTGAGCGCGCCGACATCACGTCGAACACCTACTACGACTGGATCCTCGACCACGCGTGGGTCTGCGTGCCGATGCAGGCGTTCGTCTTCCAGATGATGCAGAGCCTGGCCGAGTTCCCGCCGCGCCAGAAGCCGGCGAGTTTCAGTCTCGACCAGGTCCTGGAGAAGCTCCAGTCGGGCATCCCCAGCGTGTGACAGAACGGGTGTGGATCGCGGGCGGCGAGTTCGTCATGGGCTCCGATCGGCACTACCCGGAGGAGGGCCCGGCCCGAAGGGTCGCGGTCGACGGTTTCTGGATCGACCGCTTCCAGGTCACCAACAGGCAGTACGCCGCGTTCACGGAGGCGACGGGCTACGTCACGATCGCTGAGCAACCGCTGGATCCAGCGGACTTCCCCGCGGCGCCGGCGGCGAACCTCGTCCCCGGCTCGATGGTCTTCACCCCGACGGCGGGGCCGGTGGACCTGCACCACCTCAGCCAGTGGTGGACCTGGACGCCGGGAGCGTCGTGGCGGCACCCCGAGGGTCCGCGCAGTGACCTCGCGGGCCGCGAGCGGCACCCGGTGGTGCACGTGGCGTGCGAGGACGCCGAGGCATACGCGAGCTGGGCCGGGATGGCCCTGCCGACCGAGGCCGAGTGGGAGTTCGCGGCCCGGGGCGGCGTCGACGGCGCGACCTACACGTGGGGGGATGAGCCGGAGGCGCCGGGTCGGCGGCTCGCCAACTTCTGGCACGGGGAGTTCCCCTGGCGAGCCGAGCCGGGGTATGGCACAACGTCGCCGGTCGGGTCGTTCCCGGCGAACGGTCACGGACTCGCGGACATGGCCGGCAACGTCTGGGAGTGGACCGCGGACTGGTTCACGGAGCAGCGCCGGACCGACGACTCGTCCTGCTGCGTCCCGCGCGATCCACGCGGCGGCACGCCCGAGGAGAGCCTCGACCCGGGGCAGCCCCAGTTCCGGACGCCGCGCCGCGTGATCAAGGGCGGGTCGTTCCTCTGCGCCGACAGCTACTGCATGAGGTACCGCCCGGCGGCGCGTCGCCCGCAGATGATCGACACCGGCATGAGCCACGTCGGCTTCCGCTGCGCCGCACGACCGAACGGCATCACGTCCTGAGGGCAGCCCCGCAGCGCTCCCACGTGTCGCCCCCGGGTGCGCGGGGCAACCGGCGCGCCACCATGTGCGGCCCAGGAAGGTCCGAGAACGAGGTCACCCCGGGGAGGCTTGCCGGGCCGGAAGCAGCGGCGAGCGAAGTGCCGGGCGCCGGGGTACGGTGCGACACTCGGGCGGATGGGGCGTAGACGCCTCACATTCGAGACCAGGAGGCCGTGATGGGACCTGAACCGGTGGCGCTGACGGACGGTGGGATTGAGACCGTCCTCCTGTTCCACGAGGGCCTCGACCTCCCGTGCTTCGCCTCGTTTCCGCTGCTCGAACAGGAAGGTGGTCGGGCGGCGCTGCGCCGGTACTTCGAGCCGTTCCTCGACACCGCGCAGGAGCTCGGGCTGCCGTTCGTCCTGGATACGGCGACGTGGCGGGCGAATCCCGACTGGGGCGCACAGCTGGGCTACGGGCTGAACGCGCTGGGGGCTGTCAACAGGGACGCCGTCCGGTTCGCCAACGAACTCGCCGAGGGAAGGCCGGATGTGACGATCAACGGCTCGGTCGGCCCGCGCGGCGACGGGTACGTCGTCGGTGACCAGATGACCGCCGAGCAGGCCACGGGGTATCACGCCTGGCAGATCGGTGTCCTGCGTGAGGCGGGGGTTGAGCGCATCAGCGCGCTGACCCTCTCCTACCCCGAGGAGGCGATCGGCGTCGTGCAGGCAGCGGCGGCCCTGGGCGCGCCGGTGGTCGCGGGATTCACGGTCGAGACCGACGGACGCCTGCCGGCAGGCACGACCGTCTCCGATGCCATCGAGCAGGTCGACCAGGCGACCGGTGGGGCAGCCGAGTTCTTCATGATCAACTGCGCGCACCCCACCCACATCGCAGCCGGGCTCGACGACGCTCCCGCACTCGAACGTGTCGGCGGACTGCGCGTGAACGCTTCGGCGCTGAGCCACGCCGAGCTCGACGAGGCCGAGGAGATCGACGAGGGCGACCCCGCACTGCTCGCCCGTGACAACGCGGCCCTGCGCGACAGGCTGCCCTCGATCCAGTTGCTCGGCGGCTGCTGCGGCACCGACCACCGCCACGTCGCCCAGATCATCACCGCCTGGAACAACACCTGAGGCCCGGCACATCGCCGAACGGGGTCCGTGCGGTCCGCGCGCCTGCTCGTCGTCCGCAGCGGCGGTCTTCGGTCGCCGGGTTCTCGGGAACCCAGCGCTGATGCGGACCTACGGGCGCTCAACACGCGTCGGCGTGCCCATCAACTGCGGAACTCCGCGATCATCTTGATGACGAATCGAGGCCGGCGCTGGGGTGGTGCCCCTCCCCTCACTTGTGGGTCAGCCCGAGTGGCGGAACGGCGGGTACTTGAGGATCAGCGACAGTGGCGGCTTGCCTTCGCGGCTGCTCCGATGCTCGCGGCGAGAGCGATTGCTGTCAGTCCCTCGAGCCCGTGTGCGATCTCGGCGAGCCCAATGCGGACCTCGGATTCCGTGGGCGGCGCGTCGAAGGCGACATCGACAATCCCTTGGTCGAAGAACCGGCGCAGCATTCGCTCGAGTGCTCGTCGCTGT
>DATCDC010000062.1:0-60325 GCA_036510915.1 Solirubrobacteraceae bacterium | reverse complement strand
ATGGCGCAGATGGGGCACACCGATCCGGCCTTCACGCTGCGCGTCTACGCCCACGCGATGCGCCGCGACGACGAGGCCCGCGCACGCCTCAAAGCCCTCCTGGAAGGCGCTGATTGGGCACCATTGGACACAGACGAGCGCCAACGCGCCACAAACCGCCGCCGGCACGCCCGCCCCCGAAACGACGAACGCCCCGCAGGTGCAGGGCGTTCGTCCGATGGGCACGGCTGGTTTCGAACCAGCGACCTCTCGCGTGTGAAGCGAGCGCTCTCCCGCTGAGCTACGCGCCCGGGAGGACCGAAATCCTAGCGCCGCGGGCGCGGCGCGGGCGCGTCCGGACGGCGATCTACATTTTCGCCGATGGCCTCCACACCACCTCCGTACGACCCGGGTGAGCAGCCGACGACGCGCCAGCCGGTGCCCGGCCAGCAGCCGGGCTACCAGCAGCAGCCCTACGGCCAGCAGTACCAGACCCCGCCGCCCTCCGGCGGCGGTGGCGGGAGCAACCCGTGGCCGTGGGTGCTCGGCGCCGTGGCGCTGATCGTCGCCGGGGTGATCGCGGCGCTGCTGATCTCGAACGACAACAGCACCAGCACGTCGACGAAGCAGCCGACCGTCGTGAACCGGACCACCACGGTGAAGGTCACGAACACGCAGCCCACGACGACCATCACCACCACCACGCCGACGACGATCACCAAGACGACGCCCACCCCCACAGGCACCACGAACAGCGGCGGAGCCACCGCCCCGTAGGTCCCGAGCTGCGACGCGAGGTCGCGTCCCAGGAGCAGCGCGGCGCGCCGCCACGCCCCCCAGGCGGTGCGCCGCGCGCTGTTCCACCCACAGCCCGTAGCGGGGATCGTCAGAATCGCGGGCGATGATCCTCGCCGAACGCTGGGCGTCACTCGACGAGCTGCTCGCC
This sequence comes from Solirubrobacteraceae bacterium, assembly GCA_036510915.1. Classification (GTDB taxonomy): domain Bacteria; phylum Actinomycetota; class Thermoleophilia; order Solirubrobacterales; family Solirubrobacteraceae; genus F1-60-MAGs163. The sequence continues at coordinate 59,400 of DATCDC010000062.1, read as the reverse complement.
GCGCACCCCGAGCCGCGGCTGGATCTGGGCTGCGGCTGGGTCAAGGAGCCGGGCCACATCGGTCTGGACGACCTGCGCGGCGTGGGCGGCCTGGCGGGCCAGTCGGCGGCCGACGGCCGTGGCCCCGACGTCTTCCTGGATCTGAACGCCGACCCCTACCCGTTCGCCGACGGGACGGTCGCCGAGGTCCGCTCGCGCCACTTCCTCGAGCACTCGCTGCTCGACCACGTCTTCGACGAGTCCCACCGCGTGCTGCGCCCCGGCGGGACGTTCGTCGCGATCGTGCCGTACGCCAACAGCGCCGACGGGATGGCCCCCGGGCACGGCATCTTCCTCACCGAGCGCTTCTTCGAGCGCAACCCGAATTTCCAGGCGAAGTTCCGCACGACGCGCGTCACCTACCGCCAGAGCGAGGAGTGGGAGCGCTGGCCGCGGGTCCTGCGGCGCCTGATCCCGTACGACTGGGCGCGCACGCACCTCTTCAACGTCTGCAGGGAGATGCGGATCGAGGCCGTGCGGCGCTGAGGGCGTTGTCGAGCCGGCGGAGACGGCCGTACCCTTCGCCATCCCGTGGAGCACCGCCGCCTCATCCCGCTGATGGTCGCCGTCGTCGGCGCGGCGTCGCTCGGTGCCGAGATCGCCGCCGCCCGGCTGCTCGCCCCATGGTTCGGGGCATCGACGATCGTCTGGGCGAACACCATCGCGACCGTCCTCCTCGCTCTCAGTGCGGGGTACTGGTACGGCGGGCGCCTCGCAGACCGCGATCCCACCGTGCATGGCCTTGCCCGTCTGCTGGTGCTGGCCGCGGGGCTGCTGGCTGCGGTGCCGTTCGTCGCAGGCCCGTTCCTGCGGGTCTCGGTCCAGGCACTCGACCAGGTGCAGGCCGGGGCCTTCGTCGGGTCGCTGATCGCGGTGCTGGTGCTCATCGCGGTACCGGTGCTCGTGCTCGGGGCCGCCGCGCCCTACGCCATCCGCCTGAGCGTCAACAGCGTCGACGAGGCCGGGCGCGTGTCCGGGCGGCTCTACGCGATCTCGACGCTCGGCAGCCTCGCGGGTGTCTTCCTGAGCGCGCTGCTCTTCATCCCCCTGCTCGGCACGCGACGGACGTTCATCTTCTTCGCCGTCGCGCTGGCGTGCGCCGCGTTGCCGGCGCTCGGCAGGCGCTGGCTGCTGGCCCCGGCGGCCCTCGCGGTGCTGCTCGTCGTGCCGATGGGCGCCGTCAAGACCGCCGGCGCCGCCCGCGTCGTGTGGGAGCAGGAGACCGAGTACCAGTACGCGCGCGTCCTTCAGGCACCCGACGGGGAGCGCACACTCGAGCTCAACGAAGGGCAGGCGATCCACTCGGTCTACCGGCCTGGGACCTGGCTCACCGGCAACTACTGGGACGAGGCGCTCGTCCTGCCGCTCGCGGCACGTCGCCGTCCGCCACGTTCGATCGCCATCCTCGGGAATGCCGCCGGCACGGTGGCGCGCGCGTACGGCCACTTCTTCCCGTCGACGCGGATCGACGGGGTCGAGATCGACTCGCAGCTGACCGACGTCGGACGGCGGCTGTTCGATCTGCGCGCCCCCCACCTGGCCCTCCACACGGCCGACGCGCGACCGTTCCTGCGCCAGGCGCACCGGCGCTGGGACGCGATCCTCGTCGATGCCTATCGCCAGCCCTACATCCCGTTCTACCTCACGACGCGCGAGTTCTTCGCACTCGTCCGCGATCATCTGAACCCGGGCGGCGTCGTGATGGTGAACGTCGGTCACCCGGTGGCCAGCGACACGCTCGAGAAGGTGCTGACGGCGACGATGCGGACGGCGTTCGGCACCGTGCTGCGCGATCCGGCCGAGGAGGTCAACACGCAGCTCGTGGGGTTCGCGGGGCACGGATCCGCCGCTGTGCTGCGCAGCGGCGCCGCATCACGGACCTTCCCGGCCACGCTACGGCGCACTGCCGATGCCGCGGCGGCGCGCCTGGCTCCGGGGCTCGGCGGCGGTCCCGTCTACACCGACGACCGCGCGCCGGTCGAGTGGCTCATCGACGGCTCGATCCTGAAGGTCGCGGCGCAGGGCCAGCGTTGACCACCGGCCGCCGGCGGTCTGCTACGTTCGTCGAGGACCGTGCTAGGCGGGGAGGTAGCGGTGCCCTGTCGCTCGCAATCCGCTCTAGCGAGGCCGAATCCCCTCTCGAGGGGTGTGGCCTGCGGTGCCGGCGTCACCGAGCGCGGTGTCGATGGCCCGGGTCCCGCACGACGTCGGTCCGTGAACCAGGTCAGGTCCGGAAGGAAGCAGCCTTAAGCGGTGTCCGGCGGGCGTAGCGGGAGTCCCCGAGCCGGAGCCGAATCCGGGCGACGTCGTCCGCAGGCCGCATCTCGATTGAGGGTGCACGGTCCACTCTGTAACGCCCCCTGGCGAGACAGAACGCCGCTTGCGGCGTTCTGATCAGTCTCCCGAGGAGGCCACTCACTCCCCGCTGTGCACCACGACGTCAGGGCTGCACCGCTTGTACACCAGCCACGACCGGTTCCCGCCCACCAGGTGGAAGGTCGCGGGGGGTGGCGAGACCGACTGGTCCTTGTCGCGCGGGTCGAGGATGTAGTCGTGCGCGACGGTCGGCGTCGCCGGTCGCACGTAGGTGCCACGCGCCGTGCGCCGCTCCTGCGCGCTGACCACGAGCCGCGGCTCGAGGTTCAGCCACAGCGCGAGCAGGGGCACCGGCCGGTGGTTCGGCACGCCCACCGGCGCACAGCCGGGCGTGATCAGCCCGGGCGGCGCGTGCACGAGCGCACGCAGGTCGTCCTGGATCTGATCCTGGCGGGCGAGCGCATGGCGGAGGTTGCGGATGCGCGAGACCTGCGCGGGCGTGAAGACCAGCAGCAGCACGAGCACGAAGGCGCCGAACCAGGCCCACGGACGGCGTCGCCGGTCGCCCTCCGGCAGCGCGCGCCAGCCGAACGCGCCCACGCCGCACAGCACCGCGCCGATTGACGCGGGCAGCAGCAGGTAGCGCCCGAGGATCGGCAGGCCGGCGGCGGCGAGCAGCGTGAACGCGAGCAGGCTGACGATGCCGGCGGCAAGCGCCAGCCGCACCCGCGCGCGCAGCCACAGCCAGGCGAGCGCGAGGCCGCCGATCGCCCCCAAGAGCACGGGCTCGCGCAGGATCTCGCCGAGGCGCCGCGGCGCGGTGCGCGGGACCTGCCCGATCCCGGTCGGCCGGCCGAGGTCCTGTGCGGTGTCGCGCGTGCCCGTGAGGGAGTGCAGGGGGTCTCCGGCGATCGCCCAGTCGGTCAGCAGCCACAGCACGGGCCCCGCGGCGGCGACCGCCACCAGGCTCGCGATCCGCGCGCGGTCGCGCTCGCCGGCCCACACCAGGTGGGCGACGTAGAGCACGGAGAACAGCCAGGCCTCCGGGCGGATCAGCCCGGCGACCGCCAGGAGCGCCAGCACCGGGATCCCGCAGCGCGGGCGACGCGTCTCCAGCAGCAGCGCACCGAGCACGAGCACGACGTACGGGATGTCGATGTACGCGCGCGCGCCGAAATCGAGCACCGGCTGGCGCGTCAGGATGATCAGCGCGCCGAGCACGCCGACCCAGGGGTCGAACCACGCGGCGCCGAGCGCGTAGACGACCCAGCCGAGCAGTGCGAGCGCGATGAAGGCGATCACGAGCGTCACCGTCGTCGTCGCGTCGCCGTGCACGCCGTGGTGGCTGAGGATGCTGAGCGGTGAGAGCAGGACCCCGAGCAGCGTCCCGAGCGGGTGGGGGGTGGGGGCGACCGCCACGTCGACGTCCGGCGGGCGGCCCTGCACGATCTCGCGGCCCCAGACGAGCGAGTAGAGCGTGTCGTAGTTGACGAGCCCTGTGCCGACGACCAGCCACACGGCGGCGGCGAGCGCCCCGATCGCCGCGGCGAAGCGTCCTGCGCGCACGATCGCCGAGAGCCGCGCGACCCTCAGCCGCGCGGCAGGTCGGCGAGCGCGAGCAGCAGCTCGCGCGCGGCGCGGAGGCCGAGCTCGAGGCTCTCGAGCCGGTAGGACTCGTCCGGCGCGTGGATGTCGTCGTCGGCGAGTCCGAAGCCGCTCACGATCACCGGGATGCCGCGGTCGGCGAACTCGGCGACGACGGGGATCGACCCGCCGGTGCGCACGAAGACGGTGTGCAGGCCGGTGGCCCGGTCGATCGCGTCGGCCGCCAGCCGGATCGCCGGCAGCTCCGGATCGAACAGCGCGGGCGCGCCCATCTGCCAGGCGAGCTCCAGCTCGGCCCCGTCCGGCAGGCCGTCGCGCAGCAGCGCCTCGAGCTGCGCGCGCATCTCGCCGGGGTCCTGGCGCGGGGCGAGGCGCATCGACAGGAAGGCCTGCGCCCGCGCGGGGACGATCGACCGCGGTGCTCCGCCCTCGATCCAGTCGACCTCGATCGACGGCTCCGCGCCGTTGCGCGTTCGGAACCCCGCGCCGGCGCCCGCGTGCAGCGGGCGCGCGCCGACCTCGGCGAGGATCGCGTCCCCGCTCGGCAGGCGCTCCCACGCCTCGAGCTCGGCGGGGGACACCGGCGCGACGCCGGCGCGCAGCTCCTCGCGGACCGCGCCGTCGGGCCCCGGCAGGACGTTCGCCAGCACGCCGTGCAGGACGTGGAGCGCGTTCAGCACGCTGCCGCCGTACATCCCCGAGTGCAGGTCCCGCGGCTGCGCCGTCACCGTGATGTGGGCGGCGAGCATGCCGCGCAGGCCCACCGTGATCGCCGGCGTCTGCGGATCCTCCATGCCGCTGTCGAAGACGATCACCGCGTCGGCGCCGCGCTCGTCGGCCTGCACCCAGGCGGCGACGGACTCGCCGCCGGCCTCCTCCTCGCCCTCGACGAGCACGCGCACGTGGACCGGCAGCTCGCCGGCCCGCGCCAGCGTGCAGGCGGCGTGCAGGAGCGGCAGGAAGTTGCCCTTGTCGTCGGAGGTTCCGCGCCCCCACAGGCGCCCGTCGCGGATCTCCGGCTCGAACGGCGGCGTCGTCCAGGCCTCGGGCGGGCCGACCGACTGCACGTCGTAGTGGCCGTAGAGGAGGACCGTCGGGGCGTCCGGGTCGCGCGCGCGCAGTTCGCCGACCGCGAGCGGGTTGCCCTCGCCGACCGTCACGACGTCGCCCTCGCCGCCCGCCCCGCGCACCAGCCGCACCACGAACTCGGCGGCGCGGAGCAGGTCCGCGGGCTCGCCCTCACCGGTCGAGATCGAGGGAATCCGCAGCCACTCCAGCAGGTTCTCGAGCAGGGCCTCGTCCATGGCCGCGCACACTACTTCCAGGGCTCCGCCGGCCGCCGGGTCGCGCGCCGCGAAGCCGTCTATATTCGACAGCCCGTGTCCGCAGGCCCCTCGCTCTATCGCCGCCACCGCCCCCGCACCTTCGCGGACGTCGTCGGCCAGGAGCACGTCGTGCGCACGTTGCGCAACGCGATCGAGCAGGGCAAGGTCCACCACGCGTACCTGTTCGTCGGCTCGCGCGGGACGGGCAAGACGTCGATGGCGAAGATCCTCGCGGCCTGCCTGAACTGCGAGCACGGCCCGACGATCGAGCCCTGCGGCGTCTGCGCCTCGTGTGTGGCGATCCAGAACGCGACCTCGCTCGACGTCATCGAGATGGACGCGGCCTCGAACAACTCGGTCGACGACATCCGCGAGCTGCGCGAGAGCGTCGCGTTCGCGCCGGTCTCCGGGCGCTCGAAGGTCTACATCCTCGACGAGGCGCACATGCTGTCCCCGCAGGCCTGGAACGCGTTCCTCAAGACGCTCGAGGAGCCGCCGCCCGACACGATCTTCGTGCTCGCGACGACCGAGGCCAACAAGGTGCTGCCGACGGTCGTCGATCGCTGCCACCGCTTCGACTTCACGCGCCCGACGGTCGAGCAGCTCTCGGTCGTGCTGCGGCGCGTCGCCGAGCAGGAGCAGATCGACATCGCGCCCGACGCGCTCGCGCTGCTGGCCCGGCACGCGACCGGCTCGTTCCGCGACGCGCTCGGCACGCTCGAGCAGCTCGTGACGTTCACGGGGACGCGCATCGCCACCGAGGACGTCCTTGCGGTGCTCGGCGTGGCCGACGAGGACGTGCTGTTCGGTGCGCTCGACGCCGTCGCCGCGCACGACGCCCGCGGCGTGCTCGAGGCGGCCGCGCGGATGGCCGGCACCGGCCGCGACCTGTCGGTCGCCGCCCGCGACCTCGAGGTGCACGCCCGCGAGCTGCTGGTCGTGCGGACGCTGGGCTCCGTGCCCGCCGAGCTGCGCGTCACGCCGGATCGCGACGCCCGGCTGGCCGAGCAGGCCCAGCGCATCGGCGAGGGCGACCTCGTCCGCCTGCTCGACCTGCTGGCGACCGCGCTGCGCGCGATGAAGGACGGCGCCGACCCGCGCACGCAGCTCGAGCTCGCGCTCGTGAAGGCGGCCGCGCCCGAGGTCGACCCGTCGGCGAAGGCGCTGCTCGCGCGCATCGCACGCCTGGAGGCGGCCGCCGCGGGGGCTCCCGCTCCCGCCCAGGTCGCACCGCCGGCGCCGCCGTCCGCCGCCGCGCCCGCACCGGCGCCGGCCGCCGTCCCGGAGCCCGCCCCGCCCGTGCCGCCGCCTGCTGACCCAGCGGCGGAGCCCGTCGCCGCGCCGGCGGCACCTGCGGTCGCGGCGCGCACCGACCTCACCCTGCAGGAGGTCGTCGACATCTGGCCGGTGGCGATCGAGACGATCGGTGCCGACTTCTCGCTGCTCGCCGCCGCGCTGCGCAACGCGCGCCCCGTCGAGCTCGACGCGACGATGCTCACGGTCGCGTTCGCGCAGGACGACAGCTTCAATCGCCGGATGGCCTCCGAGAGCGCCGACCACCGGCGCGCCCTGACCGAGGCGCTCGCGGCGCTCACCGGCGCCCCGCTGCGCCTCGCGTTCGAGCTGCGCGACCTCGGCGAGCCCGTCGCCGCCCCTGAGCTCGCAGGCGACGAGCTCGTCGCGCGGATCGTGCGAGAGTTCGACGCAGAGGAGATCGCGGCCGAGCCGGCGCAGGACGCCGAGCCGGTCCCCGCCCAGAACGACGAAGGTGTGGCCTGATGCCCCAGCCGAACATGCAGCAGATGCTCAAGCAGGTCCAGAAGATGCAGCAGGACATGGTGGCTGCGCAGGAGCAGCTCAAGCATGAAGTGCTCGAGGCCTCGGCCGGGGGCGGCATGGTCACCGTGAAGATCAGCGGCGACCTGATCGTGCAGTCCGTGATCATCGACCCCGAGGCGATCGACCCCGAGGACACCGAGCTGCTCCAGGACATGGTCACCGCGGCCACCAACGAGGCGATCCGCGCGGCCCAGCAGCTCGCCGCCGACCGCCTCGGCCCGCTCACCGGCGGCCTCGGCGGCCTCGGCCTCCCGGGCATGTAGGGCCGAGAAGGGTCACCCGGCATTCACGCTCCCCCCGTCCAGCGCCTGATCACCGAGCTCGGCAAGCTGCCGAGCATCGGCCCGCGCACGGCGCAGCGCCTCGCCTTCCACATCCTGCGCCAGGAGCCCGAGGATGCGCTCGCGCTCGCGGAGGCGATCCGCGACGTGAAGGAGAAGATCGGCTTCTGCGAGGTCTGCTTCAACCTCGCCGAGGGCCCGCGCTGCACGATCTGCCTCGACACCCGCCGCGACGCCGGCGTGATCTGCGTCGTCGAGGAGCCCGGCGACGTCATCCCCGTCGAGCGCACGCACGAGTTCCGCGGGCGCTACCACGTGCTCGGCGGGGCGTTGTCGCCGATCGACGGGATCGACCCCGAGCACCTGAAGCTCGAGCAGCTCTACACGCGTGTCGCCGGGCCGCCGGAGCCCGAGACGCCCGTGCGCGAGGTGGTGCTCGCCACGAACCCGACGACGACGGGTGAGGCGACCGCGCTCCACATCGCGCGCGCGCTGCACGAGCGCGCGCCGGACGTCGCGATCACGCGCCTGGCGTCGGGGCTGCCCGTCGGCTCGGACCTCGAGTACGCCGACGAGGTGACGCTCGGGAAGGCCTTCATGGGCCGTCGCGCGGTCTGAGCAGCCGCGTTCAGGTTCCGTTCAGGCAGCCTTCACCGGACGGTCACCGGGACCCCGCCGGTGGGCGCGATGGTGTCCGTCGGTCCGGCGCACGCCGGGCGGATCCAGAGAAAGGAACGCATGTTCACCGCATCGTCCCGGCGCCGCTGGCGCCGCGGCCTTCCCCTGTCTGCGGTCGCCGTATCGCTGCTCGTGGCGCTCGGCGCGAGCGAGCCGGCCGCGGCCTGGCAGAACGGCCCCGCCGCGCGGCACGTGCTGCTGCTGTCCGTCGACGGGCTGCACCAGAGCGACCTGGACTGGTACGTCCAGAACCACCCGACCTCTGCGCTGGCGCGCCTGGTCGGCGACGGCGTGCAGTTCACGCGCGCCCACACGCCGGTTCCGTCGGACTCGTTCCCGGGGATGGTCGGTCAGGTGACCGGCGGCAACCCCGGCACGACCGGCGTCTGGTACGACGACTCGTGGAACCGCGACCTGCTGCCGGCCGGCACGACGAACTGCGCCGGTGTCGCTCCCGGAGCGGAGGTCACCTACTTCGAGCAGCTCGACAAGGATCCGAGCGCGCTCGACGCCGGCCAGGGCCTCGGTGGCCTGCCGGGCAGCATCCTGTCACTGACCCCGAGCCCGATCAGCCTCATCGACCCCGCGCAGCTGCCGGTCGACCCGACGACCTGCCAGCCCGTCTACCCGCACTCCTACCTGCGCGTGAACACGATCTTCGAGGTCGCGCGCGCCGCCGGCCTGCGGACGGCGTGGGCGGACAAGCATCCGGCCTACGAGATCCTCAACGGCCCCTCGGGGACCGGCATCCAGGACGAGTTCACGCCGGAGATCAACAGCGACGCGCCGACCAGCGGGTCGGGCCAGGACTGGACGAAGGACAACGCGCTGACCCAGCAGTACGACGGCTACAAGGTCCAGGCCGTGCTGAACGAGATCAAGGGCTTCGACCACAGCGGCACGACGCAGGTCGGCACGCCGGCGATCTTCGGGATGAACTTCCAGAGCGTCTCGACCGCGGAGAAGCTGCCGACCTCCGGTGGGCAGCCGGGCGGCTACCTGGCCGACGGGGTGACGCCCGGGCCGGTGCTGAGCGGCGCCCTGGACTACGTCGATGCGCAGGTCGGCGCCATGCTGAGTGCGCTCGACAGCTACCACCTGGAGCGTTCGACGGCGATCGTCCTGTCCGCCAAGCACGGCCAGTCGCCGCAGGAGCCGGCGGCGCTGACGCGCATCCCCGACGGCGCCATCATCGACGCCCTCGACGCGGCCTGGGCAGCGGGGCACCCCGGTGCGGCGCCGCTGGTCGCGTTCTCGATCAACGACGACGCGATGCTCCTCTGGCTCAGCGACCGCTCGCCGCAGGCGACGCGCTTCGCAAAGCAGTTCCTGCTCGGCTACTCGGGCACCGGCAACGACATCAACGGCAACCCGAAGCCGTACACGAGCTCCGGACTGAGCCGCGTGCTCGCGGGGGCGCGGGTCGCGGACTACTTCGACGCCGCCCCGAGCGACGGCCGCGTGCCGGACCTCTTCGGGATCGCGCAGCACGGTGTCGTCTACACCGGCAAGAAGGGCAAGATCGCCGAGCACGGCGGCGCCGATGCGCAGGACGTGAGCGTCCCGCTGGTCGTCGCCGGCGACCCCGTTCCCGACGTTCGCACGGACCGCGGCCGCGTCGAGACGACGCAGATCGCGCCGACGATCCTGCAGCTGCTCGGGCTGCGCCCGCGCGCGTTGCAGGCCGTGCGCATCGAAGGCACGCAGGCGCTCCCGCTGGGCTGACCGACCACCCGGGCCCCGCGCGGTGCGCGGGGCCCGGCCGGTCGTGCCCAACACGCTCCCAACACGACGGCAGCGACGGCCTAACCGGGTGTTGCCGACCGGCTCAGCGCCTCCGGCGACGGTGTAGCCATGGAGGCGCACGAGCTGGATGCGATGTTGAGCCACGATGAGCGGCACTGGTGGTACCGCGGGCGGCGCAGGGTGCTGCGCGCGGAGCTCGACCGCCTGGAGCTCCCCGAGCACGCCGCGCTGCTCGACGCAGGCTGCGGCTCGGGCCGCACGCTCGTCGAACTCGCCCGCTACGGGAAGGTCTCCGGGATCGACGCAAGTCCCGTGGCCGTGGAGGCCGCGCAGTCGCGCGGATTCGCGGACGTGCGCCAGGGCAGCGTCGAGGAGCTCCCGTTCGCCGACGAGTCCTTCGACGTCGTCACCTGCCTCGACGTGATCGAGCACACCCCCGACGACGTGCGGGTGCTGCGCGAGCTGCTGCGCGTGACGCGGCCCGGCGGCGCGGCGATCATCACCGTGCCGGCGCACCCCGCGCTGTGGTCGAACCACGACGTTGTCAACCAGCACCACCGGCGCTACCGCCGCGCCGACCTCCTTGGCGCGGCGCACGCCGCCGGCTACGAGGTCTCAGGCGACACGTACTTCAACATGCTGCCGCTGGCTCCGGCGGCGGCGGTCCGCTGGTTCCAGAACCGCCGTCCGGTGCCGCCCACGCGGTCGGACCTGACGCTGACGCCGGCGTTCGCCGACCGCGCGCTCGAGTTGCCGCTGGCGCTCGAGGCCCGCCTCGTCGCGCGCGGCCTGCGCGTTCCCGCCGGGCTGTCGCTGCTGGCCGTCCTGCGCCGCCCGGTGCTCGCGATCGAGGCTGCGTCCCGGCCTGCCGCCGCGGCCGGCCCGACGCGGAGCCTCGCCGCGGCGTGAGGCCCGCGCCGCTGACATGACCACGCAGGCCATCTCGGTCGGCCGCGACCCCCGGGCGATCGCGACGCTCGCGGGCAGATGGGCCACGCGCATCCTCGGCGTCGCCTCGCTGGCCGGGTCGGTCGGCCTGTCGCTGTGGCTCGTGCTGGCGGCCACCGAGCGGCGCTCGATCCTCTCGGGTCCGGCGAAGCACGCCGGCTTCGCGGGCTGGATCGTCGGGCCGCTCGCACACCATCTCCCGGGCCTCTCGAGCGACCCGGTGCGCCTGCGCCACGACTTCCTCGTCGTGCTGATCGCGCTGCTGGCCTGCTGGCTCGTCGCCTCGCTGTGCGTGGATCGCCTGCACGTCGCGTGGATCGCGGGCACGCTCGGGCTGCTGGGCGTCGTCTTCCTGCTGAGCCCGCCGCTGTCGCTGACCGACCTCTTCAACTACCTGCACTACGGGCGCATGGGCGCGGTCCAGGGGCTGAACCCGTACAGCGTGCTCCCGGTGCACAGCCCCCACGACGGCTGGTATGCCCTCTCGAACTGGCACCACCTGGCGAGCCCGTACGGGCCCCTGTTCACGCTGGTCACCTACCCGCTCGCGCTGCTGCCGCTGCACACGGCCTACTGGGCGTGGAAGGTCATTGTGATGCTCTCGGAGTTCGGGATGCTCGGGCTCGTCTGGTGGCTCGCGCCGCAGGTCGGCCGCTCCCCGCAGCGCGCGCTCGCGTTCGTCGGGCTCAACCCGCTGGTGCTCGTGTACGGGCTCGGCGGGGCGCACAACGAGCCGCTCGTGATGCTCGCGGTCATGGCCGGGGTGGCGCTCACCGTGCGCGGTGCGCTGCCCGGCACGCGGCGCGGCTGGAGTGCCGGCGCGGGTGTCGCGATCGTGGGGGCGGCCGCGCTGAAGCTGTCGATGATCGTGCTGGCGCCGCTGATCGTGCTCGGGTCCGAGCGCCGGCGAGCGGCCGCGGCAGGCGCCGTCGTCGCGGGCGTCGCCACGATCGCGACGATCGGGCTCGTCTTCGGTGGCCACCTGCCGGCGATCAGCCTGCAGGAGCGCCTGACGACGCCGCTCAGCATCCCGCAGTTCTTCGGCTGGCTCGCCGGCCAGGGCGGGCAGTCGGCGCTCGTGCGGACGATCTGCCACGTGGTGCTCGGGCTCGCCGTCGCCGGTGCCTGCGTCGCGGTCCTCCTGCGCCGCTCACTGCTGATCGCCGCCTGCGGCACGGTGATGCTCGTCGCCGTGCTGACGCTCGGCTGGACGATGCCCTGGTACATCCTGTGGGTGCTGCCGTTCGCCGCGCTGGCCCGCACGCGCTGGCTGACGGCCGCCTGCATCGTGCTGACCCTCTGGCTCGGCCTCGGGGCCATCCCGCAGATGCCGGACATCATCCATCACTTCGGGTACGTGCCCGGCCACACGGCGATCGGCCGCGCGAACCACCTGCTGACCGAGCGGACGGTCAGGTGAGCGCGCGCGCACAGGACCTCCGCGGGATCCTGCGCGACGCCGACGTTCGCCGGTTCGCGCGCTTCGTCGTGGTCGGACTCTCCAACACCGTCGTCGCGCTGCTGGTCTACGCCGGCCTCGTCGCGCTCGGGATGGGCCCGGTCCTGGCCTCCGCGCTGGGCTTCGCCGCCGGCGCGCTCAACGGCTACCGCCTGAATCGCAATTGGACGTTTGACGGTGCATCGGGCGGCCTGGGAACGGGCACCCGCTACGTGCTGGTGCAGCTGGCCGGGCTCGGACTCAACGCGCTCGGCGTCTGGATCGCCGTCGGCCACGCCGGGCTTCCGCGAATGGCCGGTGAGGCTGTCATCCTGCCGGCCGTGACCGTGACGACCTTCCTGTTGAGCCGGCGCTGGGTGTTCCACGCGCCGCCCGCCCCCCGCTGAGCAGTGCCGCGTTCCATCCGTCCGGCGGCCGTCATGGCCGCGGTCCTCGTCGTGCTGCTCGCGCTCGGGGCAAGCCGTGTCGGTGCCGCCGACGGTGAGTCCGGCCACAAGCCGCCGACCGCCACCGCACCCGCCGCGGCCCACGCCAGGTGCGCCGCCGCGCGGGCGGGTGACCACGACCTCGACGTCGACGCGGGCACCGGGCCGCGCCGGATCCTCGTGCACGTGCCCGCGGGCGGAACGCCGGCGGCGCGCCCGCTCGTCCTCGGTCTCGGCGGCGCGGGACAGACCGCGCGCGACTTCCAGCGCATGACGAACTACAGCGGCCTCGCCGACCGCGAGCGGTTCGTGGTCGTCTACGCGGCCGGCTCCGGCGCGGCGCCGTTCTGGAACACCAGCGGGGCACTCCCCGGCAAGCCCGACGACGTCGCATTCCTCGACGCGGTGCTCGACCGGGTCGAGCGGCTCGCCTGCGTGGACGCCTCACGGGTCTACGCGACCGGCGTCTCCAACGGCGGCGGGATGACGGCACTGCTCGGCTGCAGGCTTGCGTGGCGCCTGACGGCGATCGCTCCGGTCGCCGGCGGCTACGGCACCCAGCCGCCGTGCCACCCGGCCAGGCCGCTCGCGCTGCTCGAGGTCCATGGCGCGGCCGACGAGGTCGTCCCGTACGTCGGCAAGGGCGCCGCGCACGTCGGGGCCGTTCCGGGCTACCTGTCGATGTGGCGGCGCATCAACGGCTGCGAGGGCGCGGCGCGCATGCTCGGGTCGCTGCCCACCGACGTGACCGAGGAGACCTGGGGCGGCTGCGCGCGGGGGGCCGACGTCGTCCACGACGTCATCGCCCACGAGCCGCACAGCTGGCCGGCCTGGACCCGGACGCGGGCCTACTCGACGACGTGGCGGACGTGGACGTTCTTCCGCGGTCACGTCCGGGCGCCGTTGCCCGCGCCCGTCACGGCTACGGGCTGAGGCGGTAGACGAGCCCGCTGTTGGGCTGCCCGGCGGCGCGGCTGACGTCGGTCCCGTGGGCGCGCAGCCACTGCGCCTGCGCCGAGCAGCCGGCGAGCCGGTCGCCCGAGCCTGGCGTGCAGTTCGCCCCGGCGAGCGCGTAGCGCACCTGGCCGCTGCGGACCGCCGCCGCGAGCTTCGGCACGCTGACGAGCTGCTGGCCGTAGAGGCTCGTGAGGATCAGCACCGGGCGGCCGTCCTTGACGACGAGTGGTCCGGCCTTCGCGGCCGACAGCGAGGCGACCTCGTACCGCGCGCTCCCCTGATGGGCGCGCAGGTACGCGCTCAGCGAGGCGACGCGCCCGGCCGCCATCCCGCCCGGGCGCCCCGAGTCGGTCGAGCCGCGCGCGACCGCGCTGACCGACGTGGCCAGCGGCACGGCGAGCACCAGCGCGAGCAGCGCCGCGGCGCCGATCGACCAGGCGCGCGGGCGGCCCCAGCGCGCGGAAGCCGCCTGTGCGGCGAGCACGACGCCGACGCCGAGCGACCCGGCGACGGCGGGCGTGAAGGCCTCGAAGTAGCGCGGCTGCAGGCGGCGCATGACGCTGAAGAGGAGCGTGCCCAGCGCCAGCCAGCCGCCGAGTGTCACGATGCCGACGCGGCCGAGGCGGTCCAGGCGCCGCCAGGCGCCCAGGGCCAGCGCGGCCGCGAGCGCCGACCATGCCGCGGCGAGCTCGATGCCGATGCGCACGTCGAGCGACGCGTTGCTCGCGAACAGGCGGGCCGGGCCCGCGGCCGCCGGACGGCGCTGCAACGCGGCGGCGTGGTTGCGCCGCACCCGGGCGCGCACCGCCGCGCGCTCCTGGGCGGTCTTCCTGGGCGTGCGCGTCACGATGCCGCTCGTGGGGCGCGGGACGACGTGTGCGGGCGGCCCCGTGATGCGGTCGACGCCGTTGAAGACGAACGTCGCGTTCCACGGAGAGCCGTTCGTCGAGCCGATGTACCAGGGGCGCGCGCCGGCGGGGGACAGCGACGCGGCCGTCAGCCACGACAGCGCGACGACGACGAAGACGCCCGTCATCGCGGCGAGCCTGCGCACGCGCACGCCGACGGCGTCCGGGCTCGACAGCCAGTAGAGGACCAGCAGCGCGGGAAGCGCGATCAGCGCCTCGAGGATCTTCACCTCGAACGCCAGGCCGTACAGCGCTGCGGCGAGCAGCAGCCGCCCGCGGCGCCCGTCCGGATGGGAGGCCGCGCGGGCGATCAGCGCGGCGGCGCCCAGCACCAGCGCGCCCATCACGGAGTCCATCGTGTCGCTGCGCGCGGTGATCACCGCGATCGGCAGGACCGCGAGCGCAAGCGCTCCCGCCACCCCGGCGGCCCAGCCGAAGAGCGTGCGCAGCAGGTCGAACAGGAGGAAGACGGCGAGCGTCCCCGCGAGCGCCTCCGGCAGCAGCAGCGCCGGCGTCGTGAAGCCCAGCGCCTTCGTGCTGGCGACCTGCAGCCAGAGGTCGACCGGCGGCTTGTCGATCGCCAGGCCCGAGCCGGGGGCGAACACGCCGTAGAAGAAGTCGTGCCAGGACAGCGACATCGTGCGCACGGCGGCGTCGTAGTAGGGGTTGGGACTGCTGTTCCCCAAAGCGACGAGCCGCAGGACTGCGGCGAGCGCCACGACCGCCGCCGGAACGGCGATCCGCACCGCCGCGGGCAGCGCGAGGCGGGCGTCGCGGGCCGAGACCCGCAACGCCCGGTCGCCCGCGGTGGGCGTGGTGACGCCCACCGTCAGGCGCCGAGAGCCGTCGTCTGCGGCGCCTGGAGCTGGGGTGCGACCGCCGACTGGCTGCGCATGTCGCGGGAGATGCGGAAGAGCTCGCCGAACGCGCGCGCGATCACCCGCGGCGAGGCGCCGCTGGAGGCCCCGGCGACGCGCGGGCGGTGATGCACGCCCGCCTCGGCGAAGCGGGCACCGTGGCCGGCGGCCTTGGCGACGAGCTCGGTGCTGACCATCGCGCCTTCGGCCGTCAGGTCCAGGCTCTGGATCAGCGTGCGGCGCATGAGCTTGAAGGCGCAGTCGACGTCGCGCAGGTCGACGTCGAAGAAGCGGCGCACGAGCCAGTTCCACGCCGCGGCGTTCACGCGGCGATGGAGCGGGTCCATGCGGACGATCCGGTAGCCGGCGACGAAGTCCGCGCCGGCGGTCAGCGGCGTGACGTCCGCCAGCTCGGCGAGGTCGAACTGCAGGTCGCCGTCGGTGAGCAGGATCCAGTCCATGCGCGCGGCCTGGAACCCGGAGCGCACCGCCGCGCCGTAGCCGCGGTTGTGCTCGTGCGCGACGACGCGCACGTCGCCGTCGGCCAGCGCGATGCTCCCGGCGACGACGCGGGTGCGGTCCGAGCTGCCGTCGTCAACGACGATGATCTCGTGCGCATCGGCGACGCGGCGTGCGGCGATCGACGCCTCGGCGATGGCGTTCGCGACGTTCTCCTCCTCGTTGAAGCAGGGGAGCACGATCGACAGGCTGGACAGCCGCGTCATGGGGGCGGGGCGGTCGGTGCGCTCAGAGGGGGTGATCACGGCGGCGGGCATCGTCAGGTTCCTTGCTGGGGGTGGTTCGTAGCCTGCATGCTCGGACGGGGGCCTGACCGCGCTCCAAGCGGCCCGTTGCGGTCGGTTGCGCCCAGGATTGGGATGCGGTTGGGACGTGTCGCCCGGGTGCGCCGCCCGTCGGCCGTCGCGGCTACAGTCGGCCCATGAGCGCTGCGCAGGACATCCGCGGCACGGGCGCCGACCAGCGCTTCGGGCGCGTGCTCGTCGTCGAGGACGATGCGGACCTGCGCGAGGTGATGACCGGCGCGCTGGCCGCCGACGGCCACCTCGTCGCCGCCGCCGCCGACGCCGCCGGAGCGCTCGACCTGCTCGTCGAGGAGCAGTTCGACCTCGTCGTGCTCGACATCGGCCTCGGGCCGGGACCGGACGGCATCGACGTCTGCCGCCGGCTGCGCGCGGCCGGCCTGGACGCGGTCCACGTCCTGGTCCTCACCGCGCGCGACGCGGAGGCGGACGTCGTCATGGCGCTGGAGGCGGGCGCCGACGACTACGTCACCAAGCCCATCGGCGTGACGGAGCTGCGCAGCCGCGTGCGCGCCGTGATGCGCCGCCTGCGCCCGGCGGAGACGCGCGGCGGCGAGCTGCGCAGCGGCGAGCTGCAGCTCGACCCGGACTCGCGCCTGGTCCGCGTCGGCGAGACGCAACTGCACCTCACCTACTCCGAGTTCGAGGTCATGCACGCACTGCTGGCCGCCGAGGGGAACCTGCGCTCGCGCCAGGAGCTGCTCTTCGCGATCTTCGGCGACGACGCCTTCCGCGACCCGCGGGCGATCGACGTGCACGTCCACCACCTGCGCGACAAGATCGGCGCCGCCGGCGGGGACCCTGAGATGATCGTCACGGTCCGGGGGGCGGGCTACCGGCTCGGGGCCTGATGGCCTTCGGGCGCCCCTCGCGGATCAGCCTGCGCTGGAAGCTCACCGCGGCGCTGGTCGCCACGAGCGGGCTGACGCTGCTGGCCGCCGGAGTCGCGCTCGTCCCGCAGCTCCAGCACCGCCTGACACAGGACCGCCTGGCCTCGCTGCGCCAGAGCGCGCGTGCCGAACGCGTGACGCTGTCCGAGCTCTCTCCGGCCGACGTGCGCCCGAGGGACCCCACCGTCGCGCGGCTCGCGCGCGGCCTGCAGCGGCGCACCGGGGCGCGCGTCGCGCTGCTCGACGGCCATGGGCGGGTGCTCGCCGACACCGACCCCGACCGCAGGGCCCCGGTGACAGGGGCCCTCGAGCGCGCGCAGGACGCGGTCGACGCCCGCAGCGGCAGGACCCGCTCATCGGTCATCAACGGCGAGGCCGTCGTCGTGCGACAGCTGATCGTCGACGGCCGCCGTGTCACGCTGATCCTGCGCAAGCAGCTCAACGACACGAAGGCGGCGGTGGCGATCGTGCGGCGAGGGCTGCCGCTCGCGCTGGCGTTCGCGTTCGCGATCGCGCTGCTCGCGGGCGTGCTGCTGAGCTATGGCCTCCTGCGGCGCCTGGAGCACCTGCGGCAGGGCGCCCAGCGGCTCGGTGAGGAGGGCATCGACGAGCCGCTCCAGACCGACGCCTCGACCGACGAGGTCGGTCAGGTCGCCCGTGCGCTGGAGGCGATGCGCGCGCGGCTCAGCGCCGACGAGCACGCGCGCCAGGCGTTCCTGAGCACCGCCTCGCACGAGCTGCGCACGCCGGTCGCCTCGCTGCAGGGAACGCTCGAGCTCCTCGGGGAGGACCTCGACGGCGGGGAGCCGGACGTCGCGAAGGCGCGTGCGCGGGCGGCGTCGGCCACGCGGCAGTCCCGGCAGCTCGCCCGCCTGACGACCGACCTGCTCGACCTCAGCCGCCTGGACGGGGACATCGAGCTGCGCCGCGAGCCGCTGGAGCTGCACGAGCTCGCGACCTCCGTCGTGACCGAGTTCGATGCGCGCGCGGGCGAGGCCGGCGTCGCGATCGAGCTCACGCGCGACGGCCCGAAGACGTGGGCCGCCGCCGACGCGCCGGCGGTCGCGCGGATCGTGCGCGTCCTGCTCGACAACGCCCTGAACTACGGGGCGCGGCGCATCACGCTGACCGTCGGGACCGACGCGGGCCGCGCGTGGCTGCGCGTCAGCGACGACGGGCCTGGCGTCACGGTGGGCGAGCGCGAGCGCATCTTCGGGCGCTTCGAGCGCGGATCGGCCGGGCAGCGCAGCCCCGGCTTCGGCCTCGGCCTCCCGATCAGCCGGGAGCTGGCCCGGCGCATGGACGGCGATCTGCGGGTGCTCGACGTCCAGCCCGGCGCGAACTTCGAGCTGACGCTGCCGTCGGTCGCGCGGCCGGGCGGCTGAGGGCGGCCGCCCGCGCCCTCGTATCCTTCGCGGCCGGATGAGCAAGGGCACGATCGTCATGAAGTTCGGGGGCACGTCCGTCGCCGACGCCGAGCGCCT
Source organism: Solirubrobacteraceae bacterium (assembly GCA_036510915.1). GTDB lineage: Bacteria > Actinomycetota > Thermoleophilia > Solirubrobacterales > Solirubrobacteraceae > F1-60-MAGs163. Next base: position 40,822 of record DATCDC010000062.1, on the reverse strand, counting down.
CAAGCGCGCGGCGGGCAGGATCGTGCGCCGCCGCGAGGAGGGCTACCGCGTCGTCGCCGTTCTCAGCGCCCGCGGCAAGGAGACCGACCGCCTGGTCGCCGATGCCTTCGAGGTCTCGCCGGACCCCGATCCGCGCGAGATGGACATGCTGCTCTCGACCGGCGAGCGCGTCTCGTGCGCGCTCTGCGCGATGGCGATCAACGACCTCGGGCACCGCGCGATCTCGCTGACGGGCTCGCAGGCGGGCATCGTGACCGACACCTCGCACACGAAGGCGCGGATCCTCGACGTGCGTGCGGAGCGCATCTTCGACGCGCTGGACGGCGACAACATCGTCCTCGTCGCCGGCTTCCAGGGCGTCTCCACCGCCAAGGACGTCACGACGCTCGGCCGCGGCGGCTCCGACACGACCGCGGTCGCGCTCGCGGCCGCGGTCGGTGCCGAGGTCTGCGAGATCTACACCGACGTCTCGGGCGTCTTCAGCGCCGACCCGCGCATCGTCCCCGACGCGCGCAAGCTCGACGTCGTCTCCTTCGAGGAGATGCTCGAGATGTCCGCCTCGGGCGCCGGCGTGCTGCAGCTGCGCAGCGTCGAGTACGCCCGCAACCACGGCGTTCGCATCCACTGCCGATCGAGCTTCGACGACGGTCCCGGTACCGTTGTGATCTCGGAGCAGGAGACCATGGAACACCCACTCATCACCGCCGTCACCCATTCCACCGGCGAGGCCCGGGTCACGCTCATGGGCGTCCCGGACACCCCCGGCGCCGCGGGCCGCATCGCGACCGCGCTCGCCGACGCCAACGTGAACGTCGACATGATCATCCAGAACGAGCCGATCACCGAGGGCTCGCGCGCGGACATGTCCTTCACCGTCCCGCGCGACGACCTGCGCGCCGCGCGCGCCGCGCTCGAGCCGCTGCAGGCCGAGATCGGCATCGGCGACGTCGCGACCGACGAGTCGATGGGGAAGGTCTCGATCATCGGCGCTGGAATGAAGACCCACCCGGGCGTCGCCGCGAAGGTGTTCACCGTCCTGGGCGACCACGGCATCAACATCGAGATGATCTCCACCTCCCCGATCAAGATCTCCTGTGTCATCCCCGGCGATCGCGTCCCCGACGCCGTGCGCGCGCTCCACGCCGCGTTCGAGCTCAGCGGCGACGACACGATCCGCCCCGAGCAGCCCTTCGGGCAGTTCGCGTCATGAGGGTCGCCGTCGTCGGAGCGACCGGTGCGGTCGGCCAGATCATGTTGCGGACGCTCGAGCGCCGTGGCTTCGCCGCCGATGAGATCGTCCCGTTCGCGAGCGCTCGCTCCGCCGGCCGCGTGCTCGAGGGCTACGGCGAGATCCGGCCGCTCGACGACGAGACCGTGCGCGGCTACGACCTCGCGCTGTTCTCCGCGGGCGGCGGGACCTCACGCGAGTGGGCAGAGCGGTTCGTCGCCGGCGGCGCGGTCGTCGTCGACAACTCGTCGGCCTGGCGCATGGACCCGGACGTCCCGCTCGTCGTCAGCGAGGTCAACCCTGAGGCGATCGACCACGCGACCAAGGGGATCGTCGCCAACCCGAACTGCACGACGATGGTCGTGATGCTCCCCGCCAAGGCCCTGCACGACGCCTTCGGGCTGCGCGCGATGGTCGCCACGAGCTTCCAGGCCGCCGGCGGCGCGGGTCAGAAGGGCATCGACGAGCTGGCGATGCAGGTGCCGGTGCTGCACGAGGACATCACGCTGCTGATCAACGACGGCGCGCAGGCCGCGGCGATGGTCGAGTCGAGCGTCCACGAGAACACGCTCGCCTACAACGTCGTGCCGCTGCTCGGGACGCTCGGCGAGAACGGCTACACCGACGAGGAGATGAAGCTCCAGAACGAGAGCCGCAAGATCCTCGGCCTGCCTGGGCTCTTGATGAGCCCGACGTGTGTGCGTGTGCCGGTGATGGTCGGCCATGCCATCGAGGTGCGGGCGACGTTCGAGCGCGAGGTGGATCTCGGGGAGGCGCTCGAGGCGCTGCGCGCGTTCCCGAATCTCGTCGTCGAGGATGCGCCGACGCCGCTGGAGGCCGCCGGCCGCGATGAGACCTTTGTCGGCCGGGTGCGCGCCGACCTCGCGGACCCGCACAGTCTCAACTTCTTCGTCGTGGGGGACAACCTGCTCAAGGGCGCCGCCCTGAACACCGTGCAGCTTGCCGAGCTTGCGGTCGAGCGCGGCCTCGTCGGCGCCGTTGCCGCTCGCGGGTCTCGCGGCGCCTGACGCGCCCCGCGCGGATCCGGGCCGGCTCAGGCGCCGACGCCCGCGACGACCGACTGGCTCCAGTCGATGACGCTGGTCGGCTTGACGACGTGGTGCTGCAGGCCGAGCTCCTTCGGCGTGAGGCCGAGGGCCAGGCCGACGAGCTGGGGCAGGTGCAGGACCGGCATGTCGAGGTCGCGGCCGACGGCCTTGGCGGCCATCGGCTGCTGCAGGTCGAGGTTCAGGTGGCACAGCGGGCACGGCGTGACGAGGCAGTCGGCGTCCGCGTCGACCGCGTCGCCGAGGTGACGGCCCGCCTGCTGCAGCGAGGCCTCCTTGTTCATCGTGATGATCGGGAAGCCGCAGCACTTGTGCGAGCCGGCGTAGTCGATGACCGTGCCGCCGAGTGCCTCGATGACCTGCCCGAGGTACGTGTCGCGCGGGTTCTCGGCGTCGATGCCGAGGCGGTCGGTCGGGCGCACGATGTAGCACCCGTAGAAGGGGCCGACGCGCAGGTCGGTGAGCGGCCGCTTGACGAGCGACGTGAGCTGCTCGAGGCCGATCTCCTCGACGAGGACCCAGAGGAAGTTCTTGTTGACGATGCCGTCCTGGTACTCGAGGCCGTCGCTCGCCTGGAGGGTCTCGTTGACGTGCGCGCGGTACTCGGCGTTCGCGTCGAGGCGTTGCTGGCACTCGCTCTGCGCGCCCTGGCAGGTCGAGCAGATGTTCATCATCAGGTCCGCGCCGTTGTTGATCTCCTGCTGAGCGAGCGCGAAGGTCCGGGCGTTCAGGGTGTCGGCGAGCTCCTGGCTGTGCTCGGCGATGACGCCGGCACCGCAGCAGTTCGCGCGGTCGAGCTCGACGAGCTCGATGTCGAGCAGCGGGGCGACCTTCGCCATCGAGCCGTGCAGCTCGGCGGTGAAGCCGCGGCTCACGCAGCCGGGCCAGTAGGCGACTCTCATCGTTCCGTTCCTCCTAGACGCTCGAGCCCGCGCCGCCGGTGTCCGACCCGGCTGCGTCAGCGGTGACGACGTCCTGCGTCACGCTCTGGATCGGGTTCTCGGCGTTGTCCTCGTCGGTTCCCGTGATGTACAGGTTCAGCTCCACCCGCTCGTCGCGGCCCTCGACGATGTCGTAGATCCGCTTGACGCCGTCGGGCGCCTTGTGCGGGTGCAGCAGCGCCCCGCCGATCGTCATCTTGCGGCGCCGCAGCGCGGTCGCGACGATCGGCAGCGAGCTGAGCAGCTCGGGGACCGCGCGCGGGCTGAACTTGCCGCCGTAGGAGTCGGGCAGCAGGTCGGCCTCGTGCAGCAGGCCGTTGCGCTGGATGTTCTTGACGAAGGCGCGCTCGTGGCGCTCGCCGTTGTTGCGGTCCTCGATGTGGAAGTCGTTGCCCGCGATCCGCCGCAGGCGCATGATCTGGTTCATCGGGGCGACGCCCTTCGGGCAGGCCTCGATGCACTTGAAGCAGTGGGTGCAGGAGTAGATCCCGTGCCGGTCCTCGGAGAGATCCTTGAGGCGCTGCTCGTGCTTGGCGTCGCGCGGGTCGCCGACGAAGCGGTAGGCCTTGGCAAGCGCGGCGGGGCCGACGAACTCCGGGTCGACCTCCATCGACAGGCAGTCCGAGACGCAGGCCCCGCACTGGATGCAGGCCGCCGTCTGCGTGACGTCGATCATCGACTCGCGGCTGACGATGTACTCGCGCTCGGGCACCGGCTCCTTGTTGATGAGCCACGGCGAGACGCGCTGGATCTTCTTCCAGTGGACCGCGTCCATGTCGACGATCAGGTCCTTGATGACGGGCATGTTGCCCATCGGCTCGACCTCGATCACGCCGTCCTTGGACCTCGCCAGCGCCACGTCGAGGTGGGTGTGGCAGGCGAGGCCGGGCTGGCCGTTGATGCGCACGCCGCAGGAGCCGCAGATCGCCGCGCGGCACGAGCAGCGGATGCCGATCGAGCCGTCCGTCCTGGCCTTGGCCTGCAGGATGCCCTCGAGCACCGAGCGGTGGGGCTCCAGGTCGATCGTGTGCTCGTCCCAGTAGGGCGCCTCGCCCGAGGACGGGTCGTAGCGGCGGAGTCTCAGCGTGAATTCGGCCATCGGGTTCTCGTCCTTAGTACTTGCGCTCTTCGGGCTGCCACTGCGTGATCGTCACCGGCGAGTAGGAGACGTGCGGCTCGTCGTCGCCGTTGCGGGCGATGTCGATGTGCTTGAGCCATTCCTCGTCGTTGCGGTCGGGGAAGTCGGTGCGGAACTGCGCCCCGCGCGACTCCTTGCGCTCCAGCGCGGCGACGACGATCGCCTCCGCGCAGTCGAGCATGTAGTCGAGTTCGATCGCGCCCAGGACATCCTGGTTGAAGACGGTGCCCTTGTCGTCGACGTAGGCGGTCCTCGCCTCCTCCTTGAGCCGGCGGACGACCTCGTGGGCGCTCTGCAGCCCCGACTCGTCGCGGAACACGGCGACGTAGCGGTTCATCGTCGTGCCGAGCTCCTCCTTGATCTCGGAGACGCGGCGGCCGGTTCTCGGGCGCGCGAGGATCTCCGCGACGCGCTCCCTGTCGATCGCCAGGCGCTCGTCGGAGGCCGTCGGCATCGCCATGTTGTAGGAGCGCTCGGCGGCGTGCTCGCCGGCGCGGCGGCCGAAGATCAGCGTGTCGAGCAGCGAGTTCGCGCCGAGGCGGTTGCCGCCGTGCACGGAGACGCAGGCGACCTCACCGGCCGCGTAGAGCCCCGGGATCGGGGTCGCGCCGTTGATGTCGGTCTTGACCCCGCCCATGATGTAGTGCATGCCGGGCTGGATCATGATCGGCTCGGCGGTGATGTCCACGCCGGCGAAGTCCTTGCCGATGTTCACGATCTCGCGCAACGCCTCGAGCGTGCGCTTCTTCGGCACGACGGTGATGTCCAGCCAGATGCCGGTGCCCTCGGGCCCGACGCCGCGGCCCTCGAGGATCTCCGTCTGCTCGGCGCGCGAGACGACGTCGCGCGAGGCGAGCTCCATCTTGTTCGGCGCGTACTTCTCCATGAAGCGGGCGCCCTCGGAGTTCAGCAGGTGGGCGCCCTCGCCGCGCGCGCCCTCGGTGATGAGGAAGCCGTTCTCGGCGAGCGTCGTCGGGTGGTACTGGATCATCTCCATGTCCATCAGCGGCGCGCCGGCCTGGTAGGCCTGGGCGATGCCGTCACCCGTGCAGATGAGCGCGTTCGTGGTGGGCTTGAAGCACTGCCCGGCCCCGCCCGAGGCGAGGATGACGTTCTTGGCGCTGAACGTCTCCATCTTCCCGCTGCGGATCTCGCGCGCGACCGCGCCGACGCAGGTGCCCTGCTCGTCGATCACCAGCGAGCTGACGAACCACTCCTCGAAGCGGTCGATGACCTCGTGGTGCTTCATGACCTGCTCGTAGAGGACGTGCAGCAGCGCCTGGCCGGTGATGTCCGCGACGTAGGCGGTGCGCTTCATCGAGGCGCCGCCGAAGGCGCGCAGGTCGATCTCGCCCCGGTCGTTGCGATGAAATGTCACGCCGATGTGCTCGAGGTGCATCACCTCGCCGGGGGCCTCGCGGCACATGATCTCGATCGCGTCCTGGTCGCCCAGGAAGTCCGACCCCTTGACGGTGTCGTAGGCGTGCGAGCGCCAGTCGTCGGCGGGGTTGACCGCCGCGTTGATGCCGCCGGCCGCCGCCACCGAGTGCGAGCGCACCGGGTGGACCTTGCTCATGAGCGCGACGGTCGCGCCCTTCTGTGCGGCGGCGAGCGCTGCGCGCTGGCCCGCGAGGCCCGCGCCGATGATGAGGACGTCATGTGCTGGCATGGCTCTTCCGGAGGTCGTGACGGCCCTGGGCTTCAGGGGTGAGGAGGTGGGGTCGCCGTTCTCCACTCTATACGCGAGTGCTCCGCCGGCGGCCTGCGCCCGGACGCGCGATGGCGCGCCCCAATTCCAGCCGCGACGGTCGGATTCGCCCGGATCCGCTGCGGATTTCGCGGCGCCCGCGGCTACTGCGCGGCCGCGGCGAGCGCGCGGCGCAGCTGGTCGGCGGTGACGACGCCGCACAGGCGCCCGTCGATGTCGACGACCATCACGGCGCCCAGCCTGCGGATCGACTCCAGGCCGAGCATCGACTCGACCGGCGTGTCCCTCGGGACCGAGGTGTCGCCGTCGGTGGCGGCGTCGAGGACCTCGCCGACCGGCAGCGCGGGGCGCCCGCGGCGCACCACCTCGTCGACGGCCTCCTCGCGCAGGATCCCGCGGAAGCGGCCGAGCTCGTCGACCACCGGGAACCAGGGCCAGCGGTAGCGCAGGAAGTACTCCTCGTGGGCGTCGATCGCCGGGACCTGCGCCGGGATCGCGACGGGCTGCTCGTCCATCAGGTCGCCGGCCGTCACGCCGCCGAGGCGCTCGGAGAAGCGCGTGCCGGCGATCGCGCCGCGCGCCGCGGAGCCGAGGAACCAGCCCAGGAAGGCGAACCACAGGCCCGAGACGACGTCGCCGCGGACGGCGATCACGATGCCCAGGCCGATCATCAGCCAGCCGAACCCCTCGCCCAGGCGCCCGGAGATCCGCGTCGCGCGGTTGCGGTCGCCGGTCAGCTTCCAGGCGAACGAGCGGGCGATGCGCCCGCCGTCGAGCGGGAAGGCGGGGATCAGGTTGAAGACGAGCAGCGTCAGGTTGATCAGTGCCAGCCAGCCGAGCAGCGCCACGCCCGGGGTCGTGCTGACGGTCTTGAACGTCGCCGTGTCGACGACGCCGCCCACGTGCGAGACGAGCGTCGCGGCACCCAGGCAGACGACGACGATCAGCGCGGTGACGGCCGGCCCGGCGGCGGCGACCTTGAACTCCTCGCCGGGGTTCTGGGAGTCGCGGGTGAGCTTCGCGACGCCGCCGAACAGCCAGAGGTCGATGCCGGAGGTGCCGATGCCCTGCCGGCGGGCGACGAGCGCGTGGCCGAGTTCGTGCAACAGCAGCGAGACGAAGAACAGCAGGCTCGCGGCGAGCGCGATGCCGAACGTCACGGTGTTCGACGAGCCCGTCAGCACGGTCCGGAAGTACCCCGAGAGCCAGTAGATCATCAGGAACAGCACGATGAACCAGCTCGGGCTCGCGCCGATGCGGATGCCGAAGACGCGGAACAGCTGGATCGAGCGGTCGCCGAACACGGTCTCCTATGGTCGCAGGGTCCTGCGGCGGCGCGAGCCGCCGCCCACGTTCAGCCCGCTGGGGTGTGCCGCGCGACGATCGCCTCGACGTCGGTTCCCGCCGGGAGCGTGCCGTAGTTCAGTCCCGCGTCACCGTCCAGGCGCGCCGCGCAGAACGCGTCGCTGACGGCCGCCGGCGCGTGGCGCACCAGCAGCGAGCCCTGCAGTGCGAGCGCGAGCTTCTCGACGACGCGGCGGGCGCGCGCCTCGACGTTCCGGCTGTCGTCGAATTCGCGGCGCAGGCCGTCGATGAACGCGTCCAGGCGCGCGTCGGCGCCGGCGCCGAGGTCGACCTCGTCGAAGTAGGCCTGCAGCGCCTCCGGCGTGCGCGACAGCGCGCGCAGCACGTCGAGCGCCATGACGTTGCCCGAGCCCTCCCAGATCGAGCTGAGCGGCGCCTCGCGGTAGAGGCGCGGCATGCCGGACTCCTCGACGTACCCGACGCCGCCGAAGCACTCGAGCGCCTCATAGGCGTGGCCGGGGGCGCGCTTGCAGACGTGGTATTTGCCGATCGCGGTGCCCAGGCGCTTGAGGTGCGCCTCGGCGGGGTCGGCGTCCGCGCGGTCGTAGGCGCGCGCCATGCGCATCGCCAGCGCGGTCGCGGCCTCCGCCTCGATCGCCAGGTCGGCGAGCACGTTGCGCATCAGCGGCTGGTCGCTGAGCAGGCGGCCGAAGGCGCTGCGGTGCGCCGCGTGCCAGGTCGCCTCCGCGACGCCGCGCCGCATCCCGGCCGCCGAGCCCAGGATGCAGTCCAGGCGCGTGTGCCCGACCATCTCGATGATCGTCGGGACGCCGCGGCCGGGCTCGCCGACCATCCATGCGATCGCCCCGCGGTACTCGACCTCGCTCGAGGCGTTCGAACGGTTTCCGAGCTTGTCCTTGAGCCGCTGGATCTGCATCGGGTTGCGCGTCCCGTCCGGCAGGATGCGCGGCAGCGCGAAGCACGACAGCCCCTCGTCGGTCTGCGCGAGGACGAGGAAGAGGTCGCACATCGGCGCCGAGCAGAACCACTTGTGGCCGACGAGCTCGTACTCGGCCCCCGGCCCGCCCCCGTTCAGCGGCGTGGCAGTCGTCGTGTTGGCGCGCACGTCCGAGCCGCCCTGCTTCTCGGTCATCGCCATGCCGCAGAGCGCCGAGCCCTTGTCGGCGGCCGGGCGCAGCACGGGGTCGTAGCTCGTCGCGGTGAGCAGCGGCTCCCAGACGGCGGCGATCTCGGGCTGCATGCGCAGCGCCGGGACGGCGGCGAACGTCATCGTGATCGGGCACGCGAAGCCCGCCTCGGCCTGCATCGCGCTGATGTACATCGCGGCGCGCGCCGTGTGGCCGCCGTCGCGGTCGGTCCGCCACGGCAGCGCGTGCAGCTCGTCGCGCACCCCGGCGGCCATCAGCTGGTGCCAGCTCGGGTCGAACTCGACCTCGTCGATGCGATGGCCGTAGCGGTCGTGCGTGCGCAGGACCGGGGTGTACGTGTTCGCGCGCTCGCCCCAGGCCATCGGCTCGCCGCCCCAGAACGCCCCGGCCTGCAGGGCGCGCTCGTGCGCCCAGCCCGCGCCCTCGCGCTCGAGCGCCTCGACGAGCGGCAGGTTGTCCGCGAACAGGTTGCGGCCTGCGAGCGGGGGCGGCTGGTTGAAGACCTCGTGCGTCTGCGGCGGGGCGTGCGGCTCGCGGGCGATCATGCGCGGAAGGCTACGCCTCCCGGCGGGCTACCGGTGGACCGGCGTCGTCACGCGCCGCGGTGGCCGCACGCCCCGCTTCGCGATCGAGGACCCGTTCGCGTTGGAGGCCGTCAGCGTGATGTTCAGCGTGCTGCCGGCGCCACGCGGGAGCGTCACGGTGATCGTCGTGGCGCGGCCCGAGCGAACGGTGACGGTGCGGCTCGCGACGCGGCGCCCGAGGCGATCGCGCACGACGACGCGGACGGCGCCGCCGGCGTCGCGCAGGACGATCCGGGCGAGCAGCCGGCGGCCGAGGCGCTGGACGCGCGCGCTGCGGAAGCGCGGCTTGCGGGTGGCGGCGGACGTCGGCGGAGGCGTGGTCGCCGGCGTGTTCGTGGTGGTCGGCGAGGTACCGGTGCCGGGCGGGGGCGTCACCGGGGCCGCCGGCAGCGCCAGCGTCCACAGCCCGCGGCCGTGGGTCGCGGCGTACAGGAGGCGCGAGCCGGGCACGGCCGTGAGCCCGTAGACCCCGACGATCGGCATGCCGGCCGCGGCCTTCGCCCAGGCGGCGGCGCCGCTGGGCAGGCGCAGGACGCCGAAGTCGGTCGCGGCGTAGAGGTCGCCGGTCGGGTCGTCACGCACGAGCGCGGTCACCGGGATGTCGCCGATGCCGTCGGAGCCCGTCCCGGAGAGGTCGGTCGCGGTGACGCGGCCGGAGCCATCGACCCGCACCTCGAAGACGTGACCGGGCGTCGAGGGCGTATAGGCGCCGTAGCCCGAGTAGGAGATCCAGGCGTGGCGGGCGTCGCTGGGGTCGACCACGATGCTGCTGACGAACCGGTGCGGCAGCGTGGGGGCGCTGAGCGCGGCCCACGCGACGGCGCCCGCCGCCGCGTCCGCGTTGCCCGAGAGCCACAGATCGCCCTTGCGCGTGGCCGCCCACAGCGTGCCGGCGTCCGACGGCGCGCGGGCGAGGGCGACGACGTAGTTCGTGCCGTCCCCGCCGCTGAGGTCGCGGTTGCCGATGGTCACCCAGTCGCCGCAGTCGGGCGACGTCGGCTGGTTGTACGCGCTGTCCTGGCAGCCGGCGTCCAGGAACGCGCGCGGGCCGCCCATGTCCTTCGTGCGCCACACGTGCTGCCCGGCGGTGAACAGCGTCCCGGGCGTGGCCGGGTCGTCGATCAGCGGCGCGTAGAACGAGAACGCCTCGCCCGGGCCATCGGGCGGCGGCTTGGCTGCGGCGTCCAGCGGCGCGGAGATGTAGAGCCAGGTGTCGGGGTTGCTCGTGCCGTAGCTCGGGTCGTACGCCCAGTCGTTCGCCCCCTGACCGGTCCCCGAGGGATTCGAGCTGCCGTAGTTCACGTCCATCGACGCGTTGAAGTACGTGTGCACGCGCACGGCGTGCCCCGGGTCGCCGAGGCGCGGGTCGATCAGCGACTGCCCGCCGTCGCCGCCGATCGACTCGAAGAAGCCGCCGCCCGGCCGCAGCGCCCAGGTGCCGTTGTCCTGCGCACCGGCGAGGACGTCCCCGGTCGGGTCCTGCGGGTTGACGCTGACGCTCTGGAACTGGAGCGTGTCGAGGCCCGCGTTGAGGAAGTCGGTCCGGTAGGGGATTCCGGGCGAGCCGAGCAGGTGCCGGCAGGCCGTCAGGTCCGGGTCGGTCAGCCCGCGCGCGGCGCAGCCGCCCTGCGCATCGACGTAGCGCTCGGGCGGCAGCGTCGACGGCACGACGCCGAGCCCCGAGCGCGAGACGCCGCCGTCGGAGCCGACGAAGAAGATGCCGGGCTGGTCGGGCACGAAGGCCACCGCGTGCGTGTCCGGGTGCATCCCGGACGGGCAGGGGAGCGGGGCGCCGGGCGGATCGCAGCTGTTCTGCGCGTCACTGGACATGTCGCGGAAGGACGCGCCGGCGTCCGTCGAGCGCAGGACCGCGCGGCCGTTCGAGCTCGCGCCGAACTCGCTGTAGTCGAAGGCGCCCCCGAGCATCACGACGCTCGGGTTCGACGGGTCGGCGACCACGACGTTGTTGTAGCCGCACTGCTCGTGGCAGTAGCGGTAGGACGTGTAGCCCGGCTGCAGCGGGTCCGTGCTCGACAGCTGGATCCAGGCGCCGGATGCGTCGGCCGGTGGCGGCCCGGCCGTGACGAGGCTCGAGGACGCGACGTTCACGTCGTCCGTGCGCCAGAGGAGCGCCCGCCCCTTGCCGCCGTTGGCGTCCTCGGACGAGTCACCGACATACAACCGCGACGTGGGCCCCAGGCTCGCGAGCGCGAACTCGGTGCGGTCGCCGTAGGTGTCGGCGTTCGGGTAGCCGGCGGGCGACATCGTGGCGAAGACCTGGGAGAACCCGGGCGCCGCCGTCGTGCCGTCGGTGCTGTTGCGCCAGATCCCGTAGCCGGTGACGGCCGCGTAGACGATGTCCGAGTGGTTGGGGTCGAGCTGGAGGTGGTTGACGCCGCCCTGGAACCAGTCCGCGCCGCCGGCCGGGTCGCTCGCACTCGGGTCCCTCCAAAAGACGCGCGTAAAGGACGCGCCGCCGTCGTTCGAGCGATACAGCCCGAGTTGCGGCGCGCCCGGCGGCGTGACCCTGCCGCCGTTCACCGCTGCGGACCCGTGGCGCGCGAGGCCGGTGCCGATCCAGATGGTCCGCCCGTCGGGGGAGATCGCGATCGCGCCGATCGCGCGATCGGTTGCCACCGCCGCGCTGGCGGGCACGAGGCTCCAGCTGTCCCCGCCGTCGGTCGAGCGGAACAGGCCGACGCCGGCCTCCGAGTCGCCGGAGCCGTTCGCCTCGCCCGAGCCGGCGTACAGCGTGTTGCCGCTGTGGTCGCTCGGGTCGACGACGAGCGAGCCGAACGCCGCGGTGGTCAGCCCGTCGTTGACCGCCTGCCATGCGGGCTGGGCGGCGAGCGCGTCGTTCGTGCGCCAGATGCCGCCGCCGGCGGCGGCGATCCACATCCGGCAGGTCGACGTGATCGAGCAGTTGGGGTCGACGGCCATCGCGGTGACGCGACCGGCGTTCGTCGCCGCCGCGCCGGTGAACGTGACGTCGCCGGGGACGAACGGGTCGGTGGGACCGAGCGACTGCCAGGTGCTCGAGAGCGACGGCTCGACGTTCGCGCCGCGCCGGAAGTCCGAAGCGCTCAGCCGTGCGGGCGCCGTGACGTAGGCGGCGCGCGCGACGGCGGCCTGGCGCGCGCCGACGTACGTGCGCGGGTAGGCGCGCGCGTCGACCGCCTCGGTCGCCGGGCCGTGCACCGCCTCGCCGGCGGCGCCCGCGTCCGCGCGCGGGTGCTCGCCCGCGGCGGCGTCCCCGCCGGAGTCCCCCTCGCCGCGCGCGCGCTGCTCGCGCACCTCGGCGACGGCATGGCGGTGGGCCGCGACGCCGGCCCGCGCGGTCGGCCGCGCGGCGGGGGCCGGCAGCGGCGCGCCGCGCGTCGCGAGGGCGACGAGCACCGCGGCCGCGAGCAGCAGCGCGGCGCACAACGCAGCGTGGAGGGAGTGGCGCGTCATCGGGAAACGGCCCGTGCGACCGGCGCGTGCCGGCCGAGCATCACCTCAAGCGTACGGGCGCATCGCCGTGCAGCGCGCCGATGCGCGCCATTGCGCAGCCTCGGAGCCCGCAAGCCGCAGCCCCCGGCGTCCAGCTAGCCTGCCGGGCTCCGACCCCGAAGGGACCCCACGTGGCGAAGATCAAGGTGCACAACCCGGTCGTCGAGCTCGACGGCGACGAGATGACGCGGATCATCTGGCAGTTCATCAAGGACCAGCTGATCCTGCCCTACCTCGACGTCGACCTGAAGTACTACGACCTGGGCATCGAGCGCCGCGACGCCACCGACGACCAGATCACGATCGACGCCGCGAACGCCATCAGGCGGTACGGCGTCGGGGTAAAGTGCGCGACGATCACGCCGGACGAGGCGCGCGTCGAGGAGTTCGGCCTCAAGCAGATGTGGCGCTCGCCCAACGGCACGATCCGCAACATCCTCGGCGGCGTCATCTTCCGCGAGCCGATCGTGATCAGCAACGTGCCGCGCCTGGTTCCCGGCTGGACGAAGCCGATCGTGATCGGCCGTCACGCGTTCGGCGACCAGTACCGCGCGACCGACCTCGTCGTCCCGGGCGAGGGGACGCTGACGATGACGTTCACCCCGAAGAACGGCGACGCGCCGATCGAGCTGGAGGTCTACGAGTTCCCGGGCGGCGGCGTGGCGATGGCGATGTACAACCTCGACGCCTCGATCCGCGACTTCGCGCGCGCCTCGCTGCGCTACGGCCTGGATCGCGGGTTCCCGGTCTACCTCTCGACGAAGAACACGATCCTCAAGCGCTACGACGGGCGCTTCAAGGATCTCTTCGCCGAGGTCTACGACGCCGAGTTCAAGGCCGACTTCGAGGCCGCCGGAATCACCTACGAGCACCGCCTGATCGACGACATGGTCGCCGCGGCGCTGAAGTGGGAGGGCGGCTACGTCTGGGCCTGCAAGAACTACGACGGCGACGTGCAGTCGGACACCGTCGCGCAGGGCTTCGGCTCGCTGGGCCTGATGACGAGCGTGCTGATGACGCCTGACGGGAGGACCGTCGAGGCCGAGGCCGCGCACGGCACCGTCACCCGCCACTTCCGCCAGCACGAGCGCGGCGAGCCGACCTCCACGAACCCGATCGCCTCGATCTTCGCGTGGACGCGCGGGCTCGCGGCGCGCGGGCGCATGGACGGCACGCCTGAGGTCACCGCCTTCGCCGAGACCCTCGAGCGCGTCTGCATCGAGACGGTCGAGGGTGGCAGCATGACGAAGGACCTCGCGCTGCTGATCGGTCCCGACCAGCCGTTCGAGACCACGCAGGAGTTCCTGGCGTCGATCGACGCGAACCTGCAGCGCGCGATGGCGTGACGCACCCAACTGAACCGCCAATCCACAGGAGATGAATCCATGACCGCCCCTGTCAAGGTCACCGTCACAGGCGCCGCCGGCCAGATCGGCTACGCGATCCTGTTCCGCATCGCCTCCGGGCAGATGCTGGGCCCGGACACGCCCGTCGAGCTGAGCCTGCTCGAGATCCCCCAGGCGCTCACCGCCGCCGAGGGCACCGCGATGGAGCTCGTGGACTGCGCGTTCCCGCTGCTGCAGCGCATCGACATCAGCGACGACCCGAACGTCGCGTTCGACGGCGCGAACATCGGCCTGCTCGTCGGCGCGCGCCCGCGCGGCCCGGGCATGGAGCGCGGCGACCTGCTCGAGGCCAACGGGGGCATCTTCCGCCCGCAGGGCCAGGCGATCAACGGGCACGCCGCGGACGACATCCGCGTGCTCGTCGTCGGGAACCCCGCGAACACGAATGCGCTGATCGCGATGAGCAATGCGCCCGACGTGCCGCGCGAGCGCTTCACCGCGATGACGCGCCTGGACCACAACCGCGCGCTGGCGCAACTCTCCAACCACACGTCGACGCCGATCACGGAGATCAAGAACGTCGCGATCTGGGGCAACCACTCCGCCACGCAGTACCCCGACATCACGCACGCGACGATCGGCGGGCAGCCGGCGAGCGCCGTCATCGACGACGACGCCTGGGTCGCCGGCGAGTTCATCCCGCGCGTGCAGAAGCGCGGCGCGGAGATCATCGAGGCGCGCGGCGCCTCCAGCGCGGCGTCGGCGGCGAACGCGGCGATCGACCACGTGCACGACTGGGTGCTGGGCTCGGCGCCCGGCGACGTCGTCTCGATGGCCGTCCCGTCCGACGGCTCCTACGGCGTGCCGGAGGGCATCATCTCCTCGTTCCCGTGCGTCTGTCGCGGCGGGAAGTACGAGATCGTCCAGGGCCTGGAGATCGACGACTTCTCGCGCGCGCGCATCGACGCCAGCGTCGCCGAGCTCTCCGAGGAGCGCGAGGCGGTCAGGGGCCTCGGCCTGATCTAGCTATGACACGCGGCTGCGCGGCGCCGGCCCGGCCGGCGCCGCGGCTCCCGCTCCGCGCCGCTCAGGCGGCGTCGAGCGGGTACCAGCCCTTGCCGTCCTTCTTCACCAGTCCGTCCTGCTGGAGGCCCGGCATCACGCGGTACAGATAGTTCTGCTTGATCTTCATCGCCTCGGCGATCTCGGGGATGGTGATCCCGGGGCGGGCGGTGACGAGCGCGAGCGCCTCCTTGCCGCGCGTGCCGCTGCCCTTCGGGCGACCGCGGCGGCCGGTGCCGCTCGCCCCGGTGGCCCGGCGCCGCGCCGCCGGGCGCGGGGCGCGCGCGGGGCCGCGAGCGGCGGCCGGCGCGGGGGCGACGCCTTCGAGCGCCGCGACGGCCGCCTCGAGGCGATGGTATTCGTCGACCAGGGGACGCAGCTCCTTCAGGCGCGACTGCATCTCGTGGCGCTTCTCATCGACGAAATCTGCCATGGTCACCGAAATCCTTGCACTGGAGTGGAGTGGACCGTTCCGGTCACTCTACCGCGCGGCAGGGCCATGTCCTGCGATATTTCAGACGCGACGCATATGTGCAACGCAGTGCGGTGGCTGCTGCGGACTAATGGTGCAAAGGTCTCACTCGCAGAGGGCCTTGAGCCGTGCGAGCGACGCGAGCGCCTCGGTCTCCGGGATGTTCCCGGCGACGGCGCGCTGGGCCACGCGCCCGACGACCCCGAGCGGGGGGAAGAACTCGTTGCGGTAGGCGAAGCGCGTCCCGCCGTCGTGTTGGGTGAGTGTGTACCCGGTCTCGGCGCGCGAGTGGGCCGGCCCGCGTCCGTGCCACTCGGCGACGTGCGGTTCCTCGCAGCGCACGAGCTCCCAGTGCACCCGGAAGGGCGCACCGCGCAGCGACAGCGTCTGGGTCATGGTGAAGCCGACGCGCGGCGGTCCGCCGTCGTGCGCGCCGAGGTGACGGTGGATCGTCACCCAGTCCTTGAGCCGCGCGGGATCCAGGGCGATGGCCCAGACGTCCTGCGGCGGCGCCGCGATGTCGATCTGCACGACGACCTCACCCATGGTCAGTCCACGCTAGTACACGTGGCCCGAAGTTCTGCGTGGAATTCGGCGCGAGCGCGCGCCGGCGAAACCCGCAGAACGTACGGCCGCGTGTACTAGCTCGTGCCGGCCGCACTAGCGCGCCGCCAGCGGCTCGACGGCCTCCCAGTCGCGCAGCGCGCGGTCGACGGCCGCGCCGAAGTGGTGCAGGCGCACGCCGAAGAGCAGGCGCGCGGCGTCGTCGCGCGGCAGCAGATCGCCGCCGAGGCCCTCCATCAGCGGGCCGACGAGCTCGAGCTCCTCGCCGGCGATCCGGGCGGCGACGACGCTCGCCACGGGCGTGAGCGAGAACGGCAGCTTCAGGCGCGGGCGGCCGAGCAGCAGGGCGTCGCGGATGCGCTCCACGATCTCGCCGTAGGTCAGGACGTCCGGTCCCGCGATGTCCAGCGAGCGCGGCCCGTCGATCGCGTCCGACGTGCCGGCCGCGAGCAGGTAGGCCACCACGTCGCGGCCGTCGATCGGCTGCGTGCGATGGTCGCGCCAGGCCGGCAGCGGCAGCACCGGCGTGCGCTCCACGAGCCGCACGAGGAAGCGGAACGAGCGCGAGGCGGCGCTGATCACGATCGACGCGCGCAGCGCGACCGACTCCGGCGCGGCGCCCAGCAGCGTCTCCTCGACGCGCAGGCGGCTGCGCAGATGCTCCGACGGCGCGCGTCCCGCGGGGACCAGCCCGCCGAGGTAGACGACGCGCCGCACCCCGGCGCGCGCGCAGGCCGCGGCGAAGTTCCCGGCGGCGCGGAGCTCGCGCTCGGCGAACGCGCCGGCGCCCGCGGCGACGGGCTCCATCGAGTGCACGAGGTAGTAGGCGATCTGCGCGCCGGTCAGCGCCTCGTCGAGCCCGGCGCCGGTCACCACGTCGCCGCGCACGATCTCCCCGACGCCGGGCGCCAGGACGCGCGCCGGGTCGCGCGCGAGGGCGCGCACGTCGTGGCCCGCGAGCGCGAGCGCCGGGACGAGCGCGCCGCCGATGGCGCCGCTGGCGCCTGTGACGAGGGTCTGCATGAGGCTCTCAGGAGGCTACGGGCGAGCGTGCGCGGCGGCGCTCTGCGCGCGGTCGGCGATCTCGACGGCGATCGCCAGCGCGGAGGTCGCCGCGGGCGAGGGCGCGTTGCGCACGTGCACGACGCCGCCCGCCGCCTCGAAGACGAAGTCGTCGACGAGCGCGCCGTCACGGCTGAGCGCCTGTGCCCGCACGCCGGCGAACGCGGGCACGAGATCCGCGCGGCGCAGCTCGGGCAGCAGCGTGGCCGCCTCGCGCGCGTAGGCGGCGGCGCTCAGCGCGTAGCCGAACTCGCGCACTGCCTGGCGGCGCCAGCGCCACGCCATCCGGTAGGTGCCGGGCCAGGTGAGCGTGTCGGCGACGTCGCGGGCGCGCACCGCGAACAGCCGCTGGGCGTCGCGTGCGGCGACCGGGAGCGCCGTCGGGCCCGCGAGGACGTCGCCCTGGATGCGCCGTGTGAGGTGCACGCCGAGGAACGGCAGCGCGGGGTCGGGCACGGGGTAGATCAGGGCGCGGACGAGCTCGGGCCGGCGCAGGCGGAAGTACGCGCCGCGGAAGGGGACGATGCGCGGGTCGGCGGCCCCGCCGCCGGCGCGTGCGAGGCGGTCGGAGCCCGCGCCGGCGCAGGCCACGACGCTCGCCGCGCGTGTCACGCCGTGCGCGTGGTGCACGCGCGCCCCGGCCGCGCCCGGGTCGATGCGCGTCACCGCGCAGCCGGTCACGACGCGGCCGCCGCGGCGCTCGAGGTCCGCGCGCAGCGCCTGAGCGACGCGCCCGTAGTCCACGACGCCGGTGTCGGGCGAGTGCAGCGCCGCGACGCCGCGCGCGTGGGGCTCGATCGCGGCGATCTCGCCGTCGCCCAGGCGCGTGATGCGCACGCCGTTGGCGTGGGCGCGGCGCTCGAGCTCGGCCAGGCGCGGAAGCTCGCCCTCCGTGCGGGCGAGCACGAGCTTGCCGCAGCGCAGCACCGGCACGCCGAGCTCCTCGCACAGCTCGTACATGCGCCGCGCCCCGTCGACGCAGAGGCGGGCCTTCAGCGACCCGGGCGCGTAGGCGAGCCCCGAGTGGATGACACCGCTGTTGTGGCCCGTCTGGCGGCGCGCGATCACGGCGTCGCGCTCGAGCACGACGACCGCGCTGTCCGGCGCGCGCAGCAGCAGCTCGCGCGCGGTCGCCAGCCCCAGGATCCCCGCACCGACGACGAGGGCGTCGCAGGCCGCCGGCGGGCGGTCGGCGGGATGCGGGCGGTCGGCGGTCGGCACGCCGCGATCATCCCGGATCGCCGTTTCCCGCACGTTGCGGGGTGCTCGCGCGAGCGCCCGGGAGGAGAGGGCCCGCGGCGGGCATAGGACGTCCGAGGCGCGAAAGCCCGTCGTTGCGACATCGCTGCGCGGGCCCCCGGAACGAAAAACGTGCGCCTTGCGAGATCCGGCGTTGCACCATCGCCGGCCCCTGTGCTTCATTGGCGACCCTGCTCGTTGATGAACCGTTCTGGGAGGTCGGCTCGAGAGATGGCGAAGGCGCGTACGACGGCGATGAAGGTGTCCTGCGAGGACTGCTTCTTCCATCGCAACATGCTCTGCGCGCTCAGCCTGGACGAGGCCTGCGCCACGTTCCGGCCCGACCATCCCGAGGGGCTGCGGCCCGCGCGCCAGATGCGCTTCGTCTTCCGCCAGGAGCGTCGGACGCAGGCGACCTGGCAGTTCCCCAGCGCCGCCGAGCAGGCTGCGCTGCACGCGAGCTGAGCACCGGTCCGCCGTCAGGCGACGGCGGCGGCCGGCTCGGGCTCGCCGCGCGCCCGGGCGCGCGCACGCACCTGCTCGGCGTGCCGGGCCATCCAGTCGGACCCGGGGGTGTCGGTGAGCCCGTGGGCGATGATCGAGGTGACCACGCACAGCGCCGCGAGGTTCGTGATCTCGGCGGCACCCGGGATGCCCTCGCCGAGGATGAAGAGCGAGTACGTCATCGTCGCGACGCCCTTGGGGCCGAACCACGCCATGAACGCCTTCGTCTGCCAGTCCAGCCGGGTGCGCGTCCCGATCAGCGCGATCCAGATCGCCACCGGCCGGGCGATCAGCAGCGTCACGAGCATGAACGCGACGGCGGCCCAGCCGTCCTGGAAGAGCCCGTCGAGCGTCAGGATCGCACCGAAGACCACGAAGACGCCGAGCTTGACGATCTCGACGATCTCGCTGGCGCCGGCCTCGACGTACCCGCGCAGGTCCGGCCGGCGCACGCCGAGCGTGATCGCGCAGACGTAGACGGCGATGAACGGATTGCCGTGGCCGCCGTAGGCGAGCGCGCCGTAGGTCAGGAGCGCCACGCCGATCGCGTAGAGGACCTTCTGGTGGTCGGCGATCCCGCGCTGCAGCGACCCGTGCCGCGGGAGCAGCACCGAGGCGACGTAGCCGATCGCGAACCCGGCGGCGAAGCCGATCGTGAGGTCCTCGAGGATGAAGCGCCACCAGACGAAGTCGTTGTGGCCGACCGCCAGCGCGGCGCTCAGGGCGAGGACCGGCGGCAGCGCGAGCCCGTCGTTGAGGCCGGACTCGAGGTTCAGCGAGTGGCGGACGAGCCGCGGCACACGCGGGTTCGTGACGACCGCGGAGGAGAGCACGGGGTCGGTCGGGGAGAGCAGCGCGCCGAGCAGGAACGACTCGAGCCAGCCGAGCCCGACGATCCAGTGCGCGGCGAGTGCGACGATCCCGGCGGTGATCGGCATCGCCAGCACGAGCTTGCGCAGGGGCAGGCGCCACTCGCGCTGCAGCAGCTCGCCGTCGACCTCGAGGCCGTCGCGGAACAGGATCACGACGAGCGCGATCACCGCGAGGTCGGAGACGAAGTGCTCGCCGGAGCGGAAGTCCAGGACGCCGAGCCAGCCGTCGCCGAGCGCGAAGCCCGCCAGGACGTAGAGCGCCGTCAGCGACAGGAAGCTGCGATTGGTCAGCCCGGACAGCAGCGCGCCGACCACGAGCAGACCGCCGAGGACGATCAATGCGATCTGGAACTCGCTCACGCCGGTAGAGTCCCAGAAGGAGGAGCTGAAGGCAGGGTGCGCATCATCGTGATCGGCAAGTCGCCGTCCTGGCAGGACGCGGGCGGCGCCTGCAGCGGCTACCTCGTCGAGGAGACCGGCACGCGCCTCCTCGTGGACTGCGGCAACGGCGTGTTCGGGAAGCTCCGCGCGCAGTGCGACTACACGGAGGTCGACGCGATCGTCGTCAGCCACCTGCACGCGGACCACTGCCTGGACCTCGTGCCGTTCGCCTACGCGCTGACCTACTCCACGCGCCAGCAGCCCTGGCCGGTCGGCGGCCATCCCGGCACCTCGAACCCGGCGCGCCCGCGGCTCGTGCTGCCGCCGGGCGGCATCGAGCTGATGCGCACCCTCTCGGGCCTCTGGGGGGCGCCGAGCCTGATCGCCGACGCGTTCGCCTGCGAGGAGTACGAGCCCGGCGGGAGCGTCGACATCGACGCGCTGCGCCTGCGCTTCGGCTCGGTGCCGCACTGGGTTCCCACCTGCGCGATCGACATCACGCCGGCCGCCGGCGGCCCGCGCTTCGTCTTCGGCGCCGACTCGGCGCCCAACGAGGAGATCATCGCCTTCGGCGCGGGCGCGGACCTCCTCATGCTCGAGGCGACGCTGCCGCGCCCCGAGCGCGACGGCATCCGTGGCCATCTCACCGCCGAGGAGGCGGGCGCCCATGCGAAGGCGGCGGCGCCGGGGCGGCTCGTCGTGACCCACATCTCCGACGAGCTCGACCCCGACGACGCGCTGGCGAAGGCGAGCGCGGCGTTCGGCCGCGAGGCCGAACTCGCCCGCGAGGGCGCCCAGTACGAGATCTAGTTTCTCCGCACGACTCCAGCGCCCGCAGCGACGGGATATGCTGGGCCGACGGACCACACACCAGGGAGACGAGCCAGATGTCCGCAACCGACAACGCCGCGAACGCCGTGCACCAGGCGCTCTCGCACCCGTATGTGAAGCGCGTGATCGAGGACGCCGAGATCCGCGACAACGCGCGCGCGGCGTACGCCTCGGCGCGTGACGCCTACGACCAGCTCACGAGCGCCAAGCATCCGATCAACGCGATCTTCGACGAGAAGAAGCTCCAGGACAGCCTGAAGACCGCCGGTGCGGCCTTCGTCGGCGTGCGCGCCGGGCTGATCGGCAAGCCGAAGAAGAAGCGCCACTGGGGCCGCGCGATCCTGCTCGTCGCCGTCGGAGGCGTCCTCGCGATCGCCCTCAGCGAGAGTCTGCGCAACAAGGTCCTCGACCTGATGTTCGGGGCCGAGGAGGAGTTCGACTACGTCTCCACCACGGCGCCGCCGGCCGCTGCGCCGCCCGCGCCTGCTCCGGTCGCGGCCCCCGCGCCCGCGCCCGCCGCCGAGGAGGCGCCCGTCGCCGCCGAGGCCGACGAGGCGGGCGACGAGGGCGACGGCGCCGCGTAGCCGCAGCCCGCTTCTCGTTGCGCCGAGGGCGCCCCGCGGGGCGCCCTCTCTCGTTCGCGGGCGTCGCTGAGCGCGATGTCCGAAAGCCGCCAGCGCGCGTGCCAGCATGGGGGGATGGACGAGGACTTCGAGCGCCGCCTTCGCTTCGTGGCCGCGCGCGACCCGCGCTACGACGGCTGGTTCGTCGTCGGTGTCACGTCGACCGCGATCTTCTGCCGGCCGAGCTGCCCGGCGCGGACGCCGAGGCGCGAGAACACACGCTTCTTCGACACCGCGGCGGCGGCCCGCGGCGCGGGCTTTCGCGCGTGCAAGCGCTGCCGCCCCGACGCGGCGCCGGGGTCGCCGGCATGGAACACCCGCGCCGACGTCGCGGGCCGCGCGATGCGGCTGATCGCCGACGGCGTCGTCGACCGCGATGGCGTCGGCGGCCTCGCGGCGCGGGTCGGCTACAGCGAGCGCCAGCTCCAGCGCGTCCTCGTCGACGAGGTCGGAGCCGGCCCACTCGCGCTCGCCCGCGCGCACCGCGCGCAGACCGCGCGCACACTGATCGAGCGCAGCGAGCTGCCCTTCTCCGACGTCGCCCCGGCAGCGGGTTTCGGCAGTGTGCGGCAGTTCAACGACGCCGTCCGCGAGCTCTTCGCCACCACGCCGACCGAGCTGCGCCGGCGCGCGGGCCGGCGCGCCGGCGCCGAGGCGGGTGCCGGGCTGGAGCTGCGCCTGAGCTTCCGCGCCCCGCTCGACCGCGCGGCGCTGCTGCGGTACCTCGCCCTGCGCGCGGTGCCCGGCATCGAGGCGGGGGACGCCGAGCGCTACCGCCGCGTGCTGCGCCTGGAGCACGGCGGCGGCGTGATCGAGATCGAGCTCGGCGAGCGCGAGGCGCGCTGCCTGCTGCGGCTGGAGGACCTGCGCGACGTCGCGGCGGCCGCGGCACGTACGCGGCGGCTGCTGGACCTCGACGCCGACCCGGTGGGCATCGCCGCGCTGCTCGGCGAGGACGAGATCCTCGGCCCGCTGGTGCGCGCCCGCCCGGGGCTGCGCGTCCCCGGCCACGGCGACGGCTGGGAGCTGGCGCTGCGCACGATCGTCGGCCAGCAGGTCTCCGTCGCGGGCGCGCGCACCGTCACCGGCAGACTCGTCGAGCGGTTCGGCACGCCGCTCCCCGCACCCGACGGGGGCCTGACGCATCGCTTCCCCGAGCCCGCCGCGATGGCCGAGGCCGATCCGGCGCGCCTGGGGATGCCGCGCTCGCGCGGCGCGACGATCGTGGAGCTCGCGCGCCGCGTGGCGGCCGGCGAGCTGACCGTCGACGCCGGCGCCGACCCCGCCGAGCTGACCGAGGGCCTGCTGGCGATCCGCGGCATCGGTCCCTGGACGGTGTCCTACGTGCGGATGCGCGTGCTCGGCGATCCGGACGTCTTCCTCGGCGGCGACCTCGGCGTGCGGCGAGCGCTGGCGCGGCTCGGGCGCGACGGCGAGGCCGGCATCGACCGGCGCTGGCGCCCCTGGCGCTCCTACGCCGTCGCCCACCTGTGGGCGAGTCTCGGATGAGCGCGCTTGCGCGCACGCGGGTGGCGACGCCGCTTGGCGCGTTCGTCGTGCTCGCCGACGGCGACGGGCTGCGCTGGGGGGACTTCGAGGACACCGGGCGCCTGGGACGGCTGTTGGGCCATGTCGCGGCCGAGGAGGGCGACCCGTTCGGCGCGGGCGCCGCGCTGGAGGCGTACTTCGCCGGTGACCTCGGCGCGCTCGCGGCGTTGCCGGTGGCACCCGGGGGCACCGATTTCCAGCGCAGCGTGTGGGGCGCGCTGCGCGCGATCCCGCCGGGCGCGACCCGCTCCTACGGCCGGCTCGCCGCGGCTGCAGGCCGCCCGGGCGCGGCGCGCGCTGCGGGCGCCGCGAACGGCGCGAACCCGGTGTCGCTCGTGGTGCCGTGCCACCGCGTGGTCGGAGCGGACGGGCGCCTCACCGGGTACGGGGGTGGCCTCGACCGCAAGCGCCGGCTGCTGGCGCACGAGGGCGCCGTCGTGGGCCGGCCGCGCTGACGTGGCCCTACTGTGCGCGGGCCAGCGCCGCGACCGCCGCCGGGATCCCCTCGCGGGAGTCCGGGTAGCGCGGGTGCCAGCCGAGCCGGGTCTTGAGCCTGGCGTTCGAGGTGCGGCCGGAGCGCACGACGGTCGTCACGGGGCCCGAGCCCGCGACGATCCGCGCCAGCCAGATGGGCAGGCTGCGCGGCGGCCCCGTGCCGACGGCCGCGGCGACGCGGGTCATGAACTCGCGGTAGGTCGTCGGCACGTCATCGGCGCAGTGGAAGATCTCCCCGTCCCGCGCAGACTCGATCGCGAGCGCGCAGGCGGTGGCGACGTCCTCGACGTGCACGACGTCCCAGAGGTTCTCGCCGGAGCCGATCACCGCGAAGCGCCCGGGCCGCCGCAGCAGCGGCAGCATCTCGGCGGCCAACCAGCCGCCGGCGCCGTAGACGTGGCAGGGCCGGACGATCGCGACGGGCAGGCCGGAGGCGAGCAGCATGCGCTCGCCCTCCTGCTTGGAGCGTCCGTAGTCGGTCTCGACGACGAGCTCGCTGTCCTCGGTCATCAGCCGCCCGCCGCTGTCCCCTGTGACGACGGTCGACGTGAAGACGACCTTCGGCGGGGAGGGGAGCGCCGCACAGGCACCGATCAGGTGCCGCAGGCCGTCGACGTTGGCAGCGCGCAGCTTCGCGCCGTCGCGCTGGGCGCCGGTCTCGGCGGCGCAGTGCAGCACGGCGTCGGGCGCGGCTCGAGCGAGCGCGCCGCGCAGGCCGGCCGCATCCATGAGGTCGGCGGTGACGGCGAGGGTGCCGCCCGGCTCGGAGGCGGGCCGGCGCACGAGCGCGAGCACCTCGTGGCCGCGGTGGGCGAGCGTCGCGCATGCGACGCCGCCGATGAATCCGCTCGCTCCCGTGACGAGGATCCGCATGTCCTGCGCAGTTCTAACCGAACACCTTGGGCAGCCGCAGGAACAGGCGCAGATCGCCGCGCGGGCGCAGACGGCGCCTGAGCAGCAGCCGGCGCGCGTCGGCGCGCTCGGCGAACAGGTCGACCCAGTCGTCGAAGGCGATCTCGAGCCGCAGGTCGGCGTGCGGCGGGTTCCCCTGCGCGACGCTCGTGTGTCCGTTGTTCAGGGTGAGGTACCACGGCTCGGCGTCGGTGAAGTCCCACTGGATCACCGTGCCCGGCCTGGCCGCCGAAGGGTCGGCCTGGCGGCGGATCGCGTCGAACATGATCGCGATCGCCTCGGGGTCGCGGACCGCCGGGCGGTCCGGGCCGATGAGGTTGGCCTCGAGCATCTTGCGTCCGCGCCCCGCGCGCTCCTCGAGCGGCAGGTCCATCGGGAGCGGGAAGCCGCGCCCGAGCTCGTCGAGGTCGAGCCCGATCGCCCTGAGGCGGAACTCGAGCGAGCGGGTGGCCTCGATCGCGAGCTCGTCATGGGTGAAGCCGAAGCAGGTGTAGTAGCTCTCGTCCCAGTTCGGCGGCGCGGCGAGCCCGGTCGTCCACGGCCCGACCGTGCGGATGACGTCGGTCACCGCGCGCGTGACGAGCTCCGGGTCCCTGGCGAACTCGTCGGCGAGCAGCTTCACGCCGAACGCGATGTGGCGCTGCTCGTCGAGCGCGACGTTGCGGATGCCCTCGCGGAAGCCGGGGAGCACGTCCATCCGCTCCAGGTAGGTCTCCACGAAGTGCTGGCCCGGCTGGGCGAGCGTGCCCTCGATGATCACGTGGTAGAGCGTGATCGCGCGGCAGAGCATCTCCCTCGAGTGGTCGTGGTGCAGCTGGTGGGCGACCTGCTCGAGGTGGCCGAAGACCTTCCGGTGCCCCCAGGTCAGGAGCCCCTCGGTGGCCTGCATTCCGCCGGCCATCGTCCCGTCGCCGAGGCCGACGACCTCGTCCATGAAGCGCTTGAAGAAGATCGCGTGGCGCGCCTCGTCCACCTGCTGGGTCGCGATGAAGTACTTCTGCTCCTCGAGCGGCGCGGCCTCGATGTACGGCGCGAGCCCGTCGGTGACGGCGTCCTCGCCGTGGAAGAACAGCGTGTAGAACCACAGCGCGCTGCGCCGCTGCTCGGCGGTGAGCTGCTCGTTCCAGTCGATGCGGTCCTGGGTGAAGTCGATCGCCGTCGCCTGCCAGTTGCCGCGTTCCCAGCGCTGGTAGAGGTCGGCGTAGTCGATGTCGGCGGTGACCGACGAGCCGTGGGATCTCGGTGCGGAGGCGGAAGTCGACATGGCTCCGCAGGATACTGACCGACTGGTCAGTTCACGCGGGGCTCAGGCCCCGCGCCGCGCGGCCCAGGCGGCCTCTGCCTCGGCCTCCATCGCGCTGAGGCGCGTGTAGTAGTCGGGGAACTCGTTCAGGTGCGCGAGCGCGATCTTGCCGGTGACGACCGGGTCGCTGCCCGTCACGTCGGTCTGCGGGTCGTGGACGCCGTGCTCGAGCTCGACGTCCATCCCGGCGCGGAACTCCTCGACGTCGAAGGGCGCCGTCGCCCAGTCGATTCCGATGTCCTCGCCGATCGCGCGAGCCTGCTCGGCGGTGAACTGCGGCGTGCTGGTCATGCCCCGATGATGCCGCCGGCCACAGGGCGGGTGAAAGCGTGGTTCCCCGCAGTTCGCGGAAGGCGGCTCATCCGCTCTGGCAGGTGCGTACGAGGCCTCCCGGTCGTAGAGTCGCCCCACATGACCACGACGTCCAATGCCCCGGCCGCGATCGACCACCTCAGCGTCGCCGAGCGCGCCGCCCGCGGGAAGGCCGCGCGCGCCGAGGTCCCGCGCAGCTCGCACGCCGCCTGGGCGCCGCCGGCCAGGCGCCCCGACCCCGTCGAGATCCTCGAGCTCCAGGCTCCCTCGCGCGTGCCGGATCTCGTTCCGATCCGCTACGGCCGCATGCTCGTCTCGCCGTTCACGTTCTATCGCGGCGCCGCGGCGATCATGGCCTCCGACCTGTCGCTGACGCCGCGCTCAGGGCTGCAAGCGCAGATCTGCGGCGACGCCCACATCTCGAACTTCGGCGTCTTCGCCGCCCCGGATCGCAAGCTCATCTTCGACGTCAACGACTTCGACGAGACGCTTCCCGGCCCGTGGGAGTGGGACGTCAAGCGGATGGCGGCGAGCATCGAGATCGCGTGCCGCCAGCGCGACCTCAAGCCGGGCAAGCGGCGCGCCGCGGTGACCGCGGCGGTGCGCGAGTACCGCATGGCGATGCGGCGCTTCGCCGGCCAGGGCAACCTCGAGGTCTGGTACGCGCGGCTCGACGAGGACGACCTCGTCGCCCGCTTCGAGAGCGACATCAGGCGCCAGGACACCGAGGATCTGCGCCGGCTGGCCCGCAAGGCGCGCAACAAGGACAGCGTGCGCGCGCTCTCCAAGCTCACCCACGAGGTCGACGGCGAGCTGCGCTTTCTCAGCGCGCCGCCGCTGCTCGTCCCGATCGAGGAGCTGCTCCCGGCGGACGACGCCCGCGACCAGGCCGACATCTTCCAGTCGCTGATCCGCACCTACCGCTCGACCCTCCCGGCGGACCGCCGCCACCTGCTCGAGAGCTACCGCTACGTCCACATCGCGCGCAAGGTCGTCGGGGTCGGCAGCGTCGGCACCCGCGCGTGGGTGATCCTGCTGGTCGGCCGCGACGGGCAGGATCCGCTGGTGCTGCAGGCGAAGGAGGCGCAGACCTCCGTCCTCGAGCCGTACGTCGGGGCGAGCGTCCACGCGAACCACGGCGAGCGCGTCGTCGCCGGGCAGCGGCTGATGCAGGGGGCGAGCGACATCTTCCTGGGCTGGGAGCACGTCGCCGGCATGGACGGCGTCGAGCGTGACTTCTACATCCGCCAGCTGTGGGACGGGAAGCTCTCCGCCGACGTCGACAACATGCCCTACGAGCGACTCGTCTCCTACGTCAAGGCCTGCGGCTGGACGCTCGCGCGGACGCACGCGCGCTCGGGCGACCGCGTCGCGATCGCGTCCTACCTGGGCTCGGGCGACACGTTCGACGAGGCGATCGCGACCTTCTCGGAGGCCTACGCCGATCAGAACGAGCTCGACCACAGGGCGCTGCTCGACGCGGTCGACCACGGCCGGGTCGCCGCGCGCACCGGGATCTGATGCCGCGGCGGCGCAGCCGCGCTCATCCGATCTTCGGACTCGTCCAGTCGGCTGCCAGACGTGCGGCGACGAGGCCGGGCAGCTCGTCGATCGCGACGCGATCCTGCGCCAGCGTGTCGCGGTCGCGCAGCGTGACGGTGCGGTCCTCGACGGACTGGTGGTCGATCGTCACGCACCACGGCGTGCCGATCTCGTCCTGGCGGCGGTAGCGCTTGCCGACCGACCCGCCCTCGTCGTACTCGGTGTGCATCCGCACGCGCAGGGCCGCGTGGACCTCCTTGGCGAGCTCCGGCTGGCCGTCCTTCCTGACCAGCGGCAGGACGGCGACCTTCACCGGGGCCAGGCGCGGGTGCAGGCGCAGCAGCGTGCGCTGCTCGCCGCCGACCTCCTCCTCGTCGTAGGCGTCGACGAGGAAGGCGAGCGTCGCGCGGTCGGCGCCGGCGGCCGGCTCGATCACGTGCGGGACGTAGCGCTCGCCGGTGCCCTGGTCGAAGTACTCGAGCTTCTCGCCGGAGAACTCGGCGTGCTGGGTCAGGTCGAAGTTGCCGCGGTTGGCGATGCCCTCGAGCTCGCTCCAGCCGATCGGGAAGAGGTACTCGACGTCGCTCGTCCCGCTCGAGTAGTGCGAGAGCTCGTCGTTCCCGTGCGGACGGATCTTCAGGTGGTCCGGCCGGATGCCGAGCTCGATGTACCAGCGCTCGCGCTGCTCGATCCAGTAGCGGTACCACGCGTCGGCCTCGGTCGGCGGGACGAAGAACTCCATCTCCATCTGCTCGAACTCGCGCGTGCGGAAGACGAAGTTGCCGGGCGTGATCTCGTTGCGGAACGACTTGCCGACCTGGGCGATGCCGAACGGCGGCTTCTTGCGCGAGAACTGCAGGACGTTCTTGAAGTTGATGAAGATGCCCTGCGCGGTCTCGGGCCGCAGGTAGGCGATCGAGCCGGAGTCCTTGACCGGCCCGACGGTCGTCTCGAACATCAGGTTGAAGTCCCGCGCCTCGGTCAGGTCGCAGTCGGGCCCCTCGCCGGGGTGCTTGGATGGCTTCTGCGGGCACTGCAGCTCGCCGATGTGGTCGGCGCGGAAGCGCGCCTTGCAGGTGCGGCAGTCGACCATCGGGTCGGTGAAGCCGGCGAGGTGCCCGCTCGCCTCCCAGACGCGCGGGTGCTGGAGGATCGCCGAGTCGAGGGCGACGATGTCGTCGCGCTCCTGGACCATCGCGCGCCACCACTCGTTCTTGACGTTCGTCTTCAGCAGCACGCCGTAGTGCCCGTAGTCGTACGTCGATCCCAGCCCGCCGTAGATCTCCGAGGAGGGGAAGATGAAACCGCGGCGCTTGCACAACGCCACGATCTTGTCCATGGTCACGACGTCCTCGGCGGGCATGGCGGCGCATGGTAGTCCGCGACTGCGGGCCGCGGCTGCTGGCACTCTGTCGCTGAGAGTGCCAACACGCGGCCGATCCGACTATCCTCTGGGGTGATGCCGATCTACGAATACCGTCGCCCCGACGGCTCGACGTTCGAGGTCATGCAGTCGATCCATGACGACACGCTGACCGTGGATCCTGAGACAGGCGTTCCGATCACCCGCGTGTTCCACCCCGTCGCCGTCCACTTCAAGGGCAAGGGCTTCCACAACACGGACTACGGCACCAAGCGCCGCAACCGCGAGCTCGAGCGCTCCGCCAGCGAGGGCGCGGACAAGCACGACGCGAAGATGGCGGACAAGCAGAAGGACAAGGCAAAGGCCGAGAAGGGCTCCGACGACAAGGCCCCAGCGAAGAAGGACACGGCGGCGAAGAAGTAGCCGGCGGCCCAGTCGTCCAGGGGTGCAGGCCGAGAGCGGGTGGTGCTGCGCCGCCGCGGCCCGGGCCCAC
This sequence comes from Solirubrobacteraceae bacterium, assembly GCA_036510915.1. GTDB lineage: Bacteria > Actinomycetota > Thermoleophilia > Solirubrobacterales > Solirubrobacteraceae > F1-60-MAGs163. Next base: position 11,266 of record DATCDC010000062.1, on the reverse strand, counting down.
CCTGAGCGTGGCAGGGTCAGCCGTTGAGGAACCGGCGCACGGCGCGCTGCTTGGCCGCCGGGGAGACCACGAGGCCTGCGCCACCGTCCGGCAGCGTGACGACCCCCGTGGGCTTCAGGATCTTCGTCGGCGCGTTCCCCGATGTCGCGATCGTCGCCGCGAGCCCCGTCATGCCGAGGGCGCCCATGTCGGTGCTGACGGTCTGCGGCGCGCGCCAGGCGATCCAGGGCCAGCGGATGAACCCGCTCGGCGACAGCACGCGCGACTTCATCGCGGAGACGATCTTCTGCTGGCGCGTCGCACGCGTGAGGTCGTTCTCGCGCGGGTTGCACTCGTTGTGCCGCGTGCGCGACAGGGCGAGCGCCTGCTTGCCGTCGATGTGCGTCGTTCCCGCCTTCAGGCGCAGCGTGAAGCCGCCGTTGCGAAAGCCCCCGTTGATGCGTGAGACGACGCAGCCGCCGGTGTACGTGACGCCGCCCATCGCGTCGATCAGCTGCGGGAACTTCGTGAAGTTCACGAGGACGACGTGGTCGATGTCGATGCCGAGGTACTGCTTGATCGTCTTGACGGCGAGCGCCGAGCCGCCGAACGCGTAGGCCGCGTTGACCTTGTTCAGCCCGTGGCCGGGGACGTTCACGACCGTGTCGCGGGGGATCGAGAGCTTCGCGCTGTGGCCGCCGCCGACGCGCAGGAGCTGGATCGAGTCCGACCGGCTGGGCCCGCCGCTCGCGGCACCGGGCTCCTTGCTCCCCTTGGGCCGCTGGTCGGAACCGAGGATCAAGACCGTGCTCGCCGAGACGATCGGCAGCCCGGGGGAGGCGAGCTCGGATTTCGTGCGGTCATCGACACGCGTCTGCAGGAACTGCGCGCTGAAGAGGAACAGGACGAGCGACAGCGCCAGCCAGCCGGCGAGCGCCAGCGCGATCCACTTCGCCACGCGGCCGGCCGTGACCGGACGGCGCGCGCGGCCACGCGGCGCGCCGGGCGCCGCGGACCGACCAGGGCCCCGCGCACCGTCCCCGTCGCCGCGGCGACGCAGGTCCTCGAGCGAGGCGGGGCCGCGGGAGAGCAGCTGCGGCCGGGAGCGGTAGCGGCGGTAGGCGGGTCCGGGCGACCGGCCGGGCGCCGCGGGGTCGCGCTGCGGTGGCGCGGAGTCGGGGGGCATTGGCGGATATGGTGGCGGCCGTGGCAGCCACATGCGTCATCGGCGTCGACATCGGCGGTACGAAGGTGCTCGCGGGCGCCGTCGATGCCGAGCTCGGCGTCCACCACCGGGTGCACCGCCCGTCGCAGGGGATGGACACGACCGCGCTGCTCGACACGCTCGCCGAGATGGTCACCGAGGCGGCCGACGCGGCGCCCGGCGAGGTGCTCGGCGTCGGCTTCGGCGTGCCGGCGGTCTTCGACCGTCGCGCGGGAGTGATCGCGGCCTGCCCGCACCTGCCGCTCGTCGGCGTCCCGTTCGAGGCGATGATGGCCGAGCGCGTCAACCTGCCGGTCGCCGTCGACAACGACGGGAACGCGGCGATGCTCGCCGAGTGGCGTCACGGCGCGGCGAAGGGCGTCGACGACGCGTTGATGCTGACGATCGGCACCGGGATCGGCGGCGGGATCGTCGCGGGCGGCAGCCTGCTGCGCGGCGCGACGGGCGGCGGCGCGGAGATCGGCCACATGGTCATCGACTTCGACGGGCCGCCGTGCCAGGGCGCCTGCCCGGGCCGCGGGCACTACGAGTACTACGCGTCGGGCAACGCGATCGGTCGCGCGGGCAGGGACGCGGCCGTCGCGCATCCGGATTCGGCGCTTGCGCGGGAGCTGAACGCCGGCCGTGAGATCACGGGCGCGCTCGTCACCGAGCTCGCCCATGACGGTGACCCGGCCGCACGCGAGTCGGTCGCGCTCGTCGGCCACCGTCTCGGCTGCGGGCTGGTCAGCCTCGTCAACGTCTTCAACCCGGAGATCGTCGTCGTCGGCGGCGGGGCGATCGCGGCCGGGGACCTGCTGCTCGACCCCGCGCGCCTGGAGGTCGAGCGCCGCGCGATGCCCTCGCTGCGCGAGGCCGTGAGGATCGTGCCGGCGGTCTTCGGCTCCGAGGCCGGCCTGCTCGGCGCCGCGACGCTCGCGTTCGAGGAGCTGGCCCCGCGGTGAGCGCGACGCCCGGGCGGCTCGTCGTGTGCCCGACGCCGATCGGCAACCTCGAGGACGTCACCCTGCGCACGCTCAGCGTGCTGCGCGAGGCCGACGTCATCGCCTGCGAGGACACGCGGACGACGAAGGTGCTGCTCGACCGCTACGCGGTGAGCGCGCCGCGCGTGCGCTACGACGCGCACGCCGAGCGACGGGTGGCGCCGAAGCTCGTCGAGCGCATGCTCGCGGGGGAGACGGTGGCGCTGGTCAGCGACGCCGGGATGCCGCTCGTCAGCGATCCGGGCCTCGTGCTGGTGCAGGCCGCCGCAGCGGCCGGGCTGGCGGTCGAGGTGCTGCCCGGGCCGAGCTCGGCGCTGACCGCGATCGTGGCGAGCGGGATGCCCGCCGAGACCTGGCGCTTCGTCGGCTTCCTGCCGCGCCGGCGGGGCGAGCTCGAGACGGTGCTGGCATCCGAGGAGACGCTCGTGGCGTTCGAGTCGCCCAAGCGCGTGCCCGCGACGCTGGCGGTGCTGGCCGAGCTCGATCCCGAGCGTGCGGTCGCCGTGTGCCGTGAGCTGACGAAGGTCTACGAGGAGATCGTGCGGGGGAGCGCGGCGGTGCTCGCCGCGCGCTACGCGGGTGCAGATGTCCGCGGCGAGGTCGTGCTCGTGATCGCCGGCGCGCAGCCGGGGGCGGGCGACGCCGCGACGGCGCAGGCGGCGGTGCGACGGCTGGTCGACGCGGGCGCCAAGCCGCGTGTCGCGGCGGCGGTCGTCGCCGAGCTCACGGGCCTCGCGGCGAACGACCTCTACCGGGACGCGGTCGCGAGCCGGGACTGACGCGGCGCTCGCGCGCTCTCGCACGCGGCTGCAGTGGTTCTTCCACGCCGGTCGCGCTCCCGGCCGTGCGCCGGCGCCGGCGCCGTAGCGTCGCGCGCCATGCCGAAGCTCGCGCTCGTCCTCCTGCTCCTCGCCCTGCCGACGCCCGCGCCGGCGGGTGCCGCACGCTGGCGCTGGCCGGTGTTCCCCCACCGCGTTGCAGCGCCGTTCCACTTCGACCCCGGCGCGCCGTTCGTGCGCGGCGCGCGCCGCGGGATGCGGCTCGCAGGGGCGCCCGGCGCAGCGGTCGGCTCGGCCTGTGCCGGGCGCGTGCGCTTCGCCGGCGCGCTCCCGGGGTCGGGGCTGACGGTCGCTGTCCGCTGCGGGCCCCTGGTCGCGACGCACCTGGGTCTCGGGGCGCTGGCGGTCGGCGCCGGCGCGCGGGTGCGCGCGGGGCAGGCGCTCGGTCGCCTGTCCGCCACCGGCGCGATGCGCCTCGGCGCGCGCGTCGCGCGCCGCTCACGCGGCTATCTCGATCCCGCGCGGCTGCTGGCGGCGGGCGGTGGCCCGGACGCCCCGCTGGGTCCAGCTCCGCCCGGCCCGGTGCCGCGGGCCCCGCGTCCGCTGCGCGCACCGCGACCGACGCCGGCCGCGCGCGCCATCCCGCGCGGCGGGCTGTCGCCGGCGGCGCTCGGCGCTGCATGGCTCGGGCTCGGCCTGCTCGGCGTCGCGGTCGGCGCCGGCATGACGCTCCGGAGCCGATCCCGCGCAACCACTAGCGTTCAGCGGGGATGCCCCGACCGACCTTCTACGTCACCACGCCGATCTACTACGTGAACGCCGCGCCCCATCTCGGGCACGCGTACACGACGATCGCCGGCGACGTCCTCGCCCGCCACCACCGCCAGCGCGGGGAGGACGTGTTCTTCCTGACCGGGACGGACGAGCACGGCGAGCCGGTCAAGCTCGCCGCTGAGCGTGAGGGCGTCACGCCGCAGGAGCTCGCCGAGCGCAACTACACGCGCTTCCAGGCGCTCGCGCCGCAGCTCGGCGCGACGAACGACTTCTTCATCCGCACCTCGGATGCGGAGCACATGGCGAAGGTTCAGGAGGTGCTCACGCGGGTCAAGGACAACGGTCACGCGTACGAGGGGACGTACGAGGGCTGGTACTGCCCGCGGTGCGCGGATTTCAAGACCGAGCGTGAGATCGCCGCGGGCAACACGTGCCCGATTCACAAGATCCCCCTGACGCGCGAGCACGAACACAACTGGTTCTTCGCGCTCTCCGCCTTTCAGGAGCCGCTCGAGCAGCTCTTTACCGAGCGGCCAGAGTTCGTGCGCCCGCGCTCGCGCTACAACGAGGCGCTCTCATTCATCCGCGGCGGGCTGCAGGACGTCTCGCTCACGCGGCGCAAGGTCGACTGGGGTGTCGCCGTCCCATGGGACCCCGACCAGGTCTTCTACGTCTGGTGGGACGCACTCCTCAACTACTACACGGCGCTCTCCTACGCGGTCCCCGGCGAGGACCTCACCGACCGCTTCTGGCCGGCGACCTGCCACCTGATCGGCAAGGACATCCTGAAGTTCCACACGATCTACTGGCCCGCGCTGCTGATGGCCGCAGGCCTCCCGGTTCCCGAGCACGTCTTCGTCCACGGGTTCCTGCTGATGGACGGTGAGAAGATGAGCAAGTCGCTGGGGAACGTCCTCGACCCGTTCGAGGCGATCGACCGCTTCGGCGCCGACGCGCTGCGCTTCTACCTGCTGCGCGACGTGCCCTTCGGGCAGGACGGCTCGGTCTCCGCGGCGGCGTTCGAGGAGCGCTACGAGCGTGAGCTCGCCAACGACTACGGCAACCTCGCCAGCCGCAGCGTGGCGATGGTGCGCCGCTACCGCGATGGCGCGGTGCCGGCCGTGCCCTGCGACCCGGTGATCGCGGCGGAGTTCGACGGGCTGCCCGAGCGCGTCGCCGAGCTGCTCGACGCGGTCGAGATCACGCAGGCCCTCGAGGAGATCTGGCAGCGCGTGCGGCGCCTGAACCGCTACGTCGAGGAGCGCGCGCCGTGGGTGCTCGCCAAGGACGAGGCCGCGGCCGGCGAGCTCGACACCGTGCTGGCGACGCTGATCGAGGGCGTGCGCGCGCTGACCGTCCTGCTCGCCCCGTGGCTGCCCGCCACGGCGGCGACGCTGCTCGGCGCGCTCGGCGCGAGCGACGTCGACTACACGGCCGCGGCGCTCGGCGCCGGGGCGGTGACGGAGGTCGAGGCGCTCGAGCCGCTGTTCCCCAAGCAGCCGGCGCTGCCCGCGGCGTGATCGACAGTCACACCCACCTGGACTCCTGCGAGCCCGCGAACGCCGAGCTCGTCGCCGCCGCGCGCGCCGCCGGTGTTCGGCGCATCCTCACGGTCGGGATGGACGAGGCGAGCAACCGCACGGCGATCGCGGCCGCCCACGGGTTCGACGAGGTCTTCGCCGCCGTCGGCCGCCACCCGAATGCGGCGAGCGGGTTCTCCGACTCCGCGCTGGAGGACCTCGACGCGCTGGCCGGCGACGAGCGCGTCGTCGCGATCGGCGAGACGGGCCTGGACTTCTTCCGCGACCGTGCCGGGCGCGCCGACCAGGAGGTCGCCTTCCGCGCGCAGGCGGCGCTCGCCCGCGCCCGCGCCCTGCCGCTCATCATCCACACGCGGGCGGCCGAGCAGGAGACGCTCCACGCGCTGCGCGCGCACGCAGCCGGGCTGCGCGTCGTCCTGCACTGCTTCTCGATGCCCGAGCGCCTCGACGAGTGCCTCGCGGAGGGCTGGTGGATCTCCTTCGCGGGCAACGTCACCTATCCGAAGAACACGGCGCTCGCCGCCGCCGCGGCACGCGTTCCGGCCGACCGGCTGCTCGTCGAGACCGATGCGCCGTACCTGACGCCGCAGGCCGTGCGCAAGGAGCGCAACCAGCCGGCGTTCGTCGCGCACACCGCGCGCTTCGTCGCCGAGCGCCGCGGCATGACCTACGAGCAGCTCGAGGCCGACGTCGAGCGCAACGCGGCCGCGCTGTTCGGATGGTGAGCGACGGCCCGACACCGGCGCCGACGCAGGCCAGCCTGCGCCGCCTGCGCGAGCACGACGTGCGGCCCAAGCGCGACCTCGGCCAGAACTTCCTCGTGGACTCGAACATCCTGGGGGTGATCGAGCGCCTCGCGGAGCTGGACGAGGCGGACGTCGCGCTCGAGATCGGCGGTGGCCTGGGGGTCCTCAGCGAGCATCTCGCGCCGCGCTGCGCGCACGTGCACGTCGTCGAGATCGACCGTGCGCTCGTTCCGGCACTGGAGGAGGCGCTCGCCCCCCTGGGCAACACGACGCTCCACGTCGGCGATGCGATGCAGCTCGACCTCGCGGCACTCGCCCCGGCGCCGACGAAGGTCGTCGCGAACCTGCCCTACAACATCGCTGCGACCGCGATCCTGCGCACGATCGAGGAGCTGCCCGGCGTCACGCGCTGGGTCGCGATGGTGCAGAAGGAGGTTGGCGTGCGGCTCGCCGCACGGCCCGGCGACGAGCTGTACGGAGTGCCGTCGGTGATCGCGCAGCTCGCCTGCGAGGTGCGCGTCGCGCGGCCCGTCTCGCGGACGGTGTTCTTCCCCGTCCCCAACGTCGACTCGGTGCTCGTCGTCCTCGAGCGCACCGGCCCGCCGCCGGATCCGCGGCTGCGTGCGCTCGTGCAGGCCGCGTTCGCCCACCGGCGCAAGGCGATGGCCCGCTCGATCGACCTGTCGGGCCGCTTCGGCGCGGGTGCACGCGAGCGCGTCCGCGCGGCGCTCGGGCAGCTGGGACTGCCGGTCGACGTCCGCGCCGAGCGGCTCGCGCCGCAGGACTTCCGCGACCTCCTTGGGCTGCTCGACGGATGACCGGGCTCTCCGAACAGGCGCCCGCGAAGATCAACCTGGGCCTGACGCTGGGCCCGGTCCGCGAGGACGGCCGCCACCTGCTCGTGACCGTGATGCAGCCGGTCGCGCTGCTGGACCGCGTCCGGCTTGTGCCGGGCGCCCTCGGGGCGGGTGCTGACGAGGTCCTGTGCGCAGGCGTCGAGGGCGACAACCTCGCGCTCGCGGCGCTCGCCGCCTTCCGCGAGCGCACCGGCTGGCGCGGTGCGCCGGTGCGGCTGGAGATCGACAAGCGCATCCCGGTCGCCGCCGGCATGGCCGGAGGCTCGGCCGACGCCGGCGCGGCGCTGCGGCTCGCGGCGCGCGCCGCCGGGCTCCGCGACGACGTGCTGCTGCGCGAGATCGCGGCGGGCCTTGGCGCCGACGTCCCGGCACAGGTGCGCCCGCGGCGCTACCTGGCGACCGGGGCCGGCGAAGAGCTGCGCGCGCTGCCCGACGCGGCGCCGTTCGGCGTCCTCGTCGTGCGCTCCGAGCGCGCGCTGCGCACCCCCGACGTCTTCCGCGAGGCCGACCGGCTCGGCCTGCCGCGGACGCGCAACGACCTCGAGGCGCGCCAGGCGGAGCTCGTCGGCGCGCTCGCCGCCGGCGCGCCGCTCCCGCCCGCGGAGCTGCTCCTCAACGACCTCGAGCCCGCGGCCGTCGCGCTCGTCCCCGAGCTCGCGTGGACGCTCGACGACGTGCGCGGCACCGGCGCGCAGCACGCGCTCGTCTGCGGCTCGGGCCCGACGGTGATCGGGCTCTATCCCGACCTCGACCGCGCCCGCGCCGCCTCCGTGATGCTCTCCGGCCGCACGCCGGCGCCGCTCGCGGTCGAGCCCTGGTACCAGAGCGTCATCGGACGCGGACCGGACGGGCCCGGCGGGTGAAGGTCGGGCCGTACGTCATCGCGGCGCTGATCGCGCTGCTGCTCGTCCGCCGCCGCCGGCACCTCGAGCCCACCCTGATCGCGGGCGGGGTGCTCGTGATCGCCGGCCTGTGCGTCTACGGCACGGGCCTGGTCAGGTTTCCCGATCTCGAGAAGCTGCTGCTCGACGTCGGCGACAGCCTCGGCAAGTGGACCTACCTGCTCGTCGCCGGGTTCGCGTTTCTGGAGACGGGGGCGTTCGTCGGGCTGATCGCCCCCGGCGAGACCGCGATGATCCTCGGCGGCGTCGTCGCCGGTCAGGGGACGATCTCGATCATCACGCTGATCGCGGTGACGTGGGCGGCCGCGGTCGCCGGCGACTGCCTGAGCTACTGGCTCGGGCGCCGCCTCGGGCGCCAGTTCATCGTCCGGCACGGCGCGCGCTTCCAGATGACTGAGGACCGCCTTGCCACGGTCGAGGCGTTCTTCGACCGGCACGGCGGGAAGGCGATCCTGATCGGCCGCTTCGTCGGCCTGGTGCGCGCGATCGCGCCGTTCCTCGCCGGGTCGGGCCGGATGTCGTTCCGGCGCTTCATCCCGTACGACGTGCTCGGGGCGGGCCTCTGGGCGACGACGTTCCTGATGCTCGGCTACCTGTTCGGGCGCAGCCTCAGCACGGTGCTGAAGGTCGCCAAGCAGGGTGCGCTGGGGCTGGGGATCGCGATCAGCGTCGCGTTCGGGGTCATCTGGCTCGTGCGCCACCTGCGTGTGCCGGAGAACCGCGAGGCGCTGCGCGCGCGCTTCGAGGCGGCGCTCGAGCGCCCCTACATGCGGCCGCTGCGCCCGCTGATCCTCTGGGTGCGCGGGCCCGCGCGGTTCCTGCTCGCGCGCCTGACGCCGGGTCAGCTCGGCCTCGAGCTGACCTCGCTGCTGGCGATCGCCGCGGTCGGCTCGTTCGCGTTCATCGGCTACTGGATCGTCATCGCGAACACCGGGTACGCGGCGGCCGATCGCGTCGTCAACCGCTGGGCCGTCGACGCCTACGCGCCGGGCGGGGAGCACGCCGCGAAGGTGCTGACCTGGCTCGGCGCGCCGCTGGTGATCGAGGTCCTCGTCGTCCTCGTGACCCTCGTCCTGGCCCTGCGCCGCAAGGTCACCGAGGCGATCGTGCTCGGCGCGGGCTTCGCGCTGACGTTCGCGCTCGTGCAGATCGCCAAGCACGCGCTCGATCGCCCGCGCCCGACGAACGCGCTGGTCGAGGCCCACGGCGCGGCCTATCCCTCCGGGCACGCGGCCTACGCGATGACCTGGATCGTGCTCGCCGTGATCGGCGTGCGCGTCGTCCCCGCGCTGCGCGGGCGCTGGTGGCTCGTCGCCGTGGCGTGCGTGGTCGCCGTGCTCGTCGGGACCACGCGCCTGTATCTGCGCGTGCACTGGTCCTCCGACGTGCTCGGCGGCGAGGGTGCCGCGGCGCTCGGGTTCTCGCTCGTGGCCGTGGTGACGCTGGTCGTCACCCACCTGCGTCAGAATGGGGGCGCGCCATGAGCAACGAGTCGATCATCGTCCTCATCGCCGCGTGCAGCGCGGTGTTCGGGCTCACCGCCTGGATCGGCCTGATCGCCGTGCCGGCCTGGCAGTCGTACTCGCGGATCTGGCAGCGCGTCGCCGCGGTGTTCCTCTCGCTCTACGCGGTCGCGGCGTTCCTCGTCGGCGGTGTCGCGCTCGGCGCGCTCGTCGTCTGGTTCCAGGCCTGACGGGCGCCCGGACCGCGCTCGCAGGATCGTCCGGAGCGCCGACGGCGCCTACACTCTGCGCCATGTCCACGCCGGCGCAGGGTGCGCCGTCCGCGCCTGACCTCGAAGCCCTGGATGCCATCACCGACGCGGTCGGGTCGGGCGCCGGGCTGCCGGAGGTCGTCCGGGCGGCGGCGCGTGCCCTCGATGCGAGCCTCGCGCTCAGCGATCGCGCGGGCCACGTGCTCGCCGTCGCGGCGCGCTCGACGGCCGACGAGCAGGCGCTGCTGAGCGGGCGCGAGGGCGTCGAGGAGCTCGACCTGCGGGTCGCCGACGAGCCGGTCGGGACGCTCAAGCTGCGCGCCCGGTCCGAGCCCGATCCGCTGGTGCTGCGCCTGGTCACGACGCTCATCGCGAGCGAGGTCGAGCGCCTGCGCGCCCCCGAGCGCGCCTCGGCCGCCGCGGCCGAGGGCTTCCTGCGGGCCCTGCTCGCCCGTGAGCTCGACGACGGCGCCGCGGTCCTGCACGCCGCCGAGGCGATCGGCGTCGACCTCGCCGGCGGCGCCAGCATCCTCGTCGTGCGCGCCCACGCCCATGTCGCCGGTGAGGATGGACGCCGCGCACGGGTGCTCTCGCTGGTCGAGCGCGGGGCGCGCGCCGGCTGCCCCGGGGCGGTCGCCGCGCTGACCGAGCGCCACGAGCTGCCCGGCGACGAGGTCATCGTCCTGCTCCCGGAGGCCACCGAGGACGTCGCCGAGCGCGCCGCCGAGAGCGTGCGGCGCGAGCTGCAGGCGGGGCTCAGCGGCCACACCTTCACCGTCGGGCGCAGCCGGCCCTGCGCCGATCCCGGCGATCTGCACCGCGCGGCGAGCGAGGCGCTGCTCGCGGCGAACGTCGCCGAAGGGGACGCCGAGCGGCCGGTGCTCGCATTCGAGGAGACGGGCGCCTACCGCCTGCTGCTGTCGGCCATGTCCGAGGACCCCGCCGAGCTCCAGCGCTTCTACGCCGAGACGGTCGAGCCGCTGGTCGCCTATGACGACCAGTATGAGACCGACCTCGTCGCGACGGTCGAGGCGTTCCTCGACGCTGACGGCAACGTCGCCGGCACGGCCCAGCGGCTCTTCACGCACCGCCACACGATTCGCTACCGGCTCGAGCGCGTGCGCGAGCTCTCGGGGCTCGACGTCGGCTCCACCGACGGGCGCGAGAAGCTCAGCCTGGGTCTGAAGGCGATGCGCGTGCTCGGAATCGCCCATCGCGGCGGGCCCGCGAGCGAGGCCGGAACGGGCGCCGGACGGGTTCCGCGCCGCCGCTGAACGCGGGCGCCGCGCCGTACGCCGCGGCCCGTCCTCCGCCCGCCAGAACCGGTCCCGCCCGATACACCGAAGAGCGGTGGATCGGCTGGACGAAAGATCTACTCAAGTTCTGCAACGGATCTGCCGAATGCACGCATGTGTCGTCCGTCCCCGCCTCTCACGTCGATCCTTCCCGCCGCCGTGCGCGCCTGGCGGCCGTGCTCGGCGTCGCGGTCGGGTGCACCCTCATCTGGGGGAGCCTCGCCGCGCTGAACCGCTTCGTGCTCGGGTTCCACGCCTGGCCGACACCGGAGCGCCCCAGCGCCCAGCGGCTCGTCGTGCCGGACGCCCCGAAGCCCGCCGCCACGCAGCGCTCGGGTGAGCGCGTCGCGTTCGCCGGCGGCCTCGTCGCCCCGGCGTCGTCGCTGCTCCCGGGCGGCGCCGCGACCACGCTGACGGCCCCCGGCTCTCCGACCGGCGGCTCCGGCGGCTCGACCTCGGGCGGCCGCGTCG